>CAYYFD010000013.1:0-17481 GCA_964471125.1 uncultured Candidatus Peribacteria bacterium
CCCCTGCTTGCAAAGCAGGTGCTCTGACCAACTGAGCTACAGCCCCACTGAGACGACAGTGTAAATAGGCTTCCGGAAAAAAGACATATCCTTCTTGGGAAATTCTCTCTCTTCGCTATTCCCCTGTTATTCCTACAACACTGATCGGCTCCCCGCGGATAACACGCTGAATATCATCAAAGATCTGATCCGCCATGCGTTCTGTGCGTCCATGGATATCGAGTGTCGTGGAAACGTCACTCGTGGCTTGTCGCAGATTGGAACTCGGATTATCGATATGCGCTGCGGCCATGGCAATAAGGGCTGCATATGCATCCTGTGTACCTTCTAGGCAAAACCTGTCCACAACAGGTGAGAACTCTGAAATGAAGGTCGGCTGTCCTATGGGACTCATAACTATGATATTGTATCACATTTTTGTTTATTTTCAATTATTGCCGCTGTTTTGTGAGGGTATGCGCGTACAGAGCATCACCCCACCGATCACCCCAAGAATCGCCAGCATACCAAGGAAGCTTGAAAGGAGTTCTGCATCAGAAAACCCGCGCTTTGTCGCATTGAAGATGACGGCCGAGAGCGGCTTCCACTTGGGACCGGCAGCGAAATCGGTGATGAAGACGTTGTCTGTGGTCAGCCAGAACACCACCACAAACGCAATCGCCGCCTGACGCTTCCACTCGCGACCCGCAAGAGTAATCGCCTGCGCAGGTTGTCTCAGTAATGCGGAACCGATCAGCCACAGTTTCTGCCGCTCGCGATTCCCCCACAGACTCTCCCAGAGAAAGAAGCTGATAGGAATGCTAAAGGAAGTCATGAGGAAGAGCAGCCAGAGAATGTTGCCCTTCAGTAGCCCGCTGCCGGTCACCACAAGACTGAAAAGGACGTATGCGGCTTCGGGAACGAGCGCGAGGAAGTAGAGCGCAGGGAGCCACCATGCGCGCTTTTTCGGATGCTCCTGAAAGACCACGGACAGTGCAAAGCCCCCGCACACGGAAAGCCCCGCAGTCGCCGCACCGAGCCCGAGCATCACGAGAATGGCGCGCGCCGTATGAGGCATCAGAGTGAATGTCCCTCCAGAAAAGATATTCACAGCGGAGATGAGTGACCAAAGAAGCGGCCAACTCAGGAGAAGCACCACGCTCCAGCCCGCAATGCTTTTCCCGTAAAGCATCACCGGAGATTGCCGGCGCATACGGGCGAACCACAGAGGGCGCAGACGCCGCCAGAGCAGAAGAATGCTGCTACAGATCAGACGTGCAACGAGGTACGCAGCAAAGGTGACCGCGAGCCCCACCACGATCATGAATGCCGCCTCACTTACGGCACGCGCCTGAAACCCTTTCTGGATGAAAAGCGGCGTCCAGTACAGTGCAGTATTGCCGCTGATCATCTGAATGACCCAGTAATCGAAAAATGTGAGGAGAAAGAACAGCGCAAACGAGATCGGAAATCCGCGGATCCAGAGCGGAATGTCATCGAAGACGGACTCGAGAACAGGCGGCAAGTCATGCAGCATGTTGCTTTGCTTCACGACGAAGAGATGCCGCATGAGATAGACCGGAAAATAGTGAATTCCGAGGACGAGTGCAGGGAGAACAATCGTGGAGGAAGGGCGGTCGCCAAAGAGTGCCGCAGACCAGACAGAGACCGGCGTATAGATATGAAAAAGCTCAAAGTATGAAAGTGCACGCACGACAGGATTCACTGCGTAGACACCCACGACAATGATAAAAAGCCAGTGCGGCGTTTTGCGGAGAATTTCCGAAAGAAGTCCTCCACAGACAATGGCAAAGAGCGAAGCAGCCACCGAAAGCATAACGGAATTCCTCAGAGCGGAAAGAAGCGCTGCATCCCACATACCGGTGATGCCACTCGTGGAGAGGGCCAGCGTTACTGTGAAATTCCGGTCGATACTCAGAAGCGGCACCACGAGGATCAGCCCGAGGAGCAGGATGGAGAGAACCCAGAAGAGGACATTCAGTGCATGGAGTCCAGCAAGCACAGTACGCATACCGCGTACTCTAACGCTTGCCTCCGAAAACGGCACGGATTATTGTAAACCCCCGCTTACTTCCCTCCTCTATTGTATGAAAAAGCTCCTCGTCGTCATTCTTGCCTTCTGTGTCATCGGTACCGGTTACTACGCCCTTTCACGCGATACAGAGGATACCGGCCCCAAGGAGCTTACGGTGCTTTCGTGGGACGATTACATCGGACCGGATACGATCAGCGACTTTGAGAAGAAAACCGGTGCAACCGTCACCTACGAGGTGATCAAGAGTAACGAAGAGGCACTCGCACGCGTGAAGTCCAACCCCGGTGTGTACGATGTCATCGTCGTCTCGGACTACATGGTAGATATCATCAAAGCGGAAGGTGGAGCAAAGATGATCGACAAGAAGAGTCTGAAAAATCTGGCAAATATCGGTGATGCGTTTCGCGGAAAGTACTTCGACGAGAAGATGGAGGTAAGCGTTCCGTATGCGTTCGGCACCACAGGCTTTGCCGTGAATACGAAGTACGTTAAACAAAACGTGAAGGCCGAAATTATTTCGTGGAAGGAGCTTACGAAGCCCGAGTACAAGGGCAAGATCGCCATGATCGACGATATGCGCTATGTCCTCGGGTCCGTACTCATGGAACTCGGCTACAGTCCCAACACCGTGGATCCCGAGGAGATCGCCGCGGCAGTTGACCTCCTGAAGTCCGTGATGCCCAACGTCGCAAAGATCACGGAGAGCAGTCCTATCGATCTCATGGTTAATGAAAATGTCTGGGTCGCCTACGCATGGAGCGGTGACATCCTCCAGATGCACACCCAAAACGCAGATATCGAGTACAAGATCCCCGATTACGGATCACTGACATTCCTCGATAACATGCTGATCCCCGCAGATGCCCCTCACAGCGACCTTGCACACCGTTACATCGATTTCATTCTCCAGCCGGAAGTCTCCGCTGCGATTACGGAGGAAATCCAATACGGTAGCCCCAACATAGCCGCAATGTCGATGATCTCTCCGGAAATCCGCGAAAGCCCCATGGTGTTTGCCGCAGCCGAAACACTCGCCAAGTTCCAGTACATCAAGGACATAGGCGACGATATCGCGCTGTATGAAGAGGCCTGGGAGAGCATCAAGCAGTAGGAATTCTCCAATGATCCTTAACCGTCAGCAAGATCTCCCCTTTTTCGGGGATGCTGCCTGCAGCAACCAGTTCGATCTCTGCATGCCCCATACCGATGTGAGTAAAGGTGACGCCATGAATGAGATACGTACGCTGCGCCGTGATGGATGAACGGTCGATTGCCAGAATCAATCCTGCATCTGCCTCCTCTGAAGTCCATCGCGCGCTATGGGCCCAGAATGCAAGCAGAGAATGCGGATCGGCCTTGGCTTCCGCACCAACAATACGAAAATGCGGTGCATCAGACGGTACAACATTTTCGACGCCAAGCGTCCAAGCTGCACGCAGAGAATCGGGTCGCCAGAGGCAATCTTTGGTCGGAGCAAAGCCGATCACTCCTTGGTCATCCATAAGAAGCACCCGATCACAGAACTTGCAGAGCAGCGGAAAATCATGACTCACGATCACCGTTGCCCCACTGCGCTTTGTCCGCGCAAGAATGTAGCCACTCGTCACTGCTTCAAAGAGATGCCCAATCCCCTGAAACGGTTCATCGAGAAGAAGAATCTCCGGATCCATCATCAGACACCGTGCAATCTCCGCACGCTTGCGCTGTCCGCCACTCATCATCCGCGGAAGCTTGTGGAGGTGACGGTCGATCTCCAGCTCAGAGAGAAGAGTGGCGTACGCCTTTTCCCATACCAGCGATTCCTTGGGCGACTTGCTGGAGCATGCCAATCCCAATTCTATATTCTGACGGATCGTGCTTTCTTCGAGGAGACAATCCGCCTGCGACATGTAATGCACACGCTCGGAAGCAAAATGCTCACGGATCTTTTTAAGGTACGTGGTTTTTCCGGATCCTGACTTGCCGAAGATCCCAAGGATCTCGCCGGAAGGGAGCTCCATAGCAGGAACTGAAACCGTGAAGGTTTTGTGCTGTACCGAAACGGCGGGGAACTGGAGGGGGGCAGGCATCGACGAATCTAATATATACCGTTACCTAACGACTACGTCACCACCTTCTCCAGAACTTTTTCGTCTGCGGCGGTGCGAAGTTCCATTCCTATGCGCTCACCTACGGACATACTTTCGCCGTACAGATACCGCGAGTACGGAGTGGCAAACGTCCCCGGAGAACCCGGCATACGGAAGCTTACATCGAAGATGACGATATCCTCTTTGCCGTCTTCTGTGACCACAGCTCCCTGCAGCGCAAACGGCCCGATGATGCCCTTACCAGTCGGATCAATGCTTTTCGGGAGCTTCTTGCACTGCGCAACGAACTTCTCCCCAAGCTCAAAGGCCTTCTCGAGGATCGACTCCTTCACTGTGACCGCGATGTGCCCCGTCTCCACCATCTTCACGGGAGTAAACTGCTTTGCCCATGCTTGGTCCTCCGCCATCATCCGGAGGAAGCCGTCGAGATTGGTCTGCCTGCGGGTATCCGTACCCAGTAATTCCAGTTCTCCCGTAAGCGGAGAATAGAAGAAGTTGAAGTTCACCGGCGCACCGACGATGAATTCTTCGATCGTCGCGCCCTTGAGACTTTCTTCCGTAATCATTCCTGAGGCGATGTGCTGTGCCACACGCTCTTCATAGTCCGTAGCTGATGCGAGAAAGAATCCCCGCTCGTAGCTGCGCTGAGCCTCACGCGCCTTCACGATCACCATGCGCCCGAGGTCGATATCTTTGTAGGACTTATAGGATTTCGGCGTACGGATACCAGCATCGCGCAGAAGGTGAATCTGGTTATACGGTTGATCGCGCTCTTCCAACTTCAGTAAATGTCGCGAACCGAAGATGGGGAGAGCGAACTCCCCTTCAACCTTCGCGTAATCGCTGAAGTACACCCAGAAGTATCTACTATGAACAAAAATTGTATTCAGCTTTTGGAGCTTCTCTATATGCTTTTTTAGAAGTACATCCTCAAATTTTTCGACGACGATGGTTTCATGGATACAACCCTTGTTCTTCCTTGTCCGAAAATACTGCTCGTACGTCTTCTCCCTCCCCTTCCTCGCTATACACACAGTTCCAAATCCATGTTTCTTACACCCATGTGCTATGTCGAGAGCGCTATGACCGCCAAGCATGCCGACCGAGAGATGCTTCTGGTCGTAGCCTTTAAGAATGGAAGAGAGATCCATAGAAGGATAGTACCGCTTTTTTGAAGAAAATGTTAACTCCCACCTGCGGCGGATTTCTTGGGAGGCACTCTGCTGCGGCGGGTGTTTCTCCATTGAATCTGCGGATCATTGAGAACAGCCTCAGCTGCGGAGGCATCACTCGGTTGATACTCCCGCGTTAAACTGCGCATGGTCTTGAGTGCCAACTGCGCGACAGATCGCAGTCTTGTATCTACAGCGATTCGCAGAATGTTACGCCCTACACTTCGATCCCAAGCTAGAAGCAACGCACAGGCATCACTTATTTCACTGGCAGAGCGGGTATCAGCGATCTCGCAACGGCCTGCAGCATCTGCTGCACGCAATTGCGCAGCAAGATCAGCATCTCCGCGATCGGCAGCTTTGGTATTTACGAAATATTCGCCACGTCGTCTTTCCATATATAGATATTACTACATGTATTTGCTATAAAGCAAGTTACCCCTAAGACTTAGGCTCCAGAATTTTGCGCGCCTGCCGGACAAGTTGCTCGGAATAGTGACCGCTGCGTAGATCGATGAAATCCGCAACAGCTCTCTGAGCCTTAATCGAACCTACTGCATTCGCCGCTGCCAGTGCAATACTCGCATTCTGGGAGCTGGCGGAGCAGATCCAATCAAGGGTTACTGTAACTTCGGTTTTTGTCCTTCCTTTCATCACATCAAGCAAGGCAACACGATCTTCCCCGGCTGCAACGATGCGTTTTGCAAATTCCTCGTCGACGACATCGTGTCGCTTGGTATTCTTGATATTGGGGTCGCGAAAACTTGCCATGGGACGGCAGTGTAAGGAGGACACGTGGGAATGCAACAAGACAGCAGCGATTATCGGAAATCCATGTTCTCGTAGCCCATCTTCAGTAGCCTCTGAAAGGCAGGCAGAAGCAGGGGGAAACAGGCAACGCGATTTCCTTCGTCACCTGCATACATGCTCACAATGATCTCCCGCATAATACCTTCCTGCCGTAAAGCCAATGCAATATCAGCATCAAACTCCGGAGGAGTTTTTGTTTTTTTGAAATCCGAACAATCATAACCTCTTTCTCCGTATGTCCTGCGTTGACGCTCTTCCAATCTCTGTCTGTAGTCGTCATAGCCCGGTTCCCCCTGCCGTACGAGATTATCATCCACCGCCAACCCCAGAACAAACAGGATGAAGTTATTCATCACCTGCGCAAGGATGGCATTAGGACCCGAGAGAAAAAGGATGTTTTCCATTTTCGCCTTGAGTACCTGCAAGGAGCACGCGAGATGACGCTGGCAGAGATCGAGCATCTCCTCTGCACCGCGCGTAGGACTGGCTGCACCGGCAACGCGCATACGATAGTGAACAATTTGCGGACCAGCTAAAGGAAAAATGTCGCAAGAAGTCTCTGGGAAAAAGTACGAAATCCGAGAATAATTTCCTCGATGCCGTCGGCAATATGCCCCTCCAGCAAAGTCCTCTCCACCGGAGAGAGTCCCATTGTCAGATACCCATGAAGAAGCTTCCGTAACGACGCTTCGTCGGTCTCTGGACTGACCTCCAACGGGGGCAGGGGCTCATTCACTTATATATAATGAACTATCCCAGTATTTTTGCAAGTTTTCCCTGCTCTATCGCAAACTTGATCTCTCGGGCAATACGACGGCCTTCCTGCCGGCCATAGCATTATCCCAATACCTTTTGCAGCGCCCCTTGTGTGATGGCTTCTTTGATCTCCCGGGCGATGCGACGGCCGGTACTCATAGGCTCATCATACTTCAGCCAGCTATACGGCGATCCCATCGTGAAAGGATTCGTTCCGGCGACAATGCGTGCGGAGATTTCGAAGACGAAGATTTCAAGCTTGCGTGTGACGATGCACTCCAGACAGAAAGGCCCAAAGAGACCTTTTCCCGCGCCAAGCTTTTTACTTTCTTCGACGACACGATCCCCCATCGTGAAGAATGCCGGAAGCAACGACTCGCGGACGACGACCGGAATGTTGCCGACGATCGTGTAGGACGTGAAAATGTTTGCAGCAAGTTGATCTTCGGCTCGGATGCGACCGATGCTGTCTGCGTTACTTTCATAGCGCTTGTCGAAGCTCATGATCTCCAGTTCCCCAGTGAGAGCTGACTGGAAGTAATGCGCGTAAATGGGTACGCCCACGATGTACTCCTGCAGCGCAAAATCGTTTTGCTCCGGATATTTCCGGTTCTTCACCTCGTAAAACTGCTCAGGACTCTTGGCGATGAAGTAGCCGAATCCTCCTCCTGCACCGTGGAATTTCACAATGACGGGCTTTGCGATTTCTTCCGGTGTTGCAAAGACGCGCGGGAGCTTCAGGTCCGCTGCCTCGAGCCACTTGCGCTCCATAGTGCGGTTACTCTCCCACTCTAAAATCTCCTTCGTTCCGAAGTACATGGCACGCATGTTTTTCACACGATCGTGGCCCATATACGCGATGAACGACCCGTGCGGAATGATGATCGCCTTACGCTTGATCAGTTCGTCTTCAATGGACTCCCACTCGCTCCAGTCATCAACGAGAATGATCTCATCGGCAACACCGTAGCTCTTGTACGCACGCTCCGTTCCCTTCTTGCAGACGACAAGATTGCGCATACCTTCCTGCCGCGCACCGTGCAGAATCTGCAGCGCCGTGTGGCTTCCCATCGTCGCAATGACGTAGTCGGAAGGGTTACCGGATGCCTGCGAGGATGATTGCTTCTTTTCCATGGTATTTCGTGAATGGTAGCACCAATGCAATTGAGGATTCAAGGAATTTCATCTTCGATGTGCTATAATCGGCGAAACCTATGAAGCGCCTCCTCTCCTTTCTCGTCCTCGCACTTATTCCCGTCGCGATTCTCGGGTCCCTGCACCCGGAGCGACTGGTCTCTGCACCTATTCCCGAAGAACGGTATGCATCGGTCAACGGAGCCGATATCGTTGTATTCGTCCGTGATGGCTGCCCGCACTGCGCGGCATTCGAGGCGTTGGCACTACAAGAAGGATGGAATGTGGAATACCACGAGATCACGGAGATCGGGTCACCGGAGCTCTTTGCAAAAGTGCAGGATCACGCTCCAGCTCTGCAGCAGGGTGTGCCTACGATCATCATCGACGGGAAAATTCTTCAGGGGTACGACACCGACATCACGACCGGAGTGCATCTGCGGAAACTCTATGACGAGTGCCAGAGTGCGGCAGGCGGATGTCTCTCGTTTGAGGAATTCCTCGACGGACCGGATCGCAGTGTCGAGGTGATGAGTGCGGCAAACGCCACGTGTACCGAGCACTGCGAGACGGATACGGGAAAATACACGCTCAATCTCTGGTTCATCGGGCCGGTGGATCTCACGGTCATGTCTCTCCCGATGCTTAGCATCCTCCTCGGCTTCCTCGACGGGTTTAATCCCTGCGCGATGTGGGTGCTCATCACACTGCTCACACTGCTCATCAACACTCACGACATGAAGAAGGTGTGGGTGATCGGCGGCACATTCCTCTTTGTAAGCGGCGCCGTGTACTACCTCTTCATCGCTGCATGGCTCAATGTGTTTCTCCTCATCGGCTACAACATGTGGGTCCAAAAAATCATCGGACTCGTGGCGATCGGCGGCGGAGGCTTTTACCTCTATGAAGCCTTTGGCAAAGACCCCAACCAGTGCAAAGTAACCAATCTCTCGAGACGCCAGCGCACGATTGCGCGGATGAAAGAGATCATGGAGTACTCCGCCTGGCCCGCGATGATCCTCGGAGTTGCCGTGCTCGCGGTCTCGGTGAACATGATCGAGCTCGTCTGTACTGCAGGCCTCCCCGCGATCTTCACGCAGATCCTCGCGTTTAATAACGTGACTGATGCCGCCCGCTACGGCTACATCGGGCTCTTCATCCTTATGTACATGATCGATGACTTCGTGATCTTCGGCATCGCAGTTTTCACACTTCACGCAACCGGCCTCACGACAAAGTACAGAAGGTTCACGCTGATCTTTGGCGGTGCGCTCATGTATACACTCGGGTTACTACTGATTTTCTTTCCAGAAGCGCTAACGTTTGGTTAGGCCAAACGTTCACTCACGATCCGCCATGACATCTGCAATGTCTCATTATTGGTCGAGCGATTCAGTAAATTGATCACCGACCGAATATCACCGAGAAGCTGATCAATATTTTTTTCAGCAACAACAGGATAGTCATCTGTTCTCCGCAGCATGATTCTGCGGAATCTTCCGCGTAGTTCTTCTGTAGCTACCGCCCAAAGGTACTGCGCTTCGGGAAGATTCCCCTGCTCCAGTAAACGGTACACACGAAGCACTGTCGCCGCGATGTCCCACCGGACAGGATCGCCCGGAAACTTGTCCCACTCTGGATCGTAGAGATCGCCGAAGATTGCTGGTCGCTGCGTGGCTTCCATATGCCAATAGTACGATAGCAAGATTGAAAATCACGGAGATAACAGAGTTTTTTTGGAGGTGCCGGTGGGAATTGCACCCACGCATGGGGGTTTTGCAGACCCCTGCCTTACTGCTTGGCGACGGCACCAAAACATCGACACGATATATCATACAAGAAAATTCCCACCACTTCATTCATTCCGCACGCCAGTAGGCGTGCGGCTGGGATCTCTGGGATCTCAATTTGGGCTGCAATTGGTAGGCACAAAACAAGCCGCACCACCTACTGGTGTGCGGCGAATGGGAATGTTCAAACTCTACTTCTTCACCGCCTCCGGATCCTTCAGCGTAAACCCTTCAAAGATCGCAAAGAGCTTTTCTTCGAGCGCATCTTCGATAGCTACCGGCGTTGTCGCAGTCACGGTGTACCCGCGCAAAGCGTCACTGAAACTCATTTGATAGTACTTCCTGCGGGGCTCCGACTCGCTCGGTTGCGCGGAGAAAATATGCACATCCATTTTCGACCCATCGACGCGTGCGGAGCGAACATCGATAAGTGTGTAGCCGGGAAGAACCGAAACAGAACGCATGCTTGCCGAACTGAAGTCCTCATTACTTACTTCTTTCGCAAGGAGCTCACGGTTCACCGCCACCGTCGGAAACTGACCCGAGACTGCCTCCTCCGACTGAAATGCAACAATCGTCTCCGGTGGAACGCCGCGCTGGAGAAGTGTTTCCGTGTCGACCACCACCCAGCCATCCGGCAGACACGCGCCGATCTCCCCGTCCCAGTAATCCTCTGTACACACACTAGAGGTTCCTCCGCCTGTACCCGGAAGGGAGCAAGCAGAAAGCATAATGGAACATACAACAGCTTTTAGAGCAAGGCGATGCATGGCATCAATCATAGAACTCGGAACCGCTCTCTGCACCGAAAGCGTATTGACGGATGAATGGAGATTAGTGACTGATGATCGCTCAATCGGACACCCATAGACGAATTCGGAGCGAAAAACTCTGCAGCCATACCTGCACATACATATTAATACATACTAAAACGATACAATGACAACCCTCCCCTGATTGAGGGAAAACCAAAATATTGATAGAATAGTCAGATTTATGCGCAAACACCTTTCGATCACGCTGCTCGTTCTCCTTGTTCCACAAGTCGCACTTTCGGCTGCTCTTCTGAATGCAGCAGATACGGTTGCGGGCCTCGGTACGAGTATCACTCTCCACGGAATGGAAGCGCAAAGCTCCATAGATGTAACGGTCATTCCTCCGTACGGACCCGAGACCATACTCTCCGCACAGAGCGACGCTGACGGCAATGCTTCCGTACGCATCGAAGGATCAGCCCTCACGGTTGCAGGCAGCTACAGCGTGGAGGCGCAGGGAACAAAGAACACTGTCCCCGTGACTTCGGCATTCACCGTATTGCCGGATTCCATTGATGCGCAGCAAAGCACACTGGAGGCGGAGAGCGATGTCCTTTCTGCAAACGGCAACGAAGTCCTCACCGTACGTGTGATCGCCCGTGACCGGTACAGTAACCCCGTCTCCGGACGACGCTTCGCACTGATTTCCAGCCGACCAGAAGACCAGATCTCTGCGGCGACGAGTGAGACAGACACACAGGGCGAACAGATCTTTGAAGTTTCCACATCTGCCGCCGGCATCATCGATCTGCGGGCAATGGACTTGATCAGCGGCAAGCTTATTGCAGGCTCCATCCAGATCGCAGCCGAAGGATGGGCCATAGGAGGCAACGACTGGAGTACGGGAAGCCGCATGCTTGCAGCAACGATGTATGGCACCAGACCAAGTGCAAACACCTACACTCCGCCGAGCCTTGCTGGCCGCAGATTCTTCGGACAGGTCGGCAGCAACTTTGATGTCGTCCATCACTTTGAGATCCGCCTCGACCGTGATGTAAAGGAGGTCACCGTCTATGAACCACTCTCCCTCGATATCTCCGCGGTGGACAGAAACGGCAATGTCGTCGAGGACTACACCGGCACGGTGCAAATCTATACGACGGATCCCGAAGCACTGATCCCGAGCGAGATCCGCTTCACGCCGGGTGACTTCGGCGTCAAGCGCCTCAGTCTCTCGCTCCGGTTCCAGTCTCCCGGCGAGCCCAATGCCATCGGAGAACCCACGCACGTCATCCGCGTGGAGGAATCCGGCAGCTGCGCTATAGCCGGCGCCGCAACCTGTGTCTTCGGAGAGCACGAGATCATCGTGCGTGCTACCGAAGGCGGAGGCGAGACCGGCCGCAACATCACGGTTTCCTCGCCGCTGCCGGACGGCACGGTGAGCAGCGACAACATCACCGTCGAAGGCAAAGGTCCTCCGTTCATCAATATCGAAGTGACGGGTGGCCTGCGCGATGTCCAAGGAGAAACGGACGACAGCGGACAGTTCGCCATAAGCATCGAGCTCGATACGCGGAAAACAGACCACACATTGCGCGTGCGCGATGCATCCGGACGCTACGACTCCGGAAACATCAGCGTCCGTCTGGACAAGACCCCTGCAGAAGCAGGCGAAGTCACCTTCGATCCTGCCGCTCCGGAAGTGAACTCCCCCGTCGCAGTACGCGTCGTAAGCGAACCGGGGCTTTCTGCTGTGCTCGTCCTCGGCGACATCGAAACCAAACTTACAGAAAGCAGATCCGCATCCGGTACGTACTCGGGCATCTTCACACCGACGGTTGCAGGACCAATCATGGCTATCGTCCGGCTGACGGATAACGCCGGCAACGTAGGGGAAATGCGCGTACAACTCTCGGTTTCCTCGCAGGCTCTTCCGAGCGTTACGGGCGTGCGGGTGACCTCAAAAATCGAGCAAATTGATCTCTCTTGGACTCCTCTAGAAGACCCCATTATCGAAGGCTACCGCATCTACATCGGCACGGAGCCGAAGAACTACAGCAGCTACCTCGACAGTCCGGACCCAAGAGGCGGAGCGACCGTCGGAGGACTCAAGCCGGGAACCACGTACTACTTTGCCGTTACGGCACTTGCCGGTGACCGCGAGAGCAAAGCAAAAAGCATCGAGGTAACCGCGGTACCGCTGGGTCTCAAGCTCGATGTCACACCGCAGGACGGCGCACTCCTTATAGAGTGGTCCGCACTCGACGAAGACACTCCCCTTTCCTCCTTCAAGCTCGAGTACGGAGTGGAGGACGGCAACCTCACGGAAATTCGCATACTGAACGGCGATCTCCGTGCATACACGCTCCGTGATCTTCTCAATGACGTGAATTATTTCCTGCGCCTGACTCCTATCACCACTACAGGTGACATGCTCAAGGATCTCTCTGCGGAAGGCCAGGGATCACCTGCAGCGACCGGCGGAGGATTTCATCCGACTGCCGCGGATCCGGTACCGTTCGGCCTCATCGGAAGCGGCATCGGCGCCGGAAGCGGACCCGGACCTTCGTCATTCCCCAGCCAACCGGACATTCCCCCTTCCGGAACAGTCCATAGTGGCGCTCCTTCCACTCCGGATGTCGGATTGCCACCGATCGCATGGTGGATCGCCGGAGCATTCTCCGTCGGAGCGTTCTATATCCAGAGACAGCGCCGCAAAACGATGCAGATGACGCTACAATTTCTACAAAGCATGGAGGCGCAATATAGAAATAATTAAACTAAATGGTTAAATGGCTAAATGGTTAGATGCCAAAACAAACGCTTGTAGAATGTAACAACATCCCACTCCTCAACGAGCATCCAGCCATTCAACCATTCAACCATTTAGCCATTCATTTGTGACTTCCAAGAATTCCGCCAAACCGCGCACGATCTCTATAGGTGGCGTCACCTATGATCTCTTCGTCCGGATTGCGCATGACAGCATTCACAGGGAAGGCTCCCCGTGTTTTGAGCTTCCCCTCGGAGCCAAGTTACGCGTTGAGCAGGTCACAGAAACCTGCGGAGGCGGAGCCGGCAATACATCGGTGGGGCTTGCACGCCTCGGATGCAATGCATCCATTTCTTCCGTAATAGGCGAAGACCAGTGGGGGCAGAGACTTCTAGAAAATTTCCGCAAGGAAGCCGTGCAAACACAAAGTCTGACGGTGGTGGAAAAAGAGACCACAAGCTTTTCGATCATCCTGAGTGCCGCAGGCGGCGAGCGAGTCATCCTCTATACCGCCGGAACCAATACGCACCTTCACGACGCAGTATTTGACCGCACAACGGTCGATGATGCGGACTGGGTGATTTTGAATCACATTCAGGAACAGGGCTGCATTATCCAAGATGACATCAGTGCAATGCTCTCCGTTTCCAAAAAAGGATTCACATGGAATCCGGGCGGCTGCATCCTCGATCGTGGAATGGACGAAGAGCAAAACAAACTCCTGATCGCCTGCACCACGCTTCTGATCCTCAACCGTGAAGAACTGGAACGCTTTACGAAAATTGCCGATGTACGGGAAGCGATGCGAAAGATCACGCAGTGCGGCGCACGCTACGTCTGTGTCACCGACGGCGCAAAAGGCTGCATGGCAACCGACGGTACTACACTCTACCACTGTCCGGTCTGCCCCGACGTTCGCGTCGTCGACACCACTGGCGCCGGCGATGCCTTCGTGGCAGCTGCAAGCTGGGCGCTGCTGGAGGGGCAGGACTTGCCGTTTGCGCTCAAGGCGGGTACAATCAACAGCAGCAGTGTCGTCAGTGTTATCGGAGCTCAAGACGGTCTGCTCACAGACATCGAGATTACTCACAGGATGAAATCGACAACTCTCTCTGTGTCTGAAGAATCATTCTGATACAACATGAAAAGACGCACCAACGGTGCGTCTCTACTCCCTCCACACCCCCTCCATGTCCGACGACGTCATCCTTCAGGTTCAGGAGCTCATCGAGAGTGCAAATGCCTCTCTGAAAACCGCGAATGCTCTTCTGCGTCAGATAACGGGTGTGACAGATACGGACCGTGAGCGCATCGTTTCGCGTGCAGGAAGTATGGGTGCTTCGGGTGTCGTCTCGGGCAAAGTCGTCGAAGGAATCTTCGACGGCCAGAACATGGTGGACAGCAACGCCCAGACGTACCCCGTACCGGCCAACTACGCATCCAAGAGCAAACTCGTTGAAGGTGACGGCATGAAGCTCACGATCACCGATGAAGGGAAATTCATCTACAAACAGATCTCACCCACACCAAGGAAAATGGCTGTCGGCGTGCTGATTCAGGAGGATGGACAATACAAGATTCTCTGCGACGGCAAGGCGTACCGCGTACTACTCGCATCGGTAACATTTTACCGCGCGGAAGTCGGTGATCAGGTGACCATTTTGCTTCCCGAGGATATGGAGGCGAAGTGGGGTGCCATCGAGAATGTCTTACCCAAGCACATCGCACAGGCTGCCGCTCGCGCAAGCGTGGGAGCAGATAGCACGGATGACGGGGAACTGAGTCCGAGGGTGGAGAAGTAAAAAAAATTATCCCAGCGCATCCATTCTTGGGTGCGCGGTCATTACGTAGCAAACGCGCGGCCAGGAATGGCCACGCTTGTGGTCTTAAAACAATTCACAGAGAAGAATCCACTGACAATGCATAGCGCATTTGTTACGCTCTCTTCCGCATGAAGCTCCCCGCCCGCATCGCTGTTCCCGTAGGTTTCGCACTGATCTGCGCGCTGGGAGTCATCTTCCTCGTGTGGTGGCAGCTGCGGGCATCCAGCCATGATCTCCTGCAGCCGGCAACGGGAAGCGGCATCACCATGAATGACTTCGCGCCTTCGTTTGCACCAGCTGCGGCGATCGATCCGAAAGACCGTGCGGTGCTACATCTGAGGGAAGGTGATATTTTTGCGCTGAAGGGAAACTGGGCACAGGCAGGAAACGAGTACGAACAGTCCGTGAAAAACGGAGGAGGCCTGCCGGCACTGCGCAAGCTCGCTCAAGCGCAGCTCCAGCGACGTGACATCGACGGCGTACGCTCCACGATCCGCGCACTACGCGCTGCTGGGGCGAGAAGTGAAGATCTTCTTCTCCTCGAAAGCATCGTGGCACTGCGCACCGGAGAGCTTTCACAGGCACGTGACATGCTCGATGCCGGAAGTGATAGTCCGCAGAAGCACTACGGACTTGCTCTCCTTGCCATCGTCGAAGGTAATCACCCGCTGGCGCAGCAGGAACTTGCGCAGGTCATCGGCGGGTGGGAACCGGTGCTGCGGTCCTATGCAAGAAGTCTGCAAGCAGCGTACGACGAATTCGCGCTGTTCCCTGAAAGTACAGAGCTCCACCTCACGACTCTTCTCGCGCGATCTCTCGCGCAAGTGCACGAATGCGAGCTGGCTTTGCCACTGCTCAGCACTGTCACACGCACCCAAGACGATTACCGCGACGCATGGATCGTGCAGGGCTACTGCGAACTTACGACGGAACGAGCGGACAGCGCCGTCGCCTCCCTCGAGCACGCCTACAATCAAGATCCCTCCAAGCCCGAAACCCAGTACTTCCTCGCACGTGCCTACAGCATGCGTAGCGAGTACGAGAATGCGATCACCTTCCTCGAGTATGCACTGCAAAACGGCTTCGAACCGCAGGCAGAGATCCATAGAGCCATCGCGCAGGAGGCAGTAAAGGGAGGCAAAAATGATCTCGCTCTGGCAAACTTCGCAGCACTTCTTGAAACACCCGATGTCACCGTCGAAGACTTCGCGGGCTTCGTCGCTATGGCCCTCGCACTCGGTCAGAATGAAAACGCTCTGGAGAAAGCGCAGAAAGCTGTGGAGAAGTTTTCCGGAAGTGCGATTGCCCACGCCGCTCTCGGCTCAGCACTTGCAGCTCTCGGAAAAACCGAAGAAGCACGCTTGAGTTATCAAAAAGCACTGGAGATTGATCCGTACATGGAGGAAGTGAAGGAGAGAGTGAAGGAGATGGGGAAGTAATATTTTCCCCTCATAAACAAAAAGACCAGTGACCTGGCCTTTTTGTGTTTGTTTGAGTCCCACGGACTATCAGATGCATAAATGCGGCTGAGTCCTTGAGACCTAGTGAGAAGAGGAGTTCTCGATTCCGTGCCCTCCTTTGGCCTCTTGTTTATCCTCGCAGCCGTGCGAGTTCTCCGGACCGGCGAACACAGGTGCATAAAGCTCCTGGCTGCACTGGAGAGTGGTGGATGCATGACGCCAAGCATCCTCTCATCGGCGTCACGTTCATTGGAGAGCAAGGAAGAAGAGAGGCACGATAAGGCTGTTTGTTTTAGTGTTTATAGGTCCATATGTATGTTTTGCCTTGTGCGTCTCTTCTTCCCTACTTGGGCGACCGGTGGTGTGAAGGATCTTGGGTGTGTGTTTGTATCGGGGCCCCGATGTGTTGGTGTGCGGATTTACCAACTTGGGTAAATCACATCATCGTACACCCGTATTTCAGATCAGCAAATTTCCAGTCTTGCGCAGATGTATGAATTGTTTTATGAATACATTTTTTGATCAGATATTCCCATCCACTAGCCACGGATGAATGACTAAGCGATTGATGGATATTTTCAGAGTTTGTTTTACTATTATACTACCAAGCTGATCATTTCTCTTACCGAAGGAGTTGCCGTCATGCGCCCAATCCGTTGGTATGACGTCGTTGCAGCCGCCGGCATCGTCGCCAGCGTCTATGGGTTCTTTCACTCGAGTGAGCCCGAAAACTACGTCTGTTGGGGTCTGATCTTTCTGTACTCCTTCCGCAAAAAGGAGTGAAAGACCACACGCTTGGACCGGCCGGAGAGTTTCTCCGGCCATTTTTAGTACAACTTCACCTACTACATAAGACTTTTAGATGGGGTGGTCCCGCGCGCCA
>CAYYFD010000014.1:0-16811 GCA_964471125.1 uncultured Candidatus Peribacteria bacterium
GGAGAGATGGCCGAGTGGTCGAAGGCGCGCGACTCGAAATCGCGTAGGCCCCAAAAGGGTCTCGAGGGTTCAAATCCCTCTCTCTCCGCCACAGGTGAATTCGAGCTGAGCGCGAGTCCGAAGGACGACGCGCGAAGCCGAAGATCCTGTGTCCCCGTAGCCGCAGCGAAGGGGACAACCAGACATACAGCACAGATTGTCAGCTCATAGTTTTCTTCTGCGTGAATTCGAGCTGAGCGCGAGTCCGAAGGACGACGCGCGAAGCCGAAGATCCATTGTCCCCGTAGCCGCAGCGCAGGGGACAAACTAGCATCCAACACAGAATCTTTATTCCTGTGGCACTCCTTCCCGTATCAGTCTGTCCAGTTCCTCATCGGAAAGTGACAGTATGTACTGTTTAGTAAATTTTCTCCCCCACACTTTCTGTGCCTCGGTTCCAAGAACAGTTGCCTGCATCGCTATTCCCGACATTCTCTGTTCTTTGATTGTGCGGATCATTTCTCTCTGATGTCTGGTCTCAGTTTGTTCTGAGGTCTCCTGCCCAGCAATAATGCTTTCAGCCATTTCTGCAATAGGATCGTTATTCTGCGGATATGTAGGACGTAATGTCATTAAAGATATAATAATATTTTTTGTAATTAAGTCAATTATCCACCCATAGACTCATAAACAGGCATTCCATTAGGTAATCCCAAGCAAAACCACCATTCCGTCAATTGCTTTTGGCAACCCGAATTCACCATTTGATGAAGATTATTGGCTTGCAGAGGCGTTTGGCAATGCTACTATCTCGCCGTCTTATTCATTCCCCCCTATCTCCATGTCCTACGTCGTAGCTTCGAAAATCAAGGAGCTTATCAAGAAGCACAACATGATGGCTGCCGGTGACCTTGCAGAGTCTGCAAGCACCTACCTTGAGAACGCTCTCAAGGCAGCTGTAAAGCGCGCAGGCGACAACGGTCGCAAGACTGTCCGCCCATGTGACCTTTAAGAATCTGTACGTGTACTTGAGAATGGGGTTGCCGTAAGGCGCCCCATTTTTTTAAGTTTTGGCGATTGGTGCATTTAGCTCCCCGCTCCCGCCAGTCTCTTCAGCTCCGCATCCATGAACTGTTGAATATACCCGTCCAGTACTCCCTGCGTGTCACTCGTCTCCGTATCGGTTCGGAGATCTTTCACCATCTGGTACGGATGCAGCACGTAGCTTCGGATCTGCTGTCCGAAGTCGGCGCTCTTGGTTGCGCCCTTCAATTCCTTCTTCGTGGCAGAGTCTTCGGCCTGCTGCTTCTCCAGCAGCTTCGCACGGAGCAGCGCCATGGCACGGTTGCGGTTCTGGAGCTGTGAACGCTCACTCTGGCATGCGACGACCAGTCCCGTCGGCAGATGGGTGAGGCGTATGGCTGTCTCCACTTTGTTCACATTCTGTCCGCCAGCACCTCCGCTGCGGAAGGTATCGACTCTGAGTTCATTGGGATTTATCGCGATTTCCGCCTCGGCAATTTCCGGAAGGACCTCGACTAAGGCAAAGCTCGTCTGGCGCAGACTTTTTGCATTAAAAGGGGAGAGGCGCACAAGGCGGTGTGTGCCGCGTTCGCATTTCAAATATCCATACGCCATAGGGCCTTCGATGTAGATCGTTGCCGTTTTGATGCCCGCCTCCTGTCCGTCGGTCTTGTCCACGAGATCCGTTTTCCATTCCATGCGCTCGCAGTATCGCAGATACATCCGCAGAAGCATCGCCGCCCAATCTTGTGCTTCTGTACCCCCCGCTCCTCCGGATACGGTGAGATAGCAATTGCCGCTATCAAATTCTCCCGAGAGGTAGAGCTGGGTCTCAAGCTCCTTCCATTGCTTTTCCAGTTTTCCATATTCCCCTTCAAGACTGGAAAGGTCATCGGCGGATGCCTGACCCGCAAGTTCCACAAGATCCCGAGCTTCGCTGTCCATGGACATGATCGGTTCCCAGAGTTTGCGCAGTACTTTCAGTTCGCCAAAGAGACGGTTAGCCTCTTTCTGGTCGTTCCAGATGTCGGGACTTTCCGTGCGGGCAGTGAGCTCTGCAATGCGTTTGGGGATGCCTTTTCCCTCAAAGAGAGTCCTTTCCCGTGTGCAGGGCTGACTGGAGTTCACGGAGTTTTCTCAGCAGTTCTTCCACGGGGAAGGGGGGAGGAGATACAGCCATTGTACACCTATTGCAGGATGTGCGCAGGATGCGTTTTTCTGCTATAATAATGGGAAACCATGACGGATACAGAAGCCACACTTTCGGCAGAGATTTGCCCCAAGGATCGTCCGACGATCGGACATATTTTTCACCGGATGGGAGTGCCTCTTCTGATTTTCTCTGTCGTCTTTTCCAGTGTGCTCGGTGTGTCGCGTCTTACGGTGCTGCCGATGCTTACAGCGGTGGAAGTTGGCGGGGAAACACGCGATGCTGCAGCTCTGGAATCCGAAGCAGCGGGACTCCGCAGTACGTTGCACAATCTGGAGCAGGATCGTGATGCGGATATTCTCCCGCTTGGCGGAACGCAGTACCGGGCATTTGCAGATGCCAAGGTTACTGCGGCGGCACCAGTCGACATCATGCATGCTGTCGGCGATATCGCGTCTTCCGTGGTGCCTGCAACGCCGCGTGCCATAGTCCTCACAAGTTTCTCTTATGTGCCTGCCGATCATACGGTAACCATTACTGGCGATGTGCGCGGGGTAGGTCCCAGTAGCATGACCGTACTCGCGCAGTTTGTGGAAAGGTTGCGCACGGACGAGCGGATACTCTCGGTGATTGCCCCGTCGTTTACGCGTTTGCAGGATCCCAAGACCGGTCCGCATTCCCCGTTTACTCTTTCCTTTACTCTCCGATGAGCTCGGTACGCCGCCACTGGTCGCTGGTTGCAGCATCATGGGCCGTTTCGGCACTTCTGCTTTTCCTCGGAGGCAAGTTGCTCACTCAGCACATCGCAGCCGTCGAACATGTCCGCGCATCCATGCTGCCGCTTGCAGAGGAGATTCCGCAGCTGGAGCACCGCGTGAAGGTGATTGAGCAACAGCGCGAGCTTTCAGAACTCTCTGCAGCGCTACGCATCGGATCTCCGGAGGAGCGTGTGCGGGTTTATGCATTGCCCACGGAAGTGGACATCGATAAAGCGGTCGCCGTTCTCGATCTGCTGACGGAATCTCTGAAATCCTCTCGTGTCCTTTCATCGGCTTCCGGAGTGGAGTTTGGTTCGGCCGAGTCCGCAGTGGATGGTATTCAAAAGACTCCGGTGCGTCTTACGATGTCGCTGCACAAAGACGGCATCGAGGCTTTCACAACCTTCGTCCGCCTCTGCGGCATGCTCACCGTTGCCGATGCCCTCACTCCCGATGAGCGCACGCGTATTCTGCGTCAGACGGAGATCGAAAATCCTGCGGCGATCGTGGCTCTTGAACAATATCTCAATACGGATCTTCTCTCGTATATCCGGGAGCCGAGATCCGCAGACGATCAGCTGCTGCGATCCTTTTCCTCGCAGAGTTTCGAGCGAGCATTCCGTGATGTCCTGCGATCCTCCCTCCTTCCGGAAGCGCAGCGCACCATCGGCGGTGCATTTGCGGAGACGCTGCATGCGAGAAAACTCTGGCCGATGCAGATGATGGACATGCGTTCTATCGGGCTTGAGACGGGAACAGCGGCTGACTGGTACAAGGTGAAGATGGAGTTGGTGCTGTATACAAGAGCTTCGTAGTGCATAGCTTTTTAGCGCTTTGCTTGACCATATTCATGCATTCCTTCACATTGAGTGTGCAGTATGCAGAAGCGCAGACAATACATCGGTTCCAGTAGCTCACGGTCAACCCGCAGACCCCGCACCAATGAGCAAATTACCAATCCCGAAGTATTGCTCGTAATCGATGGCGAAACCAAACGTGTGCCGATCAGTGAGGCACTGGAGCTGGCAAAAGCAGCAGAGCTTGATCTTATTGAGATAGCGGCCAAGGCGAATCCTCCTGTCGTGAAAATCGGCGATATTGGTCAGTATCTCTACCAGCAGCAGAAAAAGGAGAGGAAGCAGAAGAGCGGGTCGAAGCAGACGGAAGTGAAGATGCTTCGCTTCGGGTTTCGCACGGAGCAGCACGATCTCGATCGTCTCATTGAGAGATCGAAGGAATTCCTCGGTGAGCGGCATCTCGTGAAATTCGTTGTACGCTTGCGCGGACGTGAGCTCAGCAACAAGTCCTTTGCGGGAGACAAGCTTAGGAGTGTCATCGCCGCTCTCAAGGACGATGCAGAGGTGGAGACAGATATGCGCATGCAGGGAACGAGCTTCGTTGTGGTGCTGAGGGCGAAGAAATAGCATTGTCAGATAACGCAGCTTTTCGGGTTTTTTCTTTGCAAACAGCCCATTCTTCATTAGGATTCCCCAAGTCCCCATGCCAAAGATTCGTTCCCACAGCGGCAGCAAGAAGCGCATTCGGCGCACTGGAAGCGGTAAAATCGCTCTTAAGCGCCACAGCCGTAATCATCTTCTCATGCAGAAGAATAAGCGCCAGAAGCGTTTAAATCGTACGATTGTGGTGTCTTCTACTGAGGGGAAGCGTATTCGCGGTCTCCTTCCTTACCTTTAGAACATGCGCGTCAAACGTGGTGTTGTCCGTCATCGGCGTCACAAGAAAATCCGCAAGTTAGCCAAGGGCTATCGCGGCATGCGCTCGAAGACATTCGTGAAAGCCAATGAAGCCGTGCTCAAGGCCGGTCGCTATGCATATCGTGATCGCAAGGCCAAGAAGAGGACGTTCCGTCAGCTGTGGATCATCCGTCTGAATGCTGCTTTGCGTGCCCACGGGATCGGCTACTCGCCGTTCATCAAAGCTCTCCATACAAAGAAGATCGCCCTGGATCGCAAGGCTCTCTCTGAGCTCGCTATCCACGAACCGGCTGCCTTTGCAGCAGTGGTGAAGGCAGTGACGAAGTAAGTGAGCTTTTACCTTCGTACCTGGGTAGCTTCGTAGGGGCGCTTTTTGCAATAGTTTGTATTGGTATATCAAGGTTCTCTACGAAGCTACGAAGGTACCAAGCTACGCAGTTATGCCTTCTTCAATTCATCGTACATCGCCATGGATGCAAGCAGAGACAGAGCAGTCATTGGTGCATTTACTGCAGCAGACACAACATCAACCACCAGCGTTCCTGTCATACCAAATCCTTCTCCCACCATTCCATACAGTGCGGAGGAGAGGATATTCACGGGTCCGAAGAGCACAATGAGGATCGCGGCGATCCGCCAGAGGACCGGCCATGTATGACCGCGAACGAGGGAGGCACTTCTTTTGAGAGCGGAGCGATAGGCTTCATCTTCCGTCACAATAACAATCATATAAAACGTTGTACGGATGGAGTAGATGATGCCCGGAATGATGAGCAGAAGGCTCCAGAGTAGTGCGAAGCAGGACCGGAGAATGCCCGTGAGGAGAAGGGGAATAATGAATACCCGTGCCTCCTGCATGATCGCTCGGATGGATGTGCGCTTCCTTCCTGCCGGTGAGTGGACCAGTTTGCGACCGATGATGAGGACACATGCTCCACCCCAGACCATCAGGATAGAAAGGATCACGAGGCCGACGATCGTGACGAGTATGAGCGTGGCATGCTCCTCCGGAGCGAGTGTTTCCGCGCCGTCATTCATGTTCCAGTCCAGTAGCGTGACAAGCATGTTCACGGCAGCGCCGGGCAGAAGAAGCAGCCAGAGAACTACGCCAGCTAAAGACGGTTGTTTGCGGGCGAAGATCCACGCAGTGCCGATGAGGGAGAGCGGTCCTTTCACTTTCTCTTCACCCGGATGAATCCTGAGATATCCATCGTTGAGAGCTGCTTCTCTTCTTTAGCGAGGATATCGAGAAGAAGGTTGATACCGAGCGCATCGGAAGCCATATGGCTGCACTGGATCATATTGACGTGGTGTTTCTTGGCTTCCTCAAGCGTTTTTTCCGTCACGTGCATCGAGAGGATCGTCCCCACGCCTGCATGGGACTGGGCGATGAGTTGCTCTTCTGGGCCATTGGTTCCGCCAGTAAATTCCGTTGCCGTGATCTTTCCGGGGCGGCTTCCCTTGGAGCCATTCACAATGATCGGAGGATTGCCTTTGAGTGCGTACTGCTTGTATTCAGGAATCTCGAGAAGTGCTTTGATGATCTCGCCGAGATCGTCGTATTCCTTTTTGCAGATGTGCTTCTCTATGAAGCGCCAGACAAGGTTATCGGTGATCGTGTGGCAGCAGAATGCCGGAATTTCCAAGAGTTCCGCAGCACGCTCTGTTCGAAAAAGGTTATCCGCGTGGATGGAGCGCCAGACGCGATCCTGACGCGGCCTCAGATGTGCTTCGGAGTGGTTTACCGGTACGCCGAGTGATGCAAGAATGTCTACTTGCAGATCCATAACTTTGTCCAAGTCGGCGAGAGCCCTGCCCTCCGGATGATGAATGAGCACTGCGTCTATCTTCTCGCCTTTTTCACGTAGGCGGTCGATGAGGAGCATTTCCGGTGTCTCGATGTCGATACCGACGGCGATGCGCTTGACATCTTCCTCTCCGGATCCGTTGATCACTCTGCAATCCTGATACGGATTCCATGTGCGCTCATGGTCGGCGAGCTCTTTTTCCACCCCCTCAAGTTTTTCCTGTCGTTTCTCCTCTTTTTTGAGCATCTTCTCGATCTGCTTTTTTCCACGAACGTCGGCATCGACGCCGATTTCCACACAACGCTGAAAGAATTTTTTGAGCTTCATAATATGAGAAGGGTATAGAAAAAGTGGGGGGTGGTGCAAGTTTAGATGCTTTATTGGTTGCCCTTTCTTTGTCTGCCCGACAAAGAAAGGGCGAAAGAAAGCGCACCATTCGACAAGCTCAGGGCAGGCTGTGGCGCGCGGGGCCTCGCCGGCTATGCTAAAATTGACAACCATGCTTTCTGAACGAGTACTTCTGCAACGGGTAGACGAACATTTCGGACCGAATATTCTCGGAGGAAATTTGGATTTGCTCGAATGGCTTACAATGGCTATTTTTACGATGTGCTTGGAGGCTATGCATCCGGACGGGTTAGCATACTTTGATCGAGAGCATGCCAAAGACATATATCTCAGCGCGGCTATAACGCTTATTTGTCGCGGAATTTCTTCCCCGGAAGCTGCTGCAACATCTGAACTAATGAATGACATTTTGAATTTTTTACGCGACGAAATTCGTCGTTCGATGTCTTCTCCTGAATGAGGCTCATGTTAAGACAACCTTCGCATCCGCAATCATAATTCCTTCCGGTCGCACGAGAACCGGATTGCAGTCCAGTTCTACAATCTGCGGACACTCACTTAGCATTTCGGATACTGCGACGATGGCACGTGCAAGAGCGTCGATATCACTTCTCGCTTTTCCGCGCATACCGAGCAGTAGTTTCCAGCTCTGCAGTTCCGTTAGCATGCGGTATGCCTCTTCTGCGTCGATCGGCGCGATACGGAAGACGGCATCATGAAATAGTTCCGTATAGATTCCGCCAAGTCCCACCATAACCATCGGGCCGAAGGAAGGATCCTGCAGTCCGCCGATGATGAATTCATTGCCGGGAGGAAGATGACGTTGTATGAGGATACCGTGAATAGTTGCAGGTTTAAGGTTGCAGGTTGCAAGCATAATTTGATCGAATGCAGTGCGTACTTCTTCTGGTGTATTGAGATTCCCCTTTACCCCACCGACATCAGTTTTGTGGATGATCTGCGGTGAACTGATTTTGGCAATGACGGGAAAGCCAATGCTCTTTGCGATGCGTACGGCTTCATCGGCAGTAGTGGCAACTGCAGCCTCAGGCTGAGGTAACTGGTAGAGCGCGAAGAGCTCTGTTGCCAGATCTTCACTCAGCAACCCTGTATGGCCGGTCAGTAAATTCTGCGCTCCATCCTTACGTGCATGTGCTCCTCTTGTTTGATGTGTTCCATTTCCACTCTCTGATGGAAGAAGTGTTGCCATCGCCCGCACCGCTGCTTCGGGAGTGGGGAAATAGGGGATGCCGTTTTGCATCAGTATCTTTTGTGCTTCTTCGACGCTGGGGCCACCCATGAAGCAGGCAGTAACGGGCATGAGAGGTTGGCGCTTGTGAAAATCCACGATCGCACGCGCAATCTCTTCACAGGGAGTCATCACTTGCGGAGTCAGAAGTGCTACCACACCATCGATGCCTGCATCATCACCCGTTGCTTCCAGTGCCGCGCTGTAACGGTCACACAGAGCGTCGCCGAGGACGTCGATGGGGTTGCCTACACTGGCGGATGGGGGGATCTTTTCCTTTAATGCGTTGCAGGTTGCAGGTTGCAAAGGAGGCAATAGGAGGCCTTTGGATTCTGCAGCGTCGGTTGCGAGGATTCCGGGGCCTCCGGCGTTCGTAATAACCGCAATGCGATTTGTTCGCAGTTGCGGCTGCGTGCTTAGGGTTTGCAAAAGCATAAGAAATTCCTCTGCTGTTTTTGCGCGGTGGATTCCGGCCTGAGAGCATGCGGCATCGATAGCTGCGGAACTTCCCGCAAGCGCTCCGGTATGCGAAGAGGCTGCCTTGCGTCCTGCATCCGATATTCCGGATTTGAGAAGCACGATTGGCTTTGTTTGCGTGATGCGCTGTGCGGTCTCCAAAAACCTCCGGCCATCTTTGATGCTCTCCAGATAGAGCCCGATGACTTTTGTATCTGCATCCGCAGCGCACTCTTCCAGAAAATCACATTCATTCATCACCGCCTTGTTGCCGATACTGAGAATCTGCGAGTAGCCGATGCCGATACTTAAGGATTGGTCTATGAGCGCGACTGCAAGTGCGCCCGACTGACTGACAAGAGCGATGGATCCGGACGCCGGCAGATCTTTTGCAAACGAAGCATTAAGGCCGAGGCGGGGAATGAGGATGCCGAGGCAGTTTGGACCAATGAGACGAAGTTGCGGGTTTTGGGTTGCGGGTTGTGTGTGGGCAATATCGACGATTTCTTGTTCGAGAAGTTTCCCCTCTTCCGTATGTGTCTCGGAAAATCCCGCACTGATGACGACAGCAGTCTGCACACCCTTTGCGATGCATTCTTTGACGACTGCAGGAACCGTAGGAGCAGGGGTCACGATGATTGCCATGTCAATTTGCTCCGGGATTTCGCCGATAGTCTTAAAAGATTTCTTTCCAAGAATCTCTTCTCCTTTCGTATTTACTGCATACACATCACCTTGAAATCCTTGTGTCAGCAGATTTTTGAAAATCATGTGTCCTACTTTGTGAGGACTCGCGCTTGCGCCGATGACGGCTATGGATTTGGGTTTTAGAGCCATTCCCTCCATTATACACCAGAATCAACGCTTTCTGAAGCGCATCTCTTGGCCTTCTGTTCGCGGTGTTGCTGCTTGATGAGTAGTCCATGTTCGGCCATTTCCAGTGCTGTGAATATTTCCTGATCAGACTTTCCCTGCTGTCGCAGTTTTGCTTGGAGTTGAGCAAGTATGTCAATGGAATCGTCATCGACCATTCGAGGTAAACGCGATGGCGTAACAATGACGGACGATCTGTACTCAGGAGACGTCAGGCTTACGTGGATTCCGTCAATAATTCTACTAATGGCAAGCAGTCGTTGTTGCTCGGGAATATTGGCACGCAGTATGCGTTCCACCTGCATGTCGAGTTGTTCGGAGAACCGCGAGTCACTTTCAGCAAGTTCTCGCACAGTGATGCTCATAAAGTACATGTTTCTCCTATCATGAAAAGAAGTCAACATACCTTAACATTTCTTTTCCGGAAGCCAAATACCTCGATCACCCCGACTTCGGGTACAATGCCTCCGTGTCTACTCTTCAGATCATCTACGCCTCTACGAGCGGCCATACGGAGTATGTCGTTGGCGTGTTGTCTGAGGCATTGAAGGGAGCTGGAACAGAGTTACAAGTTGCAAGTTGCAAAGCTGAAGCTGCAAAGCCTGAGGATCTTTTGGAGGGTGATGTACTGATTCTTGCATCCGGCTCTTGGAACACCGGTGGCATAGAGGGGCAGATGAACCCGCACATGCATGATCTTTTGCAGGGGCGCGCGAAGGACACAGATCTTGCGGGAAAGCCAGTTGCCATCATTGCTCTTGGTGACGACAGATACTTCTACACGTGTAGAGCTGGGGAGCACATGCGGCGATTTGTTCTTGATCATGGAGGAAAGCTTCTTGGGGATGCACTGCTTGTTGTGAATGAGCCGTATGGACAGGAGGAGAGAGTAAGGAAGTGGGCCGCTACACTTTCAAAGTCATTAGCAACCCATAACGCATGACAAGAATTTCTCTCAAAGTAACGGGGGCGCAGGGTCAGGGTGTGAACTCTGTAGGGGAGATGTGTGCTAAGGGTCTCAAGCGTGCGGGGTACTGCGTATTCGGGTACCGCGAATATATGTCGCTCATCAAAGGCGGACACAGCAGCTACCAGCTTGATGTGTCCTCCGATGCCATTGAAAGCTCCGAGACGCAGGTGGATATTCTCGTCTGTTTCAATCATCACGGGCTGGAGCGCAATGCTTTGGAAGTCAAAAGGGGCGGGGTCATCATTCATCAAACACCTCAGTGGAAATATACCAAGGAGCAGCAGAAGGAACTGGATGCCGGTGGTGTGCGCACGATCTATCTTCCGTCGGAAGATATTCTCAAAAAACTGAAAGCCAAGCCGATGCTCGGTAATGTCCTCATCACTTCCGTTGTTTGGTCCATTCTCGGTAGAAGTGCCGATGACCTCAAAGAACTCGTCCGTGAGCAGTTCGGGCACAAAGGGGAAAAAGTGCTGGAGATGAATTTCCAGTGCATCGAGGAAGGATTTGGTTTTGTGGGTGAAGCAAATTTCAAAATGCAGCATGCAGAATTACCGAAGCCAAATCCTGGTTGGAAAAATCACTTACTCATTACCGGAAGTCAGGCAATGGGTCTCGGGCTCATTCATGCAGGATGCCGTATGTACTGCGGATACCCCATGACTCCCAGCTCACCGTTGCTTTCGTTCATCGCGGAGATGCAGAACGAAACTGGTATGGTGATTAAGCAGGCGGAGGATGAAATCACAGCGGCGCAGATGATGAGTGGCGCGATGCATATGGGAACGAGAGCTGCGACGGGGACATCTGGTGGTGGATTTGATCTTATGGCAGAAACATTGTCTCTGGATGCCATCATCGAAAATCCTTCTGTCTTTGTTCTCGCTCAGCGCCCAGGACCTGCAACAGGGCTTCCCACATGGACGGGACAGGGCGATCTTCTGCTTGCCATTGGCTCCGCTCACGGCGAATTTGCCCGCTGCGTGATGGCGGTGAGCGATGCGCAGGATTCCTTTGATCTCATGCCCGAGGCATTCAATATCGCCGAGAAGTACCAGACACCGGTCATCGTGATGACCGATAAACAGATTGCCGAGGCACTCTATACACAATCGCCATACGATCAGAAGAAAGCGACAATGGATCGGGGATTGCTTGTGACAGATCCCGAAGCGTTGAAAAAACTTAAGGGCACGGATCGCTATGATCCTGCGGCCAAAGATGGCATCTCGCCCCGATGGCTTCCCGGAAGTGATGCAGCAACGTACTGCGCGCAGGGAGATGAACACAGTGGAGATGGGACGGTGGATGAGACTGCCAAAAATGCCGTAGAGCAGATGGATAAACGGATGAAAAAAATGAAGGCGATGGAGAGGGAGATACCGGAGCCGATGCTCATGCACATTGAGAATGCAGAATTAGTAATGAAGAATGACGATGCAGAATTAGATCTTTTAGTTGTGAGTTGGGGGAGCAATAAGGGAGTCATATTGGATGCGTTAAAAATTGCAAATTGCAAATTGCAAATTGGTTATCTGCATTACACGTACCTTTGGCCAATGAAGACGGAGCGATTAAAAAAACTCATGGCAAAGGCGAAAAAGACCGTGCTCATCGAATGTAATCATGGAGGCCAGTTGGGGCAGGTGATACAGCTTGCCGGAGGTCCAAGGATTGCTCAGAAAATTCTGAAGTACGATGGCCGGCCATTTTTTGTCGATGAGCTTCAGCAATTGCTCGCTTCTCATTTCTAATTTTCCATGCCCATTCCACTCGATTCCGCATCGGCCAAGAAGATGAGTGCATTCCACTGCGCCAATCAGTGCACTTGGTGTGATGGGTGCGGTGACTACGGTATCTGGACTGCGGTGAAGCGATCTCTTGTGGAGTCCGGCATTGCTCCGCATGAGGTGCTGCTTTGCTATGACGTCGGATGTCATGGCAATACCAGTGACAAACTTCTCGGTTACCGTTTCCACGGTCTTCATGGTCGCGTTATTCCCTTTGCAGCTGGTGCGAAGCTTGCGAATCCAAAGATCCCCGTCCTTGCGTTTGGTGGCGACGGCGCGAGTTTCTCCGAGGGCGTCGGTCATCTTGTGCACGGCATCCGGAGTAACTATCCGATTACTTTTGTTCTCCATAACAACGGCAACTACGGACTGACGACAGGTCAGGCAAGCAGCCTCACACAGCAGGGGCAGCCGATGAATACAGCTCCCAATGGCATCCCCGAGCACACGCTCAATTCTATGGATTTTGTCTTCTCACTTGAGCCCACATTTGTTGCCAGAGCATGGTCTGGAGACATAAGCATGATGACTAAAGTGCTCAAAGCAGCGATCGCCCACCGCGGCTTTGCATTCGTCGATATCCTCCAGGCATGTCCAACCTACAACCACTTCGCCACACACGAAATGCTTCTCGAGCGTTGCTACGATGTGAACGCGCAGGGCTACACGCCGGATGATGCAGTGAGGGCGCGTGCTCTTGCGTTGGACACGTCCAAGAAGATTGCCTGTGGCATTCTCTTCCAGCGCGAAGATATGCCATCGTTCTACGAAAGACTGGAACCGAGAAAATTGCTTAAAACCAGTGCAGTAGAAGAGGTGCAAATCGTCAATACACAGCGTTGGGAGAAGCACTTTGTGTAAGTACGAGAAAGTGCTTGCGCTCTAGGCAGCGATTTCTAATATGTGTGCCAATTTCACCTCTTTATTATGTCAGAGACATCTGTAGGTAATACGACCCTTGCTTTAGATCCAGTAGAGACTGATAACGCCGATCCTACAAAGGATGCGGAGTGCATTGCATCAGCTCGAAATCTCCAAGCTGCACTTGCTGGGGTTACGCTTATTTGTGATCCGGCAACGGCCCAACGTATTGGTGAGACACAAACAGCATTTAACCGTACATTAATTGTGACAATCATGCGGTCTGGATGCAGTGATGACGTTTTGGCGGATCGGTGTCTCGAGATCAACACGATAGGTGGTGTAAATATAGGCCCTCTCTTGGCTCAGGCTACTCGATTACTAAAGTCGTGGAGTCTTAAGAAAAAAGAGTAGAAGAGCGAAGAAGGATGTTTCTGTAGAGACGCAATAGTGTTGCTTCTCTACAATGTTCACGTATGCGAATCGACGTTATCACCCTTTTTCCGGCAATGTTCCAAGGCCCTCTCACCGAGAGCATTCTTAAGCGTGCCCAAGACGATCAAAAATTGGAGATCGTCTTTCATGATCTCCGGCAGTTCGGTCTCGGGAAATATCATCAGGTGGATGACAGTCCGTATGGGGGAGGGGCGGGGATGTTGATGAGAGTGGATGTCGTAGTGAAGGCGATTGAAAGTGTGAAGGCAGAAAAGGTAGGAAGGACAGGAAAGGCAAAGCCGCATGTCATTTACTTTTCGCCGCGTGGGAAAAAGTTGAAGCAGGCTAAAGTGGAGAAGTTGGCAAAGAAAGAGTGGCTGATTCTTCTCTGTGGGCATTACGAAGGGATTGATCAGCGTGTGATGGATGGTGGCTGGATCGACGAAGAGATCTCCATTGGAGATTACGTGCTTACTGGCGGTGAGCTTCCCGCGATGGTCTTGATCGATGCTGTTGCGCGGCATATTCCCGGGGTCCTTGGCAAAGAGGCATCCGCTCATGAGGAGAGTTTTTCGTCTTCCCTTGGGCGAAAAAAAGAATACCCGCATTACACGCGGCCGGAGGAATTCCGGGGTCTTACAGTGCCGGATGTCCTTCTCTCGGGGCATCATGGGGAGATTGAGAAGTGGAGAAAACAAAATGTGAAATAGCACACACCATGTCACACTGAGTTCGTCGAAGTGGGACATGCGATCCCTCGACTACGCTCGGGATGACACATGCATTATTTCAATCTTGGCGCGATGAACTCTCTCAAAAAGGAAGTATTACTTTGGCTGTCCGTGTTCATCCCGGAGCACGGAAGTCGCAGGTGAAAAGCGTGATGGCGGATGGCACGATCAAGATTGACATTGCTGCTGCGCCGGAAGATGGAAAGGCCAATGTAGCGCTCATAGAATTTCTTGCGGAGGAATTTGGTGTTGCAAAATCTCATGTTGAGATTATTTCCGGAGAGACAAGTCGGAGGAAGCTTGTGAAGATTTGCGTCGTGTCATCCTGAGTAGCCGCGCCATTATGGTTCGATACGCCCTTCGGCAGGCTCAGGGCTACTCACCATGACATGGCGCGGCGTATCGAAGGAGTAGTGTTATTTCTTAGGCTAAAAATCAGTTCGTGCCCCCAGTGGGGGGCACGAACTGCAACGTCAAGGTTCCCTGAGGTTCCCTGACTAGTTCGCAATGAGTCTGGCTCTCTTCGCCTTGAGCGCTTGGCTCCGGGCAAGGCCAATTTCGAGGCGCGCTCCGAGGACATGAATGTCCAAGCACCGCACCTGAAAGGCATCGAAATCCCCGCAGCGCATGCGCTCGACTCGCTCGTGGAAGCTTCCCACGATGGAGATTGACACCCTGTCGGCATCGAGCGCGTTATCCGCCATGGCGACCGCATTCGGGTCTTCCATGTGGACGACGACGCAGTCTGCATCGCCGATGGCCGTAGGTAACGACGTGTGTCGTACGCTCCAGTCTGGACCCAAAGATGCCTGAAGCACCGAGGCAATGTTTGGTCTGCTACTGCAAACCACAACTGTCCTCTGTTTCATGATGACCTCCTTCGAATGAGTGTCCAAGTTGAGACGGGTCGTGCCGCGTGGCACGCAAGTGAGAGCCGACTGAACAAGGAACTAATAATATTATTAATATATTTCTCAATATAGTCAATTATTCCTCCAATATTTCAGATAACTGTCCCTCCAAATCCGCCGCATATGGAAGCCCCGTATAGCGCTTTCCGTCGATGAAATAGGTAGGGACCTCGCTGATCCCAAGACTTCGTAGCCACGCCTGCTGTGTACTCTGCATTTCTGCAGTGATGGGATCGGTGAGGCATTCGCCAAACATCTTTTCGTCGAGTTGCAGTTCTCGTGCGTAGGAGAGCAGTGAACTCCTGTCCATGCTGGTGCGGTTGGAAAGAATCAGGTGCATCGGCCAGCCTTTGCCCTGACGCCCCGCGCAGAAGAGTGCTGCAGAGGCTTCGCTGCTTCCCGCATATTTTTTCAAAGGAAGGATCGCGATAGAGAGTCGCAGTATTCCCTTTTTGAGATACTCCGTTTCCAGCACCGGAATATGTTCCGAGAGGAAGTCGCGGCAATAGTCGCAGTGATGCTCTGTAACGAGCATCATCGTATGCGGGGCTTCACGATCGCCGATTTCAAGAATGCCCGACGGGAGGAGTCGCTCGGGAAGGGTAGAGCCTGTTAGCGACAGCGGCTCGATGATGTGCTGGTCGGAGAGGACTTCTGTTTCACTATCCACTTCCATGAATGCGCCGGTTTGGGTAGGTTCAGCAGCTTGAGAAGGTTGCGAAGGTTGCGGTGAAGGCAAGCTGCATGCAGTGAAAAGTAGCATGGCCGATGAAACGACGAATGTTTTCATAGAAGGTTGCACGTTGCATGTTGTCCGCCCGGCCTGAAGCCCGTTCGGACGGGCAGGTACAGTGACCAACGATGCAATTTTTGCTCTGCAATACTACCTTATTTAATACACTGCGAGCCACTCGGTGTTGTCACGCATCCCTTTTCGCAGGGGGTTTGCTTGCTGCGATTTACTGCGTCACTGCACCGCAACATGTATGCGTCACTGCATGTGCAAACCGGCGAGAGCAATTCCTGACACATCCCGAAGCGAATGGCGCAGAAGGCAGTTACGCTTACGCAGTCTTGGTCCGAGCTACAGGAGGGGGGTGAGGGTTGCGAAGGTTGCGGGGTTGGTTCGGGAGCGGGAGCAGTAGGTTGCTCGGTTTGTGGGCGCTGTTGCAGTGATGTCGAAGGTCGTGCGAGAAGGTTGGCTGTACCGGGCACAACCACAACCCTCGTCTGCGGCTGCAAAGCCTGCAAGACAAGAATTGTAGCCACGCCAGCGAGGTAAGATGCTATATGACCAAAGCCTTCTGGAAGACGTATCATGGCAGAGATTCTCCTCATATCAGAGATGGAATGCAATAGAACTCATTTCTTTGGATTTCAGAATTGAAAATGCAAAATGAAAAATGGAAAATGCAACATGTGAAGCGTGTGCACATCCTTGGCGTACCGATTGATCCTGTGACTATGGATGGAGCCATTGATCAAGTTTCGAGAATGCTTGCGGGTTCTTTGCAGCATCACGTGATGACGCCCAATAGCGAGATGCTTGTTGAGGCGCATCACAATCCTGCATTTACGGCAGTGCTGCTAAAGAGTTCGCTGAATCTCCCTGATTGTGCTGGATTACTGTGGGCAGCGCGGAGAAATGGGGAGCATATTCCTGAGCGGGTAAGTGGAGTGGATTTTGTGAAGAGATTGTGTGGCGGATTATCCGGTGATGTACCGGTGTTTTTTTTTTATCGATCGCGGTTTCT
>CAYYFD010000015.1:0-13359 GCA_964471125.1 uncultured Candidatus Peribacteria bacterium
TTGAAGGGGCGGTGGTTCTGCGGGCAAGTTTTCGGCGGCAACTTTTTCCACCTGAGCCACTGCAGTTGTCACTTCTTCCGGCGGCAGTTCGGCGACCCGTGCAGCACGGCCAATGCGTCCTAGCATTAAGCCTATTATGAGTAGAGCCAAGCCTGTCAGCATAAATCCTACACCCCAAAAATATCCCCCACGATCCTCGGGCGGATAGAATATGAACCAGACAAGACTCCAAATATCGATGAGGACTCCTGCGGTGATATAGAGCAGTGTTGTCGGGAAAGCGCCGGAGAGCTTATTCAGGATGGGCATGAGAGGATAGTGTGGTCTCATTATCAACTATGAACAACCATATTGTCGTAGTACTTTAGCGATCTCATGCGCATCGCCTCCCTCTCCCCCGCCACTACAGAGATTCTGTTTGCTTTGGGGGTAGGGAAGCAGATCGTTTGTACGGATCAATTCAGCAATTTTCCTGACGAAGCGAGGGCGATTCCGCATCTGCGGGACATGGTGAAGATTGATCCGGAGGAGGTGCGGAAGTTTCAGCCGGAGGTAGTATTTCTTGGAACATCCATCCAGACAAAGCTTGCGGAGGTGCTTCGTGCCGCGAATTTTTCCGTTATTCATGATGATCCACGGTCAATGGACGATATTTATGCGTGGATCCGTTCCATCGGAGTGATCGTCAATCGAGAGAAAGAAGCGGGTGCGCTGGTTACAGTGATGCAGAAAGGATTTTCGGACCTGCAAAAGAAAGCGAAGATGATGAATGCAGGACGTTCAAAATGTCGCCTCTATATAGAGGAATGGCATCTGCCACCATATGCCTCCGGCAACTGGGTTCCCGAAATTGCACGCATTGCAGGTGGGGAACAATTTCCCGTTGCACTGGGTGCGCTCAGTCCTGAAGTCACCTTGGATCAGGTCGCACAATGGAATCCTGATCTGATCATCATCAGCTGGTGCGGTGCGGGAGCTTTGGCATCGAAAGAGTTATTGCTGAATCGTCTGGGGTGGGATCGATTGAAAGCCGTGCAGAAAGGGCATGTGAAAGTTATCGACGATTCATTACTGAATAGGCCCGGACCGAGATTGGTGGAAGGGGCACAGAGGCTGTATGGGTGGATGTTTGAGATGCTACACTAGGCAACTTATGGTATCTCGTAAGCAACTCAACACCTCAGATCATTCGATTAACCTTGCTGAAGTGGAATCGCAAATCACTGCGATTGAGATGCAGTGCGCGGCTCTAAGAATATCGCTCGGTTTGGAGCGTGTACACGTTCCTTCATCTTCCGATTTACCTGCCAAAACGATCATGAAGATGATTGAAGACTTGCGCACGATAAAACGCTTAACGTTGCGGGAAGTCGGTGATCATATTGGGTTATCGGAGTCGCAAATGAGCAGAGTCGCTCGCAGTGGTTCAATCAAGTATGCAGCGGGCCAACTTCTGAGCTCTCTGTACGAAGAGCACCACCCTCTTGACAAGAAGCATTGAGAACGTATAATACGCGTCGTGTTACTTATGCATCTGATTTCCGGCGTGTATTACACCGTCTCTTCTTCTGAGGAGAGGACGGCACCGGTCGCGTAGAAATTTGTTTCAATGACCGATATCGCCCCTCCTCAACGGAGGGATTTTTGTATGTGCTTTTCCTTTATTTCTTTATACTTTCCCACTTATATGAATTCGCTACAGCAAGCCATCGGTGAACAAACGATTACGGTCTTCGGTTCCGAAGGGAATTGGGGAAGCAGAATCGTTGATACGCTTCGGCCACACGCAAAACGTGTGCTGTGCTGTGATCCGAAACTTCAGGAAGAATCCGCTGATCCGCGCGAAGCCACTGCAGAAGCCAATGTCATAGTTTACGCCGTATTTCCCGATCAGATGAATCAGATTGTCGACGCAACGCAGCATTTGATCGCAGGGCAGAGCATTCTGGAGATCACATCGGTAAAACAGCCCATTATTCCCACTCTACAAAAGCTCGATGCAGGGGGAGCAAGTGTCGTAGCCACACATCCACTCGTGCTTCCGACCATGTCTTCCGTTCGCGGACAAAGACTTCTCCTGATGCGTGTTGGCACAAACTCCAATGTTGCGGAAGCTCTCGCGATAGACCTTTTTGGCACAAGAATGGAAATGATCATAAGTGATGAGATTCCTCTAGACCGACATGATGCGGTCATGGTTCCGCAGCAAGGAGTCCTGCATGCTACCAACATCGCGCAGCTCATTACGCTGGCCGAGATGGTGGAACATGGAAAGGTTGATTTGCCGCTTCTTCTTAGAAACAGCACTGCTAACTTCGATCTAAATGCCCTTGGACAATGGCGTACAGCTCGTTCGGGAGCGAACATTTCTTCTGCACTGATTGAAGGGGCACTGCAAACCGATCTCGGTCTTCAAATGCTTGAACGTCTTAAGAGGAGTCTCGACCGAGTCATAGGGGCGGTTAAGGCTGGTGCTCTCTTCGACCTGCTTGATCCGACACTACGCATTCTCGATCCCAATGGTGACATTCGCAAAGAAATGAATAAAAAAGGCGACGTAGTTCTCACTCGTTTCGGAAATCTTCGAAAGTTGTCGTTCCAGCTCGCTGCGGAAGAAAGTGGTGCCGGAGTACTCCATCAGATTACTGGGATATTGTTTAAACACGGTATCAGTATGAATGCGATAGATTCCAATGTTTTGCAGAAGAGTGAACACAGAGAAGTAACATTCGACATTGGTATTGAGGAATCAGAAATCGATTGGGCTGCACTCGAAGGGGAACTGGCCGATGCCGGTTTTGTGGTAACACGATAAATGTCTCTCCCTACTATGTCTGATAGAACTTCAGCACAGGCCAATGAAGCATCTATCGGCGATGCTGTTCGTGATTATGTTCTTTTCCAAGCGCCTCGCGGTGGCGATATCAGCTTGGATGCGATTCTGCATTATCTTCGGACAGAGTGGGAGATTTCCTGTTCGAGGATGCCGATCCGCACGGCTTTGCAACAGTTGCAACAGGAGGGATTAGTGAACATAGAGCCGAAAGCACGTACCAAACTCTGTTTGCTGGATGAAGATCAGTTGCGCGAAGTTCTCGCAATGCGTCACATTATCGAGGAACGCGTTGCACGTGTTCTTGCACGGAGTCGTCTCCAGTGTCTTGAGCAATCTGCAGAGATCAATGCGGAGATTGCTTCTTGTGCATCCCCGTCGTCCAAGTGGCTTCGCTCATACCTTGATCTCGATGCTCGTTTTCATGAGGGGCTCACGGTCGCTGCAGGCTTCGGTACAACATTTGCAAAGGTGCAAAGGCAGATCAGAAATAGACTTCTGCTCGTAGCACAACCCGCACCGTCGTTATCAGCGATCAAAGGTGCAGAATTGCCTATGGTTCAAGAGCATCAGAAGATTTTGGATGCAATCCGCAGCGGGGAAACCACGAATGCAGTTCAAGCTGCATCCGATCACATCGTGAACGATATGCAACGATGGCATCTCTTGCCGATGGCAGTGCACGATCTTCTCCGATGACCAGGAGGATCCACCTTGCAACCTTTCACCTTCAACCAGTACTCTGAAAGCACTTTCCCATTCATCCATGACTAATCCTTCCGCCTTTGATTCCCTTATTTCTGAGATGAGCCTCCTCAAGCACCCTTTCTACCAGAAATGGAGCAAGGGAGAGCTCACCAAGAAGGATCTGCAGATCTACGCGAAGGAGTATTTCCATCTCGTCAGCCGCATTCCGGGCATCGTGGAGCGGGTACGTGTACGGGCAGATGAGAAAAGTCATCCTCTTGCAGGGATGATCGCAAAAAATGGAATAGAAGAGCAGGAGCACGTGGAGCTCTGGAAGCGGTTTGCGAAGAGTCTTGATATCTCTGAATCGGAATTACTTGCACACAAGCCACACGTCACGGTGACGGCTGCAGTGATGCAGCTTGAGCAGCTTGCAGATGGGACATTTGAGGACGGTGTCGTCACGATGTACAGCATGGAGGCCGAACTCCCGAAGATCGCGCAGACCAAAAAGGAAGGACTCTGCGATTGGTACAACCTCAGTTCCGAAGACGCACAGATCTACTTCGATGAGCATCTCAAAGAAGAGGAGCACCTTCAGGTCTGGCGTGGTGTCGCAGTTGAGCCGAAGCACTCACAGACCATTGCACTGCAGTCTCTGCAAGCCCAGAACAAGGTGCTCGATGGGGTGTGTGAACTCTGTGGCATCATGGCTTGCTAAGGCCTGAAGCGGAAAACTGTCGGTATCCGTAACAGGTTGCAGAGCTGACACGTCTCTGTAGTCTGCAGGTATCTTCCCTTTTTGTTCTATGGCAACTGCCAAGCGATCGACACCCTATTCACGCTTTCAGACAACGCTTAGTGAAGTATTTGAGAAGATTGATCTGAGTGCTGCGGAGCGCAAGCTCTTGAGTCAGCCGCAGGCCATTCATCGCGACACGATCACCATCAAGAAGGATGATGGGAAGAAGGCGGAATTTCCGGCGTTCCGTGTACAGTTCAATAATGCCCGTGGTCCGTATAAAGGTGGTATTCGTTATCACCCTGAGGCGGATCTCGAGGAAGTCAAAGCACTTGCGGCGCTCATGGCGATCAAGACGGCGGTCGTTGGCATTCCTTTCGGCGGAGGCAAAGGCGGCGTGCAGTGCAATCCAAAAGACCTCAGCAAGCGTGAACTGCAGGAGATCTCGCGTGCGTACGTCCGTGCGTTTTCGAAGCATTTGGGTCCGGATATCGATTGCCCCGCGCCGGATGTAAATACGACGCCGGACATCATGGCGTGGATGCGCGATGAGCATGAAAAGATCACGCATTCGTACGCTCCCGCGATGATCACCGGAAAGCCGCTCGCGTACGGCGGATCGCTGGGACGCGATACGGCAACTGCGCGCGGAGGATTTTTCATTCTTCAGGAGCTCGTGGAGCGCGATGCGCTGGATCCATCGGAACTCCGCGTCGTTATCCAGGGGTTTGGAAATGCAGGAGGACATATGGCGGAATTGCTCCATGGCGCTGGCTTTACGATTGTCGCTGTTTCCGATTCTCACGGAGGGATTTATAACGCCGAAGGTTTGGATCCTGTGCGCATCGAGAAGTACAAGCGCAAAAACGGCACGGTCGCAGGGGAGTACTGCACGGGTTCGGTCTGCGATCTGGAGCGTATGAAGATGGACGGCGTTTCCAGGATCACTAACGAAGAATTACTTGAGCTTCCCTGCGATATTCTCATACCTGCTGCGTTGGATAATGTGATTACGGAAGCCAATGCAAAGAAGATCCATGCGAAGCTCATCCTCGAGCTCGCCAATGGTCCGACGACACCCGAGGCCGATGTCATTCTGGAGAAAAAAGGTGTGAAGGTGATTCCTGATGTGCTTGCGAATGCCGGTGGCGTCACTGTCAGCTACTTCGAATGGGTGCAGGGAAGAAGCGGTGAGCAGTGGACGGCCGAGCGCGTGGATAGCGATCTCAAGCGCATCATGCTTACTGCTTTTCGTGATGTTCGCAGAACGGCGTACAGAGAGAAGATGACATACCGAGAGGCGGCGTTTGCGGTGGGACTACGCAGAATTGTGGAGGCGATGAAAGCGAGAGGGTGGGTGGGGGATTGAGAATGTCTTTCTCAATGTTCGAGGCTCCCATCATTGCTTTCGTGACTGCTTTTTTAAGGGCACGGACTTTTTCTCTTCAATCAATAATGGGAAAATGAACTTGATATACAAAAAAATAACAACAAACAAGAAGAGTGATCCTGCTCCCCCGTGGAAGAGAGTCAGGCCTAGCGTTTCCGAGAATGATCCGATGAGTAAAATGAGTACTATGCGGACGATATTGAGGATATGCAACAGTAGCAATCCGCCGATCAGTGCCAGAGCAGTACGAACATAGTGAATGGTTTTTTGGTGCATCTGACTCAGAATAATGAGCACAAAGAGCCCGATGAAAAGAAGGTATGCGGTAAAGCCAGAGCAAACTGGACCGAATACGACAGAGAAGTCTTGGTAAGCGACTTTCCATTGACTGGCATGAAGAATAATTTCTCCTGGGAAGAGTCTCAGAAGTGTGGCGACCATGTGCAGGGTGTGAGCGGCAGTCAGGATGTGAAACGCTCCTTCCAGCGATGACGAAAGGACATACAATGCTACGAGCGCACATCCGGATAGGAACGTGCCGATGTATCTGGTCAAAAAACTCAGCGGCAATGCGAGGACGATTGCCGGAAGCAGTGGTGTCAGCAATGAAAGATATAAGAGTCCTGCAAAGAGGGGGCCTCCGTAGACAGGATGGCTTTGGATAAACAGGTGCATCGCCGTAAAGCGTTCGAAGGAGGGGTGCGTTGCCCAGTATGCGAACATGATGGAACATATATAAAGGAGTAATCCTGAACAAAGCTGATATACTCCAGGCCAGTGAAGGGTTTTCTTCTTGTGTTTAACTTTGATTTGCACTGCGATGAAGAATGCAAAGAGAAAAGCAATGAGAACTAGAGGGGAGTTATTGTAGCCCACTGGTCCTACGAAGGAGTGTTCAAGAAGTTTTCCAAGCCAATCTGAACTGATCACAAAAAATGTCGACAAAAGCAGAAAGTATGCAATAGCGAAGCGGACGATCAATGCGTACGGCATGAGACGCATGCTGCCAAAGATCCGTGAAAGACAGTTTTTGCTTTTTGAAGAATTTCTTCGCTTCATGCAGTGCGAATATACCCTTTCGTTCGTACGAGGAGAAGGCAAGCAAACTGATTGGAGCAGAAAATTATACTTGAAGAAGATGGTTGCCCCTTTGATTAAGGGATATTAAATATTAGTATCTGGGTATGAAATTGCTTTGTCTCCTATTTTTGCTTGTTCCAAATATTGCCTTTGCTGAAGGGGCACCACATGGATGGTTTGAACCGCGCCAGAAAGTTGAAGAGCGTGCCGTATGGCAGCATTCCAAGAAAGTAATGATCAAGGGAGAAAATCTGAAGGGTTTTTACAGTATCCAACATGGATATCCTCCTGAGATTGAACTGTGTTTTTTTGCTGAGACCATGGCAAATGATTTTTATTGTATTAAACCCGATGATCCACTCATACAGTCCTGGACAGATAATGCGATACATTTTTCTCTTACGGATTCCATGAGTCCTTCAGGCTTTGTGACGTTGCGCTATGCAAAATGGGATAAAGTCTGCCGTATTATAGGTAAAATATCTTATGCTGTTCAGCTGTGTAAAAATGAGCCGGTATGGCAAACCCCTGCTTTCATTGGAAATTATGCTCTGCATCCCGAGGTAACCAGTGTGATCGAAATATCTTCAGGACTTGCGCCCAAGGGGCTGGCAGTTGATCACACATATGAGGTTCGTGGGCATTGGTTCGGTAGAGGCGGAACAGTGTATTTAGGAAAAAAAATACTGGATCGTACAGATATTGTTTCGTGGCAACCTACTTCTATTGTCATCAAACCAACACGGTTTGCAGGCAAGAGTGTAGCTGTTGATAATTTTGTGAAGAGAAGTGCTGAGTTTGTTCTTTCACACAAAAAAGCACGAAGGAAAATACAAAAATAAACGTACCCTTCTTGATCATTGTGTAAAATACAGTGAAGCTGCGTCGGGTTTTCGAGCAATAATTCCATTGTCAAAGTACCATTGGATCTGTCGAACGATATACTCCAATGGCATTGTTTTTGTTGTTCGGTACTGAGAAATCCTCTCTCGAAAGACAGGGAAGCCGAATTTCCCTTCTCCGTATGAAGAAAGGATAGCTTGTGCTTCTTGCGGATGCGTATTGATGAATGCAGTGGCTTCATCCAACGCTTTTGCAATGTGAATCGCCTGCTCAGGATTCAACACAATGAAATCCTGCTTGAGAACGGTTACTGCCATCAGCCAAGGAGAGAAGTATCTGTCAGCAAATAACGGCCCTTCGAGCAGAACCTTCACTTTACTATCGGCAAGTGCATTTGTGAGAAACGGCTCACGCATATATGCCACCTGCCAGTCGTTCTTGTCGGGCAAAGCATCGCTAGGAATAATGTTTATTGCGCCGATGTCCCCTTTATACCCGTCATCAGATAATATTTTCTCGATCAATGGCTTGCATGCTGGCCCTCCTCCAATATGACGAATTTCTGTAATACTCCCAGGTAATTCACGTATCGTTCCCACAGAGGAGTCTATTGGGACTACCAACGCATCATTGGAAAAGTTTTTTTCCTGGACTGTGAAGGAAATAACTTTTAATTGCCCCGGTACTTTTGACTCATTTTGGTACAAATTGGAGCGCCCGATGATACTGATGTCTGCATCTTCAGCGCTTTGCACGTACTTGGGCGAAAATCCTGCTTTCTCGAAGAACCCCATATGCAAAGCGACCAAGAATGGAAGGGCGCCCGTACTTGCTTCATCATTTGCGAAAAAAACTCGAAGAGGCACTATCTCTTCTTCTGATACATCAGCTTGTTTCTCTGGTGATGGGATCGCCACAGCGTAAGCACGTAATCTCTGTGCTGTCGTAATAAACAGAGCAAATGCACCGATAACAAAAAGTGTGTACAAGGCCATCAAAAATCGAGTTTTCAACATCGTGGATATTGTATCAAAAAAATTTAAGGTATCAAATTCTGGTATTCATTATGTGAAAGTCTTATCATGCCATCATGAGATACGCATCAGCAAGCACTACGCTTCTTTTTTCTGCGATTGTCAGTGTATCGCTTGTTGCGTGTACTTCATCAGAAAAGGTCTCAGTAGATGCGTCCACAGCGCAGGCACTGAAGTTGTATTGGTTTATTCCTGATGGAATGCGGGCAGAGCCGAATCTTTTCAATATTTACCAATGGGCTCAGGAAGGGAAGCTTCCAAATATCAAGCGCATGATGGAGCGTGGCAGCTATGGGTATGCCAAGCCAGTGTTTCCGGGGCACACGCCGACTAATTTTGCGACACTGCTTACGGGAACATATCCTCTGAAGCATGGCATTGCGGACGGACCAATGCATATTGAAGGCAAGCCGCTCGATAAAGTTGCGGTGGGCGGATTCAATTCAGCAGCGAAGCGCGTAGCTCCGATTTGGTCAGTTCTTGAAGACACTGGGGAAAAAGTTGCCCTGCTTTCCATTCCCGGTTCGACGCCCCCCGAGCTGGATAACGGCATAACATTCAGAGGTAGATGGGGTGGATGGGGAGCGGATTATCATGCTGTCAATTTTGAGCAAAAAACTCCGGATAATGCACAGAGGATTTTGCAAGGCAGGGGGGTGAGACTCTTTTTTTTCGGTCCTGAACTGACACAATATATCGAGACTGCAGAGCCGACAGGTTGGACAGAGCAAGTAACATTCAGTCCTGCCAGAGAAGTGAAGCTTACTGCGTGGGGAGGAACAATGTACGGACTCATCGTTGATACGACGGATGACAACGTCATAAATTATGATCGTGTTCTCTTTTCGATGGATAAGCAGCGAGTATTTGCGAGCGTGTCTGAGGGGCAGTGGGCAGAGTGGGAACCGATGACACTCGCATTCACTCAGGGGGATCAGGTACAACCTGTCAATACATCCGTAAAAGTGCACATTATTAAACTCGAAGCAGACGGGTTCTTCCGTCTCCGGCTTTTCTACAACAACCTGAATTCTTTCAACACAAAGCCCCCCTCGGCAGCCGAGACACTGCTATCGAAGACGGGTCCCATGGTCGATTTTGTCGATAACTTCCCCCCACAACTTATTTTCTATCCCGAAGATAAAAAAACATTTTTGGATGAGTCCAACCTGTCATTGCAATGGCACAAGAAAGCTGTGAAAAGTCTACTTTCGTCCTTTAGTCCGAGCGTTGTGCTTCATGATATTTATACTCCCAATCAGATGCTAACCAGTCGCTGGTGGATGTTCGGGCTCGACCCTGCATCGGATCATTATGATACGATCGACGCAGCCGAGCGGGAAGAGCTCTGGAGTGAAGTGCAGGATATGTACCGTGGACTTGATGCTATCCTCGGGGAGGCTCTCGATTCTGCAGGAGAGGACACTTACATTGTGCTGAGCTCTGACCATGGGGCGATTCCTCTCGATCACTCGGTGCGGCTCAATAATCTCTTTGCGAAGGAAGGCTTGCTCAAGTTCACACTAAATCCTACGACGGGTGAACCCGTCATTGATTGGGCGCATTCGCAGGCTATCTATCTAAAAATGGACAATATCTACCTGAATCCAAACGGTTTGGCGGGAAATTATCATCGCGCCAGTGGACCGGCGTATGAGCAATTGAGAAAACGTGTCATTACACTCCTGGAAAATCTGACCGATGAACATGGTGTGCATCCTGTTTCCAGCGTCACAACATGGGAAGATATTGGAACCTATGCAGATTTGCCTGCTGACCGGACAGGAGATCTGGTTGTTGCCAATCGTCCGGGGTACGGATGGAATGAAGAAATGACGGATAGTCTCGAGGTATTCACTATTCCGCTGACTTCAGGATACAAGCAGGCAGTGGAGCCAGACAATGTACCGGGCATGTGGGTTCCGTTTATGATCGTAGGTCCCAAGATTAAAGCGGGGTACTACATGGGAGATGCGCCAACCGATCTTGTCGATCAATTTCCAACGATTCTTCAGGCTCTCGGGAAAGAGATCCCCTCGATGACCGATGGCAAGGTGCTCGAAGAAATTTTCAAGTAAGCGGGGTGCAGATGGATCGCTCAACGAAATCCAGTCCGCCGCCTTCGTCGAAATTTTTTGCAGGATACAGGAGCTCGAACTGACGGTATTCCCGTGCATGTGCGCAGTACTTCCAGGCAATGATGACCCGATAGATCGCTGTATCTGCTGTGCAGGCTCCGTATCCCAGGCGCTCACTGAGATAAGTCTGTGCATACGGTACACCACGATGTTCGCCATAGACGGGAAGAAATTCCTCGCCGCACTGGATTTCATCCGAAATCATGCCCGGATACGCCGAGAGTGCGTTTGCATACACCGCCTTCAATCCTAGGATCGCCTGATCGATGAGAGTTTCCGCTGACTCTTGCGAAGTATTCGCTACAACACTCACCCGGATTTTTCTGCCGTCATCGGCGGAAAAATGGTGTACGGTCGTCGTGCGATCTGGAGTAAAGACTTTTGTTTTCCTAAAAGTCTTCAATGGATCATTTTGGTAGAAAGAAAATATGCCAAGAGCTATAGTACTGACTATGAAAAGACTGAATAAAGCTGCCTTGTGGTTTCTGAGTGCAATCACAATATTGATTGTGGCGATTGCCTTATTTGTGGGCAAGGGGAAGAGCACGGATCGTGACCTGGTTCCGAGTCCCATTGCGGGATTTCCATGGCTTACCTCTGCACAATCTCTTCAGCCACCGGCAGAGATTTTCAGTGGAGCGGTACTCTCGGCAAAAGATTTTTCCTGCCCCGATTGCAACGTCATTATTATCGGTGCCACAAATGTTCAGAGAAACAGCATGAGCCTCTATGGCTATCAACGAACAACAACTCCGAATATCGATACATTTGCAAAGCGTGCAATTGTCTTCGAAAACGCCTATGCACCCTCAAGCTGGACACTTCCGAATTTTATTTCCATTATGACATCACAGTATCCGACGCAGCACCAAGTCATGAGCCGGTGGGAGGAATCGGGACAGTCTATTGCCGGCCTTCCGATAAGCGCACTGCCGGAATCTGCAGCAACAATGCTGGAGCCACTGAAACAAAATGGATATCGCACGGGTGCATTCACGGGCGGGTTTGATTTCGATCCCAAGTATGGAGTTACATCACGCTTTGAAAAGAATGTCGCAGTGGAACTGAAAGATCTTGAAGGGATTTGCGTGCAATCGGAACTGGCTCAGTACGGTTCCATACGAACATCTGTGCCGAATGCTCTCACATGGATCGACGAACATGCTGATGAAAAATTTTTCGCATATATTCAAGGATTTGATGCACACTGCCCCTTTGCGCTGCCTGTCGAAAGCAAAAACTTTATTGGCTCGTTGCATAGTCAGAAGACCTTTGATCGGTGTTATTGGACATTTGACCGTGCACAGGAGACCGAAGTCGATGGCAAAAAGTATTTCAATCTCTTTACGGAAGCAATGCCGGAAGATACGGAGCGGGATAGTACGTATGGCAATCCATTTTTCTCTTTTTCCTTTGAGGATCTTGCGTACATGAAGGCGTTATACGATGGTGAAATTTTGTCTGTAGACAGCCAGCTCGCAATACTCTTTCAGTATCTGGAAAAAAAGAAGCTGCTGGATAAGACCATCGTGATCGTGCTTTCAGAGCATGGTGATATGTTTGGCAAGCATGGACGCTTCATGCGTGGTGGCCCTTTGCGAGGAACTTTTTACGACGATGTTTTAGGTGTTCCTCTCGTTTTGTATCATCCCTATCTGCAACAAGAAAATATTCGCTTGAAGCAGCTCGTGGAACTCACAGATATCGCGCCGACAATTCTGGATATGCTGGGCCTTTCTGCTCCCCCATCTTTTATCGGTGAATCACTCAGGAAAGTTCTTACGCTCGGTGATACATCGAAACAGAATATCTATGCAGGGGCGACATTCATGCCACAGTGGAGCAACTCTTTTTTTCAGGACGCTACATACATTGCTGCAATGCGATTCGGTGACTGGAAAATTATCAAGGAGACCACATTCGATCCGTCATTTACCGGTATCAACACAGATTCCGGAGCTTCTCTTTCCTCAATGCTTGGCTCAACTTCTTTTACAAAAAAAACGAATGTCGAGTTATATAATCTCGCAGAAGATCCGGATGAAATAGTGGATCGATCTATCTCAGAACCAACAATATTGTTTGATATGAGAGCTGCATTGGAACAATGGAGTACCCTTTCGACACGATGAATGGACGCTTAGCATTTCGCATCGGCGCATTGTTCTTCGTCCTTTTTTTGTTTCCAATTTCCGCACAGGCTGCAACGTATTACTGGGTCGGCAGTTCTGGCGGCAACTGGAGTGAAGCCGCCAACTGGGCCACTGCAAATCCTGCTTCGTGCACGGGTGGTGGTGCGGGAACTCCTGGTAGTGCGGATGTCGCAATATTCGATGCCGATTGTGACAATAGTGCAACGATTGATTCGACACTCAGTGTCCTTGGCCTGACGATCAGTTCGGGGTACATCGGCACCATCAGTCCCTCAGGCGGTGTTTCCGTGACCGTTGGAACAAGTGGTTTTTCGATGGCAGACGGAACGTTCACCGCCCCTTCATCTACTCTTACCATCAACGCTGATTTCGATGTGACTGGCGGCACGTTCACGCACAATAACGGCACGGTTCTTATGAATAACACGAGCGGTGCTGTCCCAATCCACACCCTCACCA
>CAYYFD010000015.1:13459-15689 GCA_964471125.1 uncultured Candidatus Peribacteria bacterium
CAATGGCGATTTCGATATGACTGGCGGAACGTTTACCCATAGCAGCGGTACGGTTGTCATGGAAAATATAACGAACTCTGTCCCAATTCACACCCTCACGAATATCACATTTTACAATCTCAAGCACACACGTTCAGTCACTACGTATCAAAATACTACCACTAGAATCACCGGCGGCTTCACGGTCGCCAATGACTGGACAGTGAGCAACAGTACGGCGCAGAGCACCGGTTCGTATAGCGTAGAAATAGGATATCTGTGGCTCTATAACGGCGGGTCTACCTTCACGGCCACTGTGCAGGGTGATCTCATCTTTGAATCAAACGCTGCAACGGGGAATATGTATTTTGGACATACCACTACTCCTTCTGCTTCGTTCAGCGTCAATGTTGCAGGAGATGTGACCTTCCAAGATTCTGATGCTTTGTTGTTTACTCCCATCACACTCAATGGAACGGCGCATCAAACTGTCACCATAACAGCAGGAACGATTTCTGCAGGTGCTTGGATCGTGAATCGTCCATCAGAGCAGCGCGGTACTGCTGTTAATCTTGCGACCGCACTTTCGCTTCCTTCTACATTAACGGTGACAGCGGGCACGCTTGATACATCAGGATATAATCTGACAACTGCCTCAACATTCACCGTATCTACTGCAGGCATTCTTCGTCTTATTGGGAGTGAAACGATCACAACACCTACGTTGAGTAATGGCTCTTCGGTCGTGTACGATGGGACCACCACGTATACGGTCAAGGATTGGTCCTACCGCAATCTCTCTTTTTCAGGTTCTGGCATCTTTAATCTGGGTGCTGCCGAATCTATTGCTGAAGTACTGACACTGTCGGGAGGCACCTTCGATATTTCCGGCAATAACCTCACCGTCACCGGCAATTTCTATAATAATGGTAAACTTCGCATGCAGGGGGCAGAAACCACTGTTTCCCTAACAATGGATACAGACTCCGGCATAGTTGAGTACGATGGAGGAAGCTCCTACACCGGTCTGAAAATGGGCAACAGCTATTTCACTCTTAGTTTTTCCGGAGCGGGCACCTGGACACTTAATGCCAGTGTTGACACGAACAGTGGATTCCTTATTCCTACTAGCACAGCAACGGTTTCTGCAGGCAGCAACACCCTTACTGTCGGCGGTAACTGGGTGAACCGTGGTACCTTCACAGCAGGAACAAGTACGGTGATTCTTGATGGTACAAGCCAAATGCTCGATGGGTCCACCACGTTCTACGTTCTGAGTAAAACCGTTTCCGCTGCGCGTACTCTGACCTTTACCGCGGGTCAGACATTTATCGCGTCCAATACTTTCACGCTCCGTGGAGCATCCAGTAATGTTCTTTCCCTGCGATCTTCCCTCACCGGAACAACCTATAATCTCCGTTTAACAAGTGGTGGTACACAGACTATCGACTATCTGAGTGTACAAGATAGCATTGCTTCCGGTGGAGACGCACTCCTGTGCTATATCGCAACCGAAGGCTGTGAGAATGCTACCAATAATACAAATTGGTCTTTTTCATTCGAAGAGCCAGCTGCACCGGTTCCTTTCTTTTCTTGGTGGTCCTTTCTGTTGATGTTCCTTGGATGTGCTTGGTTGCTCCAGAGAGAAGGGTATTTCGGGAACTATTTTACACAATATAAATAATTACAATGTGTTATTATCTTCCGTAAGCAAGAAGAATATTTACACGATGCCCTATGTTCGACGTTCTGATCATCGGCCTCGGTTGTGCCGGCTACACCGCTGCGATCTACACTGCGCGCTACAAGCTCAAAACCTTCATCGTTGGTGCTGAAGACGGCGGCATGGGTCTCACCGCTGCGGAAGTAGGCAACTGGCCCGGCATTATCGACATCAAGGGTCCGGATCTTATGGAGAACTTCAAGAAGCATGCGGTGTCTTTTGAAGAGGTGACGCATAAAGTTGCACGGGTAGAAAAGCTAGAAAGAATCGGGGAAGAGGGGAATAAGGGATTGAAGGGAAATAAGGGATTCCGCGTTACTCTTCAGGGTGGAGAGATCGTAGAAGGAAAAACCGTGATTCTTGCGACGGGATCTGCCAAGCGAAAACTCGGGACGAAAGGCGAAGTGGAATTTTCGGGAAAAGGCGTGACGTACTGTGCGACGTGCGATGCGTTTTTCTACCGCGGCAAAGATGTTGCCGTCATTGGAGGAGGGGACTCGGCTGTAGAAGGAGCTGCCATCGCCGCGC
>CAYYFD010000016.1:0-15339 GCA_964471125.1 uncultured Candidatus Peribacteria bacterium
GGACAACCGATGCTGTTGTGCTAGCGGGTTTGCCAGTGCTTCTCTCGGGGTGGGGAGATTATTCATTGGGGTTTTCCTCGGAGGACATCAGTAGGAGAGATAGCTTGTACAAAAATACTTCCTCGGATGCGTACCTTCAATACGTTAACGAAGGCGTTCGATGGATTGTATTTTCGCAGGAGTCGAATATCGCTCCTCAGATATATGAATGGCTATCGCAACAACTCATCAAGCCAGTCGCTGAATTTGGAGATACGATCGTCTATGAATTCACCTTCCCGCGTGTTGACGGTTAGTAAGCGGGAATCGCATGGTTCACGATGACAAATATCAGAACGACGGTCATCAGAGCGTGCTGCAGTTTCGGTAGTGATCCGCGCAGAAATTTGGGCAGCAGCCGCTGATCTTGGAATGTTGTAACAATTAGGTACCCGATGCCCCAAACAAAGGGCAGGATGTAGAGAGCTTTGCCCGGCCCGTATCCCGCATAAGGGAGACGGTAGATGTAGTGCACTTGTGCGGCAATTTGTATCAGCGAAAAACCCAAAATCACCCATCCCAGACGGATCCATGATGTCCTACGTCGCACTCGCTGCAGAAAGATTAGGAGGCCTGCAGGCAGGAGCCAGGAGGCAATGTGCATGTAGAGAAGGCCGACTTTAAGTGCCGCTACGGACCGCGCCTGTCCAGTTCGCGTGTTGCGGATCCAGAAATCGCGCCACACGTCCCAGAGACGGTTGGTCTCGGCGTCGGTGCGCTCTGGATCGGTTGCTGCGTAGGCGGGATGCAGATGAAAAAGATCTTTGAAAAACTGTATGCGGTCTTCATCACGCTTTGCGATTGACTGCTCCATTTCTTCCTTCACAGTCCATTCGGCATTGATCGGGAAGAATTTTCCTTCGTGAATGTAGTATCGGGCGTAGTAGTAGGGGAACGTGAAAGCCATTGCTATCACAAAGGTCGCAGCTCCCAGTGCGCAGCGCCGGAACCATCTCCGGTGGAAGGGTTGTGCCAGAGCCACCAGCGGTAGGAGTGTAAGCAGAAGCACGCCGGAATACTTCGTCAGCGCCGCGCATGAGATTGCAGCAACCGAGCCAAGAACGGCGAGTGTCGTATCATAGTAATGGCTTTTCTGATGCGGATCACTGTCATGGAATCTGAGAGGAAGCATGTACTGGAGATGTGCATCTGAAAACGTCGTATGCGGCCACAGGAATCGCACCGCTGAGTACAGTGTCGCGGCGGCGAATGCCACAATTATGACCTCGAGATTCACGCTCGTCGCAATGGAGAGTTGTATGGGAATGCTCGAGGTGATGTACAAGAATGCAATGCCGGAAGGCTTCGACAAAAGATGCAGGTGTTTCAGAGTGGCCCGGAGCAGGAAAAACGCAGTGAGTGATGCTGCGAATGAAATGATTTGAATGCTGTGCTCTGGCGTGAATCCTATGAGATGCAGGATGCGTGGCAGGAGAAATCCAAGTGGCGGATGATAGCTGTAGAAAGTTTCACGGATGGGCACATCGGGAATTGCCCAGGTGAGACGCTGCACCATCTCGATTTGCCCGCCCGAATCGTAGCCGATTATAGTGCCATAGCGCCGGAAAATGAGTGAAAAGCGTCCAATGAGAAACGTCCAAAGAAGGAGTCGCTCTGTGCGCTCAAATGAGAAACGGGCCTGGGTTGGTGTGTTTGTGTGAATCTCATCATTATAGCAGAAATAGGCCAAAATTTGAAGGGTTTAAGCATGCCGTCCCGTAGTGGAGATAGGGGCATTGCATGGTTCGACAGGCTCACCACAGGTTGCAATGCCCCTACATACCCAAGGCCGGTTTCCTTGCAATACATCTCTAGCTCTTTCGTCATACTGTTGCTTCTCATTTAGTCTTTCCATCGCTATTCTTCCTCTCACACATGTCACCGCTTGCGACTCCTCCATCGCGTAATCGTCAACAGTGGCTCCTCAGTGCTCTGCTCTTTGCAGGCCTGCTCTTTCTCTCTGTCTACTCGGTTTCCTCTCCCGACCAGTTCGGTGACCCATACAAGAATGCCAAGACGGTGCCACTCTCCGAAGTGAGTAAGGGGTATGCAGAAGGGGATCTTGAGCGCATTACGATTCGTGATAACAAGGTCTTTGCCGTTACCAAAAGTGGAGCGGTATTGCAGTCGTATAAAGAGGGTGGAGACAGCATTGCTGAGCTCAACTGGAACGATCCAACAAATCCGACGGTTGTAGAAGTCGAAGACCGCGAGACAACGAATCTCTTCCTCGCGATTCTTCCTGATCTTCTGTTCTTCATCCTTATAATCGCCGGTGTGGTCTGGCTCTTTCGCGGTATCGCCCGCAGCCAGAGCAATGCGATGGCCTTTGGAAAGTCGAAAGCACGCATCGCGGACACACGGCAGGTGAAGACACGGTTCAAAGATGTCGCGGGTTGTGCCGAGGCAAAAGAAGATCTCGTCGAGGTCGTGGATTTCCTCAAGAATCCCAAGAAATACGTCAGCATCGGTGCCAAAATTCCGCGAGGAGTGCTTCTTGTAGGCCCTCCGGGGACAGGAAAGACGCTTATGGCACGGGCGGTTGCGGGTGAAGCTGGCGTGCCGTTCTTCTCTATAGCGGGTTCCGAATTTGTTGAAATGTTTGTGGGCGTGGGTGCATCGCGCGTTCGTGATCTCTTCACCCGTGCCAAGCGCAATGCGCCGTGCATCATCTTCATCGATGAGATCGACGCCGTCGGTCGTCAGCGCGGGGGAGCAGGGTTCGGTGGCGGACATGATGAGCGCGAGCAGACGCTGAACCAGATTCTTACCGAGATGGATGGATTCGAGCAGGGGACGAATGTGATCGTCATGGCGGCAACAAACCGCCCGGATGTACTCGACGTTGCGCTTCTGCGTCCCGGGCGTTTCGATCGGCGGGTATTTCTCGATAAGCCCGATCTCGAGGCACGTCGACTCATTCTCGAAGTGCACGGTCGCAATAAGAAGCTCGCAAAAGACGTCGATCTCGCAGCAATTGCGAAAAAGACGGTCGGTCTCACTGGTGCGGATCTGGAAAATATCATGAACGAAGGTGCGATCTTCGCCGCCAAGCGCAAGCGAAAGGAGGTCACCCAGATCGACATCGACGATGCTGTAGAAAAGGTAACCATTGGCGGCGAGAGGCGCTCACGCAAGCTTACCCAGCATGAGAAGGAGATCACCGCGTACCACGAGCTCGGGCACGCGATCGTAGGGCATCTGTGCCCTGATAGCGATCCTCTCCATAAGATTTCCATTATCTCGCGTGGCTCCGCACTTGGTGTCACATGGTTCCTTCCCCAAGAAGACCAGTACACTACGAGCCGCAGTAAGTTCCTCGACGAGATCTGTGGCCTCCTCGGCGGTCGTGCTGCAGAAGCATTGGTATTCTCGGAGATCACTACGGGGGCAAGTAGCGACTTGGAGCGTGCATCACAGATCGCACGCAATATGGCTATGCGCTATGGCATGGGGGATAGCGGGCTCGGGCCTGTGACGTATGGCGAGCGTCAGGGATCCTATTTCCTTGGTGCAGATCCTGCCTCAGCGCGTAATTACTCTGAGGAGAAAGCCCAGCAGATTGATACGTTCGTTCAGCAGACTTTGGAGAAGCAATATGAAAGAGCACTGGAAATACTCAAGAAGCATAAGAAGATGCTCGAGGAACTATGCATCGTTCTTCTTGAAAAAGAGACGATGTCTGTAGAGGAATTTACGGTGATTTTCGAGGGCAAGGCACCTGTAAAGGAGGCCAAGGAGTCCGATGGGATTGAGGAACCCAAGAAGGCGTAAAGACGTACCAAAGGTACGTCTCTACTGCTATAATAGAGGTGTGCACCATGCACTTTCTCCTCTCGACGGCCGCTACGCATCTTCCCTCGATCCGTTGCGCCCGTTCTTTACTGAAGAGGCTTTACTCAAAGCGCGGGTAGAGGTGGAGATCCTGTATTTCATTGCCCTGAGTGAGGTTACCGAGGTTCGGGAGTTGAAGAAGGTGAATTCTGCACAACGCAAAGCATTGATGGCTATCATTGATCGCTTTGGTGACCGTGATGTTGCCGAGATTAAGAAGATCGAAGCGAAGACCCGTCATGATGTAAAAGCTGTGGAGTATTACCTGAAAGCGCGCTTTGCAAAGATCTCCGGTCTCAAGAATGCTGCAGAATTTCTGCACTTCGCCCTGACGAGTGAAGACATCAACAATCTCTCCTATGGCATCCTGATCCATCGTGCTTTGAGTGATGTACTACGTCCCGAACTAAAATCCATGCATGCCGGACTTTTACGCATGGGCAAGGGCTGGAGCAAAATTGCCATGCTAAGTCTTACGCATGGTCAGCCCGCTACACCGACGACCGTAGGGAAGGAAATGATGGTCTTTGCGGATCGGCTTCAGCGGCAAATGACGCAGCTCAAGAATTTTCGTATGCAGGGAAAACTCGGTGGCGCCGTCGGGACATTCTCTGCGCATAGTGCAGCTTACCCTGACGCAGATTGGCCGAAGTTCGGTGCACGATTTGTGCGCTCTCTCGGATTGGAACCATTGCTTCATACCACACAAATTAATCCACACGACGACCTTGCGGAGCTCGGTCACATCTTCATGCGCATCAATACGATTTTTCTCGATTACTCTCGTGACATGTGGTTCTACATTTCGCGTGGAGTATTCAAGCAGAAAGTTGTTGCGGGAGAGGTTGGTTCATCGACCATGCCCCACAAGGTGAACCCGATCGATTTTGAAAATGGAGAGGGGAATCTAGGTCTAAGCTCAGCGCTCTTTGCGCACTTTGCCGAAAAGCTTCCCGTGAGCCGCCTCCAGCGCGATCTTTCGGATTCCACTGTGCAGCGCAATATTGGCGTTGCGTTCGGGTATCACCTTCTTGCATTGCATTCGCTTGCCCGCGGTATGTCTAAAGTGACTTTGGATGTCAAAGCTGTCCGCAAAGAACTTGATGCTCATCCGGAGGTGATTGCGGAAGCTATCCAAACTGTTCTTCGTAAATACGGTGTGTCCGGTGCATATGAGAAGCTCAAGAAGCTCACCAGAGGAGCGCAGGTCACTGCGGATCAGTTGCGGGAGTACATTGAAGGATTGCCGATCCCGGCTGCGGATAGGAAGAGGTTAAGAGAGATGATGTGAGGGAAAATGATGCCTTAATCTACTTATGCTATGAATCAAGCAGAAATCACACAGGAACTCAAAGACATCAAAAAGACTCTGAAGGAACATGGGCGCAAGCTGGAGGAGCTATCTTGTAGTGGAGCTCCCACACCACGAAAGCATCATTGGAAGATCGTGCTCGCTATGGTCGCCATTGTGCTCTTTGCGGGGAGTTTTGCCGCGTACCAGTATTACCGCGTCCTACGATCGATCATCGATCAGTATCCACATAATGGCGTGAGCCGGGCTCCGCAGGATTAAGGGTTTTCTCTTTGTTCATATCATGATGGTTGCTAGACTCCTCTGGCATATTTGCCCAGGTGGCGAAATGGTAGACGCGCACGCTTGAGGGGCGTGTTGGAGCAATCCTGTGGAGGTTCGAGTCCTCTCCTGGGCACCAAAAATGCATGAGTGACATATCAATTCCCGGATACCACCGTTATCTATTCCAGCAGAAGCATGCACATTCTCATTACCGGAGGCGCCGGATTCTTCGGGGAAATTCTTAAGAGGGCAGTGCTACAACAGGGGCATACCTGTGTGAGCATCGATCTTCAGCATGATGATTTTGAGCATGCGAATTTTGAAGCGGTACAAGGGGATATCCGCGATAGGCAAACATTGGATGCGCTCTTTGCCCGTCATCACTTTGATGCCGTGTTTCACTGTGCAGCAATGCTTGCGCATGTGGTGAAAGACAAGCAGTCACTGTGGACATCCAATGTGGACGGCACACGCAACGTTCGCGACATGGCTATCAAGTATGGCGTATCCAAGATCGTTTTTACCTCTTCGAATTGTCTCTGGGGCGAGAGTAAAGGGAGGCCGGTACGGGAGGATGACGAGCCGTGTCCTGTGGAGATCTACGGCAAATCCAAATGGGAGGGGGAGAAGATTTTACTGGAGCGTAATGATGCACTGAAGGCGGTTATCTTCCGCTGTCCGACGATTATTGACAGTGGCAGGCTTGGTCTCCTCGCTATCCTCTTTGAGTTTATCGACGAAGGACGCAAGGTCTGGGTGGTAGGCGGGGGAAAGAATATCTATCAGTTCATTTATGCACAGGATCTTGCGGATGCCTTCATGCGTGCGCTGGAGTATCCGCATACGGAAGTCTTCAATATCGGTTCGGACAATGTTCAGTCATTTCGGGAAGTGTATGCGTCCGTGATTCAAAGAGCCGGCACCGGTGCGCGTGTTGCCAATTTCCCCCGCTTTCTTGCGATCCCCGCTATGAAAGTTGCCTACGCATTGGGTCTCTCGCCACTTGGTCCGTACCAGTACAAGATGATCGCGGAGGACTTTGTGTTTGATACGACGAAGATTAAAGCGAAATTGCACTGGCAACCGACGGCGACGAATGCAGACATGCTCTGGAAAGCCTATGAGTATTACCACAGTAACCGTGCTGAGCTTGCGAAACGTACGGATGTCTCCGCCCACAAACAGCCGGCGAAGATGGGGATTATCCGAGTGCTAAAATGGCTCTCCTGAGTTTAGGAATGCGATATACTTGTATATAAACATTCTCCTTGCATACCGGAGTACACTGTTCCCATAAGGAGATATGAGCACGAGCCGTCCGGCCTGCACACCTCTCCGTCTGCCGCCCTGCAGCGTCCCGCCTTCAGGCCTGTGTACGCCGCAGTTTTGGGTGCATTCCTTACTGCTGGATGTGAGCCACCGCGCAAACCTACTCCGTCACTTGCAAGCAATGACGTTCACACAGCTGTGCAGACAGAAGAGGGCGCATCGCCATCGACCATCGAAAATGCAGTCGAGGAATACGAGGAAACCTCTTCGCTCAGCCAGATGCCCGAGCGGCATGAAGACATCTTTGACGCGGGTGATCGCAGTATTGTTCTAGGGACGGACGCATGGGTTACACTTTCGGATGGTCGTCAGGCGAAGACGGTCTACAGTGCGGACGGATCACTTATTTCCGTCGATGATGTTCCCTTTGAAATGTGGTCGAAGACGAGTATCGGATTTTCGCTTCGCAGTCGTATTACGGTGAAAGAAGTGGTGATCCGCAATGGAGGGCAAGAAATTGTCATTACAGGCAAAGCGAGAGGACTTTCGGGCGAGACGGTATTCTCGAGAGACGGACTACGTAATTTTGTGGAGAAACTTGCCGCGGGGCAGGAGCCGGAGTTTCCCGTGAGCACGGTGGCATCAACGGGATTCATTACGAAGCACGAAGAATCGGAAGAGACCGAGTAAATGCGCGGCAAGCATTGTTCAGCCTTCGTATTTACGTCACAATTTTGTCATGCATACATCCACCTCACACCCCGCCTCATCGTCCACCGCAGGCACCCCGTATTTCACCATGACTGCCGCGCAGACATGCCAGCTCCTCGGAGCGGACGTTCATCGCGGACTTTCGCACGAGCAAGCCAAAAACCGGTTGATTCAATACGGTCAAAATCTTCTGAAGGCCGCCGAGCGCGCATCTCCTTTCAAGCTCCTTCTTGCGCAATTCGGCAACGTGCTCACGGTGATCCTGCTTATTGCCGCGGGCGTATCCGCAGTGCTCGGTCATACGGTTGAGGCTGTCACCATCTCCGTGATCGTGGTTTTTTCTGTCGTTCTTGGGTTTGTGCAGGAGTTTCGCGCGGAGAAAGCGATCGATGCACTGAAAAAAATGGCCGCGCCGGGTGCAACCGTGCTGCGGGACGGTGAAGAGGTGGACATGCCGGCGGCGGAGATCGTTCCCGGAGATATCGTCCTGCTTACGACGGGCGATCGTGTTCCTGCGGATGGACGCCTCCTCCTTGCAGTAAATCTTCAGACTGACGAGGCTGCAATGACTGGCGAGTCCGTTCCGGCGGAAAAAGACGCAGGAGCGATCATCACAGAGAAGGCATCGCTTGGTGATCGAAAAAACATGGTCTACGCGGGAACATCCGTGAGCTATGGTCGTGGGTCGTTTGTCGTCACGACAACCGGCATGCATACCGAGTTCGGTGCCATCGCCGGAATGCTTTCTTCGGTGGAAACATCTGAAACCCCTTTGCAGCAGAGCCTTGACCGCATGGGGCATTCGCTCGCGCGTGCAGCATTTTGCATCATCGCCGTCATTGCAGCGATAGGTCTGTATCGCGGTCAGGCATTCATTGATGTTCTCCTCTTCGGCATCGCTCTTGCGGTTGCCGTTGTTCCTGAAGCTCTCCCTGCTGTTGTCACCATCTCTCTCGCTATCGGTGTGCAGCGCATGGTGCGTCGTAATGCGCTTATCCGCCGTCTTCCTGCCGTCGAAACGCTCGGCTGTACGTCGGTGATCTGCTCCGATAAGACAGGAACGCTTACAAAAGATCAGATGACCGTGCGCAAGATATTTATCGGAGACACTTTTATAGATGTGACCGGTGCGGGCTATGAGCCGCGCGGCTCGTTCCTGCTCGGGGAGCAAGAAATCACGCCGGATGCGTTACTCATGGAAATGTTGCAGGCCGCAGCTCTTGCAAGCGATGCACGACTGACGCATATCGAAGGTGACGGATGGACGATCCGCGGTGATCCTACCGAGGGCGCACTGATTGCCCTTGCGGCAAAGGCCGGACTGAAAAAGGAAGTACTCGACGAGCAGTTCCCGCGCATTGCTGAAATTCCTTTCACATCTGAAAGCAAGCGTATGACGACCGTACATAACGTCGGCGGGGCCAGCATGTCGTATACCAAAGGTGCGCCAGAGATGATGCTTGGAGCGTGCAATGGCATCCGCACCGCGAAAGGATATGCAGCACTGACTGCTGATGATCGCGAGAAGATTCTTGCCGCAGCACAATCTATGGCAGGTACGGCTCTACGTGTTCTTGCTGTTGCCATGAAAGAGGGAGGGGATATAGCAACCGCACAGCAGGGTATGACGTTTTTGGGTCTTGTCGGCATGATCGACCCTCCGCGCCCCGAAGCCGCTGATGCGGTTGCGCGGTGCAAGAGCGCTGGCATCGTCGTTATTATGATAACGGGGGATCACCCCGTGACTGCTCAGGCCATTGCACGGGAGTTGGGTATTCTCGGTGAAGGGCGCACGGTCACAGGAGCGGAACTGGATACTATGGATGAAAGCGCGCTTGAGACTGTCATCGATGATATCGAGGTCTACGCACGCGTTTCCCCCAGTCATAAGCTCCGTATCGTCACGGCACTGCAGCACAGGGGGCATACCGTCGCCATGACCGGCGATGGAGTCAATGACGCCCCCGCTCTGAAAAAGTCCGACATTGGCATCGCCATGGGCATCAACGGCACCGACGTCACGCGCGAAGCCGCCGCCATGACACTCACGGATGACAACTTCGCATCCATCGTTGCGGCTGTAGAGGAAGGAAGGCAGATCTTTGCCAATATCCACAAGTATCTTCTCTATCTCCTCTCTTCCAACATCGGTGAAATCGCTCTCATGACCGTCGCTTCCCTTATGGGCGTTCCTCTGCCCCTTTCCGCTGCGCAGATTCTCTATGTGAACCTTGCGACGGACGGCCTTCCCGCACTTGCGCTTTCTGTGGAGCCTCCCGAAGGGGATTTGATGCGCCAGCCGCCGCGGGCGAACGGCAGCAAGATTTTTTCCCGTCGTACGCTCACCCTCATGATCATCGGCGGTACATGGTCCGCATGCGTGAACCTTGCGCTCTTCCTCTGGGCTTTGCATTCGGGCAGGAGCCTTCCGGAATCCATGACCATGACCTTCATTTCCCTTTCCCTCATCGAGTTTTTGAAGGCCTACAGCTTCCGCTCCGATCGCTCATCCATCTTTCACAAGCCTTTCAAAAACCGTTGGCTGAATATCGCGATTGCTTGGGAGATCCTCCTTCTCGCATGCATGCTCTATGTACCGTTCCTGCGACGTGCTCTAGGTATCGTTGCATTGCCTTCGGATGATCTTGTGATCATCGCGTTTGCAGCGCTGACCATCGTTCCCGTTTTGGAAATCGCGAAACACTCCACACGGAAATGGATGCGTAGCTGAAAACCGGAGTAACGGTCCGCTGACTATTTCTTGCCCTTCGTCGTTGCAACGAACTGCTCCTCGAGCATGGCGGGCGACACTCTGCGGACTTTTGCGAGGATCTGCTCCTTGGCGACGCCGGTCGCGGAGGCATACTGCGTGCGGAGTTTGGAGAGCTTCATCTTTCTCTTGCGGCGTGCGTGGATTTCTCGTTGGCGGATGCGGGACATGGAGGAGGGGAAGATGACCTGACATGTTTACCGTAGATACAGGGGAAAGGAAAGAAAGAAGTGGGCAATAGGAAAATATAGCCAATCTGCTGGCAAAACAGTGACCATTGACATAATTCAATAATCCGTTAGGATAATTCGGCTCTTTTACATATTTCTTTGGGGTTTTTGCAGCATATCGTCTGACCATTTTCCGACTGGCGGAGTGCCGGTCGAGTCAGGCTTCGTTTGCTGCAATGGACCCCAGATCGAGGAGTCGAAGATGTCACATGTTGTCATGGAACGTCGCAGCGATGCAATCCGAAGGCTGCAGGATCAAAAAGAGGAAGGCACAATTGATGCCTTCGATCACATGGTTCTGGAGCTTCTCCTTGAGTCGGACGAAATGACTCTCGATGAAGCTGTTGCCGAAGCGGATCGCCTTGTCGCCGCAGACGTCGACGATTGAGCTGGGGAAACTTGGCCCGGCGACACTGATGTCGCCGGGCCTCCCTAAAAAATCTCCCTTGGTCAGAGAGTGTACGCTTGACATTTACACAAAAATCATTAGGATGTTACGGCTCTTTTACATCATAGCGTGGGGTTTTTGCAGGGCATTTGACAGTTGGCGGAGTAGCCAAACGGAATGCACTGCAATGGACCCCAAACAAAGGATGGAACCAAATGCGGTTGCGGCATCATGATGAAGATCTGTACTGCACAGACGCAGTGCGGGCACATCTCGAGCGCAAGATTGCCCGGCTTGGCAGACTCAGACCGTATGAGTCACGCCTGCTCGGAGCACTCCGGCAAGGGATGAAGTTCGTCCACGCGGACCTATGGTCCAGACAGAGATTTCTATCTCCGGAAGAGCAGGAGCTGCTTGCTCATCTCTCTCAGGGATTCGAGAATCTCAAGGCCGTCGTCATTCGTGAAATGCAAATGGGTCGTCTGACGGATCCTCGTCGTCAGGTCATCTACGCGGCTATCGAGCTGGATATCGAAGATGTCTATCATCTTCATTGGTATCTCAAGCTTTTTGGACCGCCATTGGTCACAGAGGCTGCCTAATCGCAGCCGGAATTTTTTTGGGAATCGGCTGGCACTCCTCGTGAGTGCCGGCCTTTTTTGTGCATCATTTTCGCGCCTCCAGTTTTTCTATATCGGCTTTGGTGAGACCGGGAAGATTCCACGGAGTGCGGGCGACCTTTGGGAGTTTTTTTCTCCATGCACGGAATGCCGGCAGTGGCTGCTGCCGATGCGCTTGTAGCATATGGATCCAGTCCCACTGCGGCGTCCCTTTGGTGATATCTGCTGCAAGGAGGATTTCCGCCATATGGCGATTGATGTCATTGCTCACATTGGTACCTGCGCTCAGCTCATCGATGTTTTTGATGGTCTGCGTGAGAGTATCTGCAGCATTGGATGATGCCATACGATCTCTGGCGAAGCGTGACATTGAGGTTCCCACACGCCCGATGCAGTGCAGCATCGCCGAAGAAAGGGCAGGATGTGCTTTTGGTTTTCTGATCCACTTTGGTACGGCGTGCAGCTTGGGATACTGCGCGGCAATGTCTTTCGGGACCTCTATTTTTCCCTGAAGCTGGAGGGAAAAACGGTCGGCCCATTCGTCTTTTAGATTCTGCAGAGCCTTTGGATCACGGATCCCACCGGCACTGAGGATATGTCTGAGGACAGGAAGAGATGGTACTTCGATGCCATCGGCGTAGCGGCGTATATGGAAGGATGAACAGTATTGCAGGACGGATGCATCATTGTTTAGGAGTTTGTGATCACGTGTGAGTCTATGGAGCTGACGAAACTCACGGTGCGTTTCCGATGTCCGCCCGTCTGCAGCTTCCTCCGCCATGCGCGTCATAGATTCCGTGATGCTTCGCGGTGCGATGTAGCTGTCGCGGTGTTCGATGGCTGCACGGGCTCGCTGCATTCCGAGATGGTTGATTACTGTACGGAGGTGCCCCTGAAGGCTTTCCTCTCTCTCGGCATCGGGAGAGGAGGCGACACTCAGATTTGCCTGTCCATTTTCCGCAAGCATCAGAACTCTCTGTGGCCATTTGCTGCGTTCGCTGCGCAGAGCCTGCACTGCAGGAAGCGCATCACCCCAAATATCAGTGTCTTTCTTCGAGTGCTTTGCACTCAGCGCTTCCGAAAGATCGCCATTCGTTATTCCCCATTGCTCGCGGTCCAGACGTACGGGGTTATCAAACGTCGGGTAGCCCATGCGCTTGCGCCACATCGAGCGATTTTCCCGGAAGATGCCGATGAGATTTTCTGTTTCTCTCGGTGACCTCCCCACGATATGCGCGAGGACCGCAGGGGGTGCCTCGGTATTGGCGTCGGACCTTCCTTCGATCACAGGGTCGCGCATCAGGACAAATGGACGCGTACCTTCGACGCCGAGAATGCGCTTCATTTTGTGATCCGAGAATCCGCGTTCGGTTTGGACTCCCGTGACCTGTGTATGAAAACCCGGACGCCGGGATTCCCGTGCAAAGTCTTTCTCCCATTGCTGCTCCAGAGCTCCGATGTTATCTGCTGCAATAAGTTGTGATGCAACCGGTTCCGCCTCATCCCATGGTGGCATCGCAAAGCGGCTGATCTGCGTCGCTGCGGAGACTCGCGTATGACGAAGCATTTTTCGGCTACTGAGGAGATCGGATCCCTTCATCTCTGCTTGTACATGAAGCTCGGCGAGTGAAGCGGGCACATCACGCTTCTCTGTGAGGATTTTGCGCGCTTCACCGGACCAGATGCGTTGCATACGCTCGATGTCCATTGGCTTTCCCCTTTCCTCCGCGGCTTCCGCAATTTTTTGTAGGGGGGCAAAGGGTGGAACATATGGAGTATTCCGAAAGGCCCGTACAGCACCGGGTGTGATTCGGCCGTCACGTTTCATCGTTCCTTGGCCGAATCGGTATTCGCTTTCGAAGAAGAGTCCTTCGATGGTCTCTTTACGGTCTGCAAGAATCCCATCGATCACCGCTTGGATATGCGCGGGTGTGACGATCTCCGGGTTTTGCTCCCAGTGCCTGATGAGATTAAGAATCGTCCTATAGCGCCAGTGCAGTGTATGTTCATGATCCTTGTTTTCGATTGCTCTGATAGTATTTCGGTCGATGCCCGTTGCGTTGGCATACTCTTTGCGTCCGAGACCTAGGATCTTAAAGCGAATGGCCGCCAGGAGTGAACAGACATGACTACGCTGGCGTATGACAGCATTGAAACTGTGACTATTGCGCTTCATGCGATCCGGTCGATGAGCTTCCTCTATGCGAAATTCCCGGGGATTGACCGGTGCTATAAGTGCATCAATCTCTGCCGCTGAAAGCGTCTCCGATTCAGGCATAAGGGGCCTATCCTCCCAGAGGTAGCGGTAATGTCAATTTTTCTCGTCATATCTCCAGATGCAAGGTGACGCGTTTTCTTGTCACACCTGCCGTTTTTGCGTAGCATCTGCCGCCAGCCTATGGATATACGACGTCTTCCCACGCCGCCGGAGCTTCTCAAAGTAACCAGAGGTGAAAGCATGCAACCAACGCGGGAATTCGGTATTCAGTACCGTGCTCAAGTTGCGAGGCTTTTTGCCATGTTTCCCAAAGAGAGTGATGCATGGAAGGGGAAGGGGGGATTGAAGGCCTACATTCCCCCTGAAGATCCTGAGGAGTTTGTGGCCAAGAAATATGCAGTCGCCGACCCCTCCTCCCAAAGACTCACAGCCGAATTTTTTACCGGTATCCGTGATCTGGAAGCACACAGATGGAAAGCGAATGGCAAAACACTCCGGGGGTACCAGCGCGAGCTTCTCGACTGGCAGTCGATGTCGTGGTGTACGGGTTCGAAGGAGATCGGTGCCCAGCTCATCAATGCAGATTTCAATCTGGGAAAGTCGCTTGTCGGCGGAGTAGGCATGAAGTTTTTCCGCAATCTCCAGTATCGCCAGTTGCATGCAGGCATTGATCCCCGTGAAGTTCCCATGGCCGGATATATGGTGATGCGTGCTGAACATGCATTTCAAAATGCTCTCGGAGACCAGTGCATAGCACAAAATCCTCCGTACACATTTGAGAAGTCCCACATTACCCAGTACTACAATGACCTCACGCTTCTCTACGGAAAAGAATTTACGGATCGCGTTCAGCGCCCTCTTTGGAGCACGCTCTTTGCCTGTGAGTATGCATCATCCGCCGAAGCACAGAAGGCCGTACGGGATGCTCTTGGTCAGAAAAAAAAGAAGAGTGCCGGTGACGCACCACCGGAGATGATCGATGCTATTGCCGCTATTCTCAGCGGAAAGATCGTCTATGTTCCGGGGCCAGGCAATAAGCCGGTGCCCAAGGTGCCACCAGAGCGTCTTGGTGCTGTTGGTACAGATACCTACCAAGGAGACGGACTCTTCGATACTCCGCCAATCGATATTTACCCGGTGAAAGCATCGCATAGGGATCTGCTTCCTGGTCGCATACTTGCCAGTGAAGGAGATGTAGGAAGGGAACTTCTCTACGTCATGAACGGTGGCGTTATTACCGGTAGTCGCATGCGTACGCGGGAGGAAATCAAAGGCGCGCTGCAGCGTCTTGGTAATGGAGGTCTTCTCGTAGGCGATGAAATGGGAAAGTTTAGCCCGATTCAATTCCGGCACCCATTCACTGAGCGTGAGGAAATTGGTGCAAAGAGCGCGCCACACATTATAGGTCTTACCGCAGACGACACGGGCCGTCCCGGATGGACGCGCTCGTTTGCTGTAGCTGATGGCATCAAGATGGGAATCACACCCTGCGTAGGGTACGAGTACATTGGACCTAAGGAAAAAGGAAAGCTGGTTTCTCCGGGGACAGAAGAGGCATGGGAGCAATTCCTTGCTGCACGCTTCGTCGACGTTCCTCTCTCCAAGGCGCTGGGAATCAAGCAGCCTCGTGAGCGCAATACGATGGTCGTCGTCAGTTCGGCCACCGAAGCCATCGAGTACATGG
>CAYYFD010000017.1:0-14730 GCA_964471125.1 uncultured Candidatus Peribacteria bacterium
TTCCCGAGGTGGTGTTGCGTGCAAGGCTCATATCGAGCGCTCCACCAAGGGGAACCAGACCGCTCTCCATGAGGATCTGCGCACCATTACAATTCCCGATGACCACTTTCCCCTGCTCGGCTTCCTGACCGATAAAATCCATCAGTGGATCACGGGCGGCAACCATGCCGGATCTGCCACGGTCCTCGTAGCTAAATCCTCCAGGGATGAAGTACCCGTCAACGTCCTTCAGTTTGCTACGGTCTTCATTCCAGCGGAAAAACACGGCCTCCATGCCCGCGTCTTTGATCGAACGCAACGATTCAACCTCACAGTTATTGCCGGGAAAAGAGACAACAGCGATACGGGGAACGGACATGCGGGGAGAATACCAGATGTGCAGTCTATCTACACTTTCATCAACTCCTCTTCCTTACTCTTCTTCAGGGTATCGATCTTCGCATTCATATCATCCACTGCCTTCTGAAGTTCCTTGAGAAGAGTTTCGCGGACATCCTCGTCTTTATCCTGCTTCACGGCATCATGCGTTGCCTGCCGTTGCTGACGGAGTGAAATGCGTGCCTCCTCGGCAAGCCTGGATACTACTTTTACGAGCTGCTCCCTACGCTCCTGGGTCATCGCTGGAAGAATGACGCGGATGACGTTTCCGTCGTTTTGCACAGTTCCTCCGAGATCACCGGACTGCAGCGCACGCTCGATATCTCCCAAAATGGTCCGGTCCCATGCCTGAATGACAATGGTCTTGCTGTCCTGAATGGAGATTCCTGCAATAGCCTTTAGAGCCTGTCTCTGGCCATAGGCCTCTACAGAAACGCTCTCCATGAGAGCAGCAGATGCACGCCCTGTCTGGAGCTTGCTGAACTCCGAGAGAAGATGGGCATGCACTTTTTCAGCAGATTGATGGAACTGTGTAATACGTAAGTCAGTGGGCATGTAAGCAGCATACCAAAGATGATTCTCTTATGCACCACTCCGTAGAGACGCATTGGCAGTACGTCTTTTATTGCACCAACGTGCCCACATCCCCTCCGAGGGCAGCCTTCAGTAGGGCTGATTTTGAGTGAAAATTGAAAACGCGGATCGGAAGCTTCTGCTCCGCACAGAGACTGAATGCCGCCTGATCCATAACATTGAGATGCTTTTCGAGTGCTTCCTGATAGCTGATCGTTGTATAGAGCTTCGCTTTCTTGTTCTTGTTCGGATCGGAATCATAAATGCCATCGACGTTCGTCGCCTTCAAAAGAACATCACAGTTCAGTTCCAGCGCACGCAATGCTGCTGCAGAATCCGTCGTAAAGTACGGGTTTCCCGTTCCTCCTGCACAAATGACGATGCGACCTTTTTCTAGATGACGGATCGCCCTTCTGCGGATGAAAGCCTCTGCCAGCTGAGGGACATCAATTGCTGAAAGCACGCGTGTCGTCAGACCCTGCGACTCCAAAGCAGCCTGGAGGGCAACGCTGTTCATGATGGTAGCAAGCATGCCCATGGCGTCACTTGCCGTGCGCTCAATGCCACTTCCGGTCGTATCGCGGTAGCGCCAGATATTGCCGCCACCGACGACGATCGCAATCTGCAATCCCTCGTGGGAAAGCTCTGCGATGCGCTTGGCAACTACATGTAAAACGGACTCATTGATCCCCTGCCCCTTTCCCTCTTTGCTTAAAGCCTCTCCAGAGAGCTTGAGCATGATCCGGCGATAGATCTTCTTGGGCATGTCAGATGAAGGTTACTGGAATTTGCTGCTAGGGTCGAGCGGTGGAATGTCCTGATGCACTATCACTGCTGACGGACCTTCTGTGTTTTGCACCGGATCATGGTGCTTCCACAAGCGAACAAGCCAATGCTTCGAGTCGACAATTGCGTCGACAATCTGCTTCCATGAACCACGCAGAGAAAACTTACCGCGGGCAAGAGCTCCGACAAACGGAAGTTCTGTTCGCCTGCCCTGTGCGGCCTCGAGAAATCCCCAGATCATCAGAAGGAAAATCAGAAGTTCTAAAAGACGATTGGCATACGGAATGAAAACAAAAAGTATGCTCAGGACAAACAAAACAACTCCCTGCTTGGCGTGAAAATGTACAAACGCAGACTGCTTTTTGGCAATGAGTAGTACCGGTGCCATGATCCACGCATAGCTGAGAGCCGCGAGGTCCTTGTTTTCCTCTATGTCTTTCAGGTCCGGTTGAGGGGTATTTGTCATCTGCTCCATTATTAATATTATACAATAAATTTAATTATTTAACAATAAGGAGAAATGGTACTCGCTATTGGATGCACTCAGAACGTTCGATTGGGGCAAGATTGCTAATGACCTACAAAGCTTCAGAGGGCTTCTTGGGTCAGAGCCAGCCTACGGATGACTACTTTCATTGACGGTAAAACCTAGGAAATACGCTGCCCCTTCAGCGCCTCCAGAATTTTGACCATCGCTAAGGTATCCAACTCGCAGTACTTCCTGAGACTCACAGCTATTTCCTGCTTCTTTGATGCATCCTGAGTCTCAAAAATCATCTTTTTCCATGTGCTGCATGCCATGCCGCCGTCTCGTATGTCCAAGTGAGCGTACGAAAGAGCGGGAACCAAGACAGATAGCACGGCTTTGATCGAATAGCTGCCTTTGAAGTCCCTATGAACGAATAACTGTTTGCTGAATATTTCCATGAGATCGTAAAAACGATTCGTGATGCCATGCAAGAAGATCGACAAATCAGGACACAAAGCTGCCAAGTCCTCGTTGCACTTCCCTTCAAATTTCTTGTTCCATACGATAACAGACCCCTCGTCGCCAATGTCTTCCCGCAATCTCTTCGCCAGACTTTCCATCGGATTGCCCACTTCTGTATGCAGAAACTCCTTGTGACGCAGTTTGGTATCAGGTGCATCGAGAATATGGAGTGAGTACTGAAACGGAACCTGCTGGAATGGATAGCATCCGTCGAACACCGGAACTGCTGCCGGATAGGTCTCGTAATCCAAGAAATAGATCGGGTAGCTGATGACGGATAATTCACGTTCAATGCTGTTATTTTCTACGATGACTTCATTGGTTTTGGTGACGTGCACTTGCGGTTGCTGCGTCGGACTCAGTTCAAACTCTTTTGATATATCCGTGATGGCAAGCCAGCCATTATCGACCATCTCTCGCAATTTCTTCGGACTCAAGCCGATTCTGCAAATGTCATGGATCGAATACTCGGGAACCTCAGGGTGGCAGTAGGCAAACGCAGGACAGTGCTGTTCGCGGCTCTTATAGATGCAATCGCACGACGAAGGCTCATCCGTTCCGTTCAGTATTCGTTTTGCGTCTGCGATCTGCAAAAGTATTTCCGGCTCCAATGTCGCTACTTCATCCGAGATATCTGTCTTCTTCAGTAAGTAGACAGGATCAATATCGCCTTTTTTTCTGAATTCTTTATTGAGCTCAATCAGTTGCACCTTTCCGACGGGAACACCTGCGCTTTCCAGAACAATCTTCTGGAACGTTGCATCCTGATAGTGAACGTCTTTCTTCACCTCTTTCGACGTCGTACCTTTCACTTCATTAATGATCCAAAATTTGTGTTCCTCGTCCCACTCCAAAATATCGACCATTGCGTACAAGTCTTCTGCTAGAAATGTAGCCTGAAACAGAACTTTTCTACCTTCCGCAAGAGAGCGCTTTGTTTCCTCTACTGCTTGCATCTCTCTTCCTACAATCAGCGTGCCAGTTGGGTACAGTTTCCGCGCCCACTGCTCCACTTCGATGCCTTGATCGATGATCTGCTGCTGGAAATCTGAGATCTGTATGGATTCTACAACTTCAGGCTTCCTCTTTTCGAGCCAAAAGTACTTCGGGCACTGCAGGTAATGCAGAAACTGTGTTTTGGTGATGTACGGCTGCATAGGCTTTTCTTTGGATGGAGACAGTGCGTGATAGTAGCAGATAAACATTTAGGTATACTGTCCGCATGCCTCTTCCAAAATTTGACGGACTCTTGCTGCCGATTTTGACTTTTATAAAAGATGGGCAGGAGCACTCACTGAAGGAAACTGTGGAACATGTGGCAGATGCTTTTAAGCTCTCAGAAGCAGAACGCAGCCAAGTACTGCCGTCAGGATATCAACGAGTGATCGTCAACCGTACAGGCTGGGCACGCACGTTTCTGAAGAAAGCCGAGTTTCTGCATTACCCTCGCAGAGGATTCATGCAGATAACGAAGCGAGGGGAAGAATATCTTGCCAGCAATCCAAAGACACTGACCGTAGCCGACCTGAGGAAGTACCCTGAGTTCAAAGCAAACTGGGACACAGGAACAGATACAAAAGAAGAGCCAACCGAGATTACGCTGCAAGATCTGACGCCGGAGGAACGCATTGAAGGTGCATTTGAGGAAATCAAAAAAGATCTTGCCAAGAGTTTATTGGAGCAAATCGCAATTTTTACGCCGAGATTCTTTGAGCGCCTAGTCGTCGATTTGCTACTAAAGATGGGCTATGGAGGCTCTTTCAAAGATGCAGGGCAAGCGATCGGCAAGAGTGGAGACGGTGGTATTGATGGCATTATCAAGGAAGACAAGCTCGGTCTGGATACCATCTACATACAAGCAAAGCGCTACCAAGAAGACTCTGCAATTGGCAGTCCGAATGTGCGAGAGTTTATGGGTGCTCTTGCGGGTCATCATGCAAAAAAGGGTGTGTATATCACTACTTCGTATTTCTCCGAGGAAGCACGAAAGTATGCTGCTTCACTGGATACGAAGATTGTCCTGATCGATGGAAAACAATTAGCAGAGCTAATGATCGAACACGATGTAGGGGTTTCACAGCAATCAACCTATATAGTGAAGCGCCTTGACGCAGACTACTTTTCTGAGGAGTAGACCATAGAAGAAAAGCCATTTTTCTGCTACAATAAGCTGATTTATGGATCAAAAACCAACATTCAGACCCGAAGCCCTGCACGATCTTTCTCAAGAAGATCGTGAAAATGCGACTAATCCAAAGGCTGACTGGAAGCCAGATCGTGAATGGATAGAAGCAGTACTGAAGGAGCACGATGTCTTGCTACAGCTGCCAAAAGTCTATTACTCGTTACAAAACAAGGAATTACAACTAATACTGCCTCAGGAAGCGAGCTTTCAGGATGATCTCATCGAAAAGTACGAAGTGTTTGCGCTTGCGGATAATACGGTGCAAATACGGATTTATCCAAAAGAAGCAGATCCATTCTGGGTAACTATTGATCGTGAGGGCATTCACGGTTCGCAGGAGCTCCTGAATCTTTATGTCGCTTTGCAAGGACAGACGACAAATTCCGTTCAGCAGTATGCACACGGAGCGATTCATGATGTAATAGGAAGCCGTGAAGCGGCTCTACCCCTCTACGGCGTACCTTTCCACATTACTGAAGGCAGTGATTCAAGCCTCGCAGCCTGAAACTGACCGTGTAACGATTGTAATGGATGACCTCGATGCTGTGCAGCGACACAAGCTTTTGAGAGATCTTCCTTTATATTGCTTTGCAGCAGTGAAGCGACCAATCCCGAAGCACCGAGATACCGAACGCTTTATCAATCTCTTTCGAGTTGGCAAAAGTAAGAAGGACATCAAGACAATGGAAGTGATTGTCGGCATCTTGCTCGATCGTAAGGGATACGACAAAGCACCTTTTTCAGAGAAGAAGCTGGCAAACGAACTCAGCTCGTTTCTATGGCATTTCAGTGGACGACTCGATCATGAATTCTTCCAGCTCCTTGAGCACAACTTCGTCATGGAATTTGTAGTACAGAAACAGGAATTCCCTTTCCTGACTGCATACCTTCAGGGATTCATCGATCAGCTCAAGAGTAACGAGGGACGAGTACCGTTCTATCCTCTTGAAAAGACGCAGTACTTCTTGAGGGATCAATTGCGTATAGCCAGTGCATTGCAACGCGGAGGTGTCATGTTCAAGCACTCTGTCCTTGAGGCACAGCTCAGGGAAGAGAAGAGCTTGAAGCATGGAGAGTACCTACCCTTCGTCGAGTGTCTTTTTCTTGCTTGGCAGAAGGGTGCTCTGCCACTCAGTGACGTACAAACTGGCAGATTCTACTTCAAGCCGATGAATATTCCTGAGGCGCGTGCAATTGCCTACGATGATCAGTCGAAGACGCTGATCATTCATGATCAAGTTGTGAAGCTTGCACGAGCTGCGAAGCAGAAGAACCTAGCTCAAGTCTTGGCAGAAGAAGAAACACTCGGCAAAGAGTGGCTCTATGATGAGATTATTGAGGACATTGATCATAACGAGCCGAACACGAAGCGAAGGAAGTCCTACGACAATGCAGCATACCAGCTCAAGGCCAGTATCCGAACTCAAGCTAAAATCGATGATTTCCTAATCCAAACAAACACATCAGTAAAGATCAATCCTGAGTACCTTAGCTGACTTAAGAAGAAGTAAGGAACGCGGTGCATACGCTTGCACCAATGTCTTTTGCAGAGCGCAAATCATCGGATGATCAATCGACGCAGAACGCTGCGGACGGTCTGAACTTCGATGCGACGGAAAATCTGGTCGGCTTTTTCGCGCTGCTTCTGGACATCGATAAACGTACCAATCCAGAGCGCTATCGCTCTGAGTAATTTCTTACCCCCTTTTTCTATGTCTAAGAAAAATGCAGATTCAGAATTTACTCGCATGCTCGATGAATTGATGAAGGATTACGAAAAGAAACTGCTGACTGAGCGCATCAAGCGTGGACTCAAGAAAGTAAAACAGAGGAAATCCCGCAAGCAACGATGATCGATACCATCGTTCTCACCGTGCCATGGCAGGACTACGAGATCCTCGATCATATGTGCTTTGTACCTCCGACTCATCGTGTCCACGAGGCAGGTAACATGCAGACGAAGCACGTGAACAATGCCATGCCCTCAGAACGTAAAGAAGGTATCTACAAACCGCGTTTGACGATCCGTAGGCGCTTTAATGCTGGCACTGCAACTATCCCACTCAAGATCGAATTTTCCGTACCGAAGCTGCTCTTTGGAAATAACGTCGACGAACTTTCTGAAGATGACTTCGAGGCTGTCATCCAGCGACTTCTGCGCGTACTCCTCGATATGGGTATCCGCACAAATGCTAATGCGCTCAGGGAAGCAAACGTCTCGGCATTGCACGTCGCAAAGAATATCCCCTTAAGCAGTGGCTACACGGCAAGCTACGTCATCAAGGAGCTCAGCAAGGTGAACCTCACGCGCAAGCTGGATCTCTCGCAGACAGACTTCCGCAATGAAGGAAAGTCGCTTCAGTACTACGCTGCATCGCATTCTTTCGTCCTGTACGACAAGATAAGTGACTTAAACCAGTCGAAGGGCAGGGCAATCGATAAGGAGCAGCTACCGCAGCAATTCTCACTCTTCGAGGAGCTGCGGGAAGAACGCACCGAGCTTCTGCGGATGGAAGTACGGCTGAGTAAACGTGCGAAGCTAAAGTCTGTCCTCTCTAGCCTTGGCTTCATGAGCGAACCAACCTTTCTGTCCGTCTTCAGTCGTGAGCTCTGGCAACGTGTCATCTTGAAGTACTGGCAGGATCTCATCGCTGAACAGAACCTCTGCCTCTTCGGTAAGTGCGGCACTGCACAGGCCGTCCTGCAAAATGTGATCGCATCTCAGTCAAAGATCCTGCCAAAACAGGCAATTTACAGGGTAGGGCTGCTACTGCTCGCACGGGAAATGGGAGTCCGTGGGCTCAGAAGCGTGCTGGAAGAACAGGCTGGGAAGCGAACATGGCAGCGGATAAGCAAGGACTTATGCGAATTAAGCGAATGTGCGAGGCAAGGAGCTTTGCATGAGTATGTGAGAGATATTGAAGAGTGCCTCAGCAGATTCGAGGCGTACCGTCGAGCGAAGGCGCAATCTGAAACTTCACTTATGTGAATTATTCCTATACATTTTAACACAATGGCTTCACGCAACAATTCACAATCCAGCTTGGCAGAACTCAAGGAACTCTGGAAAAAAGAGCATGAACACTACAAGAAAAGCGAAGTAGGTTCCGGCGTTCAATCCTTCGTTTGGGATGTCTTTCAGAGTTCCGATCTATTCAATCTCAAACGTGGGCTGAAATCGACTGAAGATCACAGCAGGAAAGGTGAATTTATGCTTGAAGAACGGAACAAAGGCGGTCAAGCGGATGCCGTGATTTTCATGGATAGCGAAGTGGTTATTCCTGTAGAAGTTGAAAAATTGGATAAAGCACAATCAGGCGAGTGGCAGATTCTGAAATACAGAACGGCTTTTGATAAAAAATACGGCATTCTGACTGATGGATCTGAGTGGCGTTTCTATTATGGAGAAATAGAGGATAAGAAGCATATTAAATTCACTATTGAAGAAATGTTCGCGGAACCTGAACGATTCCGCACATTTTGGGATGAGTATGTAAAACCGAAAAACTACTATCTTTCGTTCTTTGAAGAGCAAGTTGGTCAGCAAAAAATGGAGATCTTTGACCAGCGTCTGATGGTCGATGAGCACCGAGAGCGGTTCTTCGAAGATGTTACGGACATTATCAAAAAGCTCAAGGACAAGCTGCTCAATGCGGGATACTTCCGAAGTATCAAGGACGGCAAGGAACGCGACAAAAAAGCAACAGAGATAGCGTACTCGTATCTCATCCAGTTCATTCTTTATAAAACACTCGTCGATAACGTATTTGATGATTTCGAGGAAGAGTTTGCAAAGAAATCGGAAGTCATCCATCAGAATCTCAAGAAAGAATCTTTCAACTCCGTTCTGATGATTTTGGAAGGAATGAGCGGAAAGATTTCTGAGAATATTTATAAACCATTTCATACGGAACAAGCAGCCATCCTTGGACAGGTAAAAGACATCGTGCATTCAGGAGAAGACAACCTGATGAACGTTGCGCCATTTCTGGATATTTTCGTCTTCATTAAGAAGTATCACTTCGCAGACGTTCAAAATGACATTTTCGGTGCAATTTACGAAAACTATCTGAAAGAGCTTTATGAGGAACAGCAACTTGGTCAGTACTTCACCGATCCAGCTGTCGTGAATTTTATGCTTGAGGAAATCGGTTATACCGCGGCAGAAATAAAGAAACGGGGGCACGACAATATTTCTATCATCGACCCAAGCTGCGGGTCCGGCACATTTCTCTATTCGGCAGTACGTGAAATTGTAAAAGCGAGAGACTACTCGAAGGAAGAAGAATCAAGGAAGATCGAGCAAGAGGTTCTGAATAATATTTTCGGTTTGGATATTGCAGAATTTCCACTTTATCTTGCGGAAATGAGCATTCTTATGAAGATGCTTCCTATCATCGTAAATAAGAAATACAACAATCCTATCGATAAGAAGCTAAAGCTCTTCGTCACGGAGGACTCTGTAGCAGAATTTGTTGGTGAAATTGGCGGAAGAGTTGCGGGAAGTGGAGAGGGAGGGCAGCAAAAAATTGCTCTCGGTTGGCATTACGCAGGTTTTATGCGTGAAGAGCGTGATCTGGATGAAATGAAAAACAGTCTTAATACAATGGGGAGTGGCAAGAAAACCATTCCGCGCAAGCGTTTCGATTTCGTAATCGGCAATCCTCCTTATATTAGCTATAACGAATGTTCCAAAATGGGCATAAAGGTCTTTAATCTGCTGAAAGAAAAAGGTTCTGATGTAAGTTTAAATAATATATATGGCTGGAATTTGCACTCGACTCCTAAGAATAGGAAAAAATACAGTCCTAAGCCCAATTTGTATGCATTTTTTGTAGCCCTAGGATTCGGTCTTCTAAAAGAGAACGGAAAATTTTGCTATATCATTCCGCAAACACTTCTTTATCTCCCAGATCTCGATGTATTGCGTTATCGACTGAGTACTGAATACACGATTGAAAAGATAATTACTTTTGCTGGCAATCTCTTTGTTGGAAGAGGAACAAATCAAAAAAAGAAAATACGCACTTCTAGCTTGATTATAGTTTGTAGCAAAAAGAAACCAATAAAATCTAGTCAGGTCTTTTGTAAACACAGTACTGAGGAAGATGAGAGTGTCCCAGAGGTACTATCAAAAATGAGAGCAGATAAGAAAAATATTTCAAAATTTATTCCACAATCATTACTCGAAATAAATTCTGAAAATTGGAACTTTATCAATTGGGAAAAGGAAATGCTTGGATTATTCGAAAAGTACAAAGAGAATTCCGAGGATATATCCGTATATTATGAACACTTAAAGGCACAAGAAAAATTTGGCGATAGATTCTATTTCGATGTTGGTTTTACTTTAGACAAAGAACATAAATATGAAAATAAATCAGGTACAGACAAGCACTATCTCATTCCTGATTTAAAACACTTTGTTGGCTTTGGAAATTATTTATTCTCAGCCGAAACATACTATCCAGAGAATAAAATTGGATTTACACAAAATAGCCAAGGTCTTGAAACAATAAGGAAGCAATACAAAATTATTTGGAGTATTAATAATCCAAAACATTTTTACGTTACTGAGCTTCCCATTGTATTTGCAATGGCTGTTTACGGGATTATTTCTTCTGATTCTAAGGATGAGATCCTTTACCTTTTCTCGCTATTAAATTCCAAAATTAATTTTCAGTTACTTCTTAAGTTTTTCTACATCAAACAAGAAAAGTGCTATTCTTTTACTGCTCAAAGAATAAAGAAATTCATTCGAATACCTATAATAGATTCCGTAGATAGTAAAAAGAAAAAACAGGCAATAATTAAATTGACAGAACGTATGCTTGAAATGGAGAAACGAACCTTTGCTGATCTCGTCGATGTCGATACTCTTATACAGCACTTCGATGACGTGAGAGTTGAAGGTACTAGTTTGGTCTTAAAAAGCGGACCAAAAGAAGTGAGGGCAGCGATCAGACAAGGTTCGACAAATCTGATCCAAAAGACATTAGATGTATATTTTGGTTCGCAGAAATCATTATTAGGAGCGCGGCAAATAGGGCTTGCAGAACTAAAATCACTATCAGCATTCGACAAGGAGGAGCAAGACAAGATCAAAGAAGAAATTGATGAATTGGTGTTTGATCTCTACGAACTGACAAAGGATGAACGAGCATTGATCAATCGCAGTGTTTCCTAACCTCATTTCTATGTTCAACCCCCTCAAACCTCACAACTCCCTCCCGCACCTGCCTCCGAAGTATGACTTCGATCAGATTGCGATCCTGAAGGCAGTCAACGCTGCAAACAAGGCTCTGTCACGTCTTAATGCACTGGCAAGCAAGCTGCCCGATAGCTCCATCCTCATCAGTCCTCTGCTCGTCCGTGAGTCTCTTGCCAGCTCCAAGATCGAGAACATCAATACGACGATGCAGGAGATTTTTCAGATGGAACTATTACCCGAGAAGAAGCGCAGTGGACCCGCCAAGGAAGTGCTGCACTACCGCGATGCAATGCTGCACGGACTTTCGATTGTGAGGAAGAAGGGCTTCCTCTCGACGAATGACTTCATCGATATCCAGAAGATCGTCGAACCAAACAAGTTCGGCATTCGCAAAATGCCAGTCACGATTCAAAATTCTGCGACGAAAGAAGTTCTATTTACTCCGCCGGAAGGAGAGAAGCTTCTGCGTGACCTGCTCCAGAATATCGAGCAGTACATCAATCACAACACCGACAATACCGACCCGCTCATCAAAATGGCTGTGTTCCACTATCAATTCGAGAGCATCCATCCGTTTCTCGATGGCAATGGCAGAGTGGGACGCATCCTCATGATCCTCTACCTCGTTATGTCTGGGCTACTGGATCTCCCTGTACTCTTCCTTAGCGGTTATGTCGGCAAGAACAAGAGCGACTATTACCGTCTGCTACAGAAAACCAGAGAAGGCGATTTTGGCGATATTGTGCTCTACTTCCTGAAAGGCGTGCAGGCACAAGCTGAGGAAGGTGCAAAGAGAGTCGAGAAGATCGACAAGTTGATGAAAGACTTCCGATCTCACATACCAGCCACCATCAAGGTGCAACATCATGATCTCGTCGAGTGCCTCTTTTCTCGTCCGCTCATCACCATCGACTTCATACAAGAGCGCTTTAACCTTGCTGCAAGGCAAACTGCATCAAAGTACCTTGCGATCCTTATCGATGCAGAGCTTCTAGAAGAGCGAAAATTGGGCAAAACAAAGATCTTCTTCTCGAAGCCATTCCTTCAGCTTCTGTCTTGACCTTTATCATACATGTTAATAAAAACATATATTAATTAACGCATTTTCATGATACGTTAACGACCACTAACATGAAAGCAATCATCCTCGCACGGGTCTCATCGGCTGAGCAGGAGCTAGGACACTCTATTCCTGCTCAAGTCCAACGATTGCAAGACTACGCCGAGCGCAAAGGAATGACGGTGATCGAGACACACTCCATTACTGAATCCTCGACACACGGGAACCGAACCAAATTTGATGCGATTATCAAGATGATCCGTGACTCGAAGGAACCGATTGCGCTGATAGCCGATACGATTGACCGAGTACAACGGAGCTTCAAAGAATCTATCGTACTGCTTGAGCTCCTGAAGGATGGCAAGATCGAGATCCACTTCCTGCGTGAGAACCTGACATTGCAGAAAGACTCCAATAGCGCCGAACTGATCCGCTGGGATATGGGAGTCGTCTTTGCTCGTGCCTACGTCTTACAGCTCAGTGATAACGTGAAACGAGGCAATGAGCAGAAGATCCGATCAGGGCAATGGACTGGTAGGGCTTCTATCGGCTACCTGAATATCACGACGGAAAATGACAGGCCGTGGATCGTTCCCGATCCTGAGCGTGCTCGTTTCATCAAAAAGATCTTTCAAGTTTATGGACAGGGCAATTCGTCGATGATCCTCCTTGCGAAGCAAATGAAGAAAGAAGGATTGCGATCACTCAAAGGAAAAGCCCTTGGTGTTAGCATGATCGAGCAAATCCTCAAGAATCCCTTCTATTACGGCCTCATGCGGCTCAAAGGCAATGAATACCCGCACAAGTACGAAAGAATCATCTCAGAAGAACAGTGGAGCAGGGCAGAGGCAGTGCGTGAAGGATGGCACAAGAAACGTTTCAAGTACGCTGCAAAGCCGTTCATGTTCCGTGGGCTTATACAGTGTGCTTCCTGTGGCTCTACAATCACTCCACAGCGCAAACGTGAGATAAACGTCTACTACAACTGCTGCAACAGGGATTGCGACCAGAGAGGAACATATGCGAAAGAGAAAGACTTTGTGAGTGTCGTTGAAAAGGTATTTAAAAGCTTGATCCTTCCGCAGAAATTCATCGATGAGCTTGTCGATACTCTGAAGAACCACGGCAAGACAGAAGCGACTTTCCACGTGCAATCCATGAGAGATCTACAAACTGAATACGAAAAGATCGAAGTCCGCATCGGCAAAATGTACGATGACAAGCTCGACGGTAGTATTACTGCGGACATGTACGACAAGAAGTTGAAGGAATACAAAGAACGGCAGTCGATTATCCTTGAGTCGATGCAACTCCATAACAAGGCAGATCATACCTACCATGTCACAGCTTCTCTTGTATTAGACCTCGCAAAGCGAGCCTACGAGATTTTCAGTCGTTCTGAAACGATGGAAAAGAGGCAACTGATCAACTTTGTCTTCCAGAACATGACGCTGAAAGACGGGAAGCTGCTCTGGGACTTAAAAGAACCCTTCAACCTCCTCGCAAACTACGCAGATCATCCAGTATGGTACCCCCGGCAGGAATTGAACCTGCGGCCAATAGGTTAGAAACCTACTGCTCTATCCACTGAGCTACGGGGGCATGAATCTTCCGCATATTACTATAAACAATGATCGCAAATATTTCTTAGATAACGGTTTACTGCGTAAACCTGGGCCACTGAGCTACGGGGGCATGAATCTTCGATGTCACAGAGAAATTATGCAGGATAACTGCGTTTGAAGAAATGCTTTGACTAAAACAATATTATATAATAAAATACAATTAAATCAAACATACATGAACTCCATTCACGACATCCAGCGCTCAACTCTATGTGCAGTTACCGAACTGCATCTACTCAGCGATTCCGCTGAAACTGTTCAACAGGAACACATATCCTCCTTGCGAAAGCTAAGTCTCTGGCTGCTGCCATTCGGTGTAGCAACTGCAGCTGCATTGATCACTATGGAACTGCAATCCACGCCTGCGTCACGTGAAACAACTGTCACGATCACCGAGGGGCAGAGACTCGACATCGCATCGCATGAACCTCAATTGCTAGAACCGGGAGCAAAGCATCTTCCGGATATTGAGGCTCCTAAAGTCCATGCAGCAGCACCGGAGATACCAGCTCCCGCAGAGCATTCGGCTTGGACACTTCAACCACCTCACGTCCCGGAGAGCGCAGAATTCCATGAGGCGGCGCCTGCAATGCCCCATCCAGAGCGCGGTGTATTTCTTACACCTTCAAGTGTCGCAAACGATGATTTTCTCAAGGAAACGATGGATCGTATCTCGGAATTCTCTCACCCCGCACTGGTGATCGACGTAAAGGGATCATCCGTGTATTTCTCGACGGGAGCTCCCATGGCAACGGAACTGAAGCTTGTTCGCCCGCTGTATGACCTCCCTGCGATTATTACGATTGCTCATGATCGCGGCATAGCAGTCATCGGACGCTACATTGCATTGAAGGACCCATCGCTTGCAGGAAAGAGATCAGAAACACAGATACGACATCCATTGAAAAGCCGGAGTGTCGG
>CAYYFD010000018.1:0-14621 GCA_964471125.1 uncultured Candidatus Peribacteria bacterium
TGCGATTGCCATGGCGGAGGTTGCGCGCAGGGCAGTAGACACGATCCTGCAACTTGCTCCGGAAGATGGTAAAACGGTACTCGAGACTCTCCGGGGCAGAGCTGTTCCCGCTCTTGTTGTTCCACCTACTCCGCCCAGTCGCGAGCAAGTCGATCTTGGCAACGCCGTGCGTGTTTTGAAAGATCTGTGCGCGTCTCTGGAGCGCGCGGAAAGAGAGCCTGCTGGTTACACTTTTCCAGCATGCACAGAATCTCTGAGTGCACTCAGGACGGCAGTCGATCAACTCCTGATGATCACCCGTAAGACGCCTCCGGAGCAGGTAAAGATTCTGCGTGATTCCGTGGACAGAGCCGCGACAGTCTTTTTGCTTTCCCTACATTCCTCTGCAAAAATTCCGGAATACCAGCGTGGAGTGGTGCTGGAGGAAGGGCTCAGCGCAGGAACGCTTAATGATGTAGATCAGAGAGAATTTGCACAATCGTTTCGCAATTATCACCTTCTGGAACAGGCAGCAAACAAGGTGGAGGACATGTGGCAGGTGTACATCGGGTTGCGGGACATGCGTGCGATGGACGATGAGGTGTTGCCCAAGGCTGCAGTTGCGATGAAGAAGAAGTGATAGGGGTGTTTATTTCCATGCGTGTCAGGCCCATAGTGAATGGTATAATTTTCCCATGAAGACCACTCGCCTCGAGGCATTCACTGACGGCGTCATCGCCATTTTTATCACCGTCATGGTTCTTGCGTTCAAGATTCCTGAAGGTGACGATATCGCAACCCTCGGACCGACGTTGCCGCTGTTTCTCGCCTACGTCCTGAGCTTTGTGTACCTCGCCATCTACTGGAACAATCATCACCACCTGATGCAGGTTACCGATCACGTCGATGGACGTATTCTCTGGGCAAACATGCATCTCCTCTTCTGGCTTTCGCTCGTGCCGTTTGCAACTGCTTGGATGGCCCAAACACACTTCGCCATGATTCCGACAGCATTGTATGGCGTGATCCTCCTCCTCGCCGCGCTCGGGTATTCCTTTCTGGTTATGGCGATCACCGCTCACGGTGACGCCAATCATCTCCTGAGGAAAGCCATAGGGCGTGACTTCAAAGGAAAGATTTCCCTTATGATCTATGTCGTTGCCGTTGCGCTCACGGGTGTTCACCAGTGGATCTCTCTTAGCCTGTACGCACTGGTCGCCGTTATCTGGCTCGTTCCTGACCGCAGAATCGAGAGAGTGCTGGGGCATTGAGGGGCGTTTTTTGGTTTGTCGTTTACCGGATCAGCAGTGCAAATTTGTTGGCTCGCCAACCGTAGCCGCAGCGGCTTTGTTGCTGCAAAACAAGGCACCAACAAAAGGCTACGGATGGCAACCTACGCTGCGCGAAGGTTGGTAGCCCCACGGAGAATCGAACTCCGCTTTCCTGGATGAGAACCAAGTGTCCTAACCGATAGACGATGGGGCCGCCGGAGAGCAAAAAGAACGTAACTGGCAGCGGCATACGAGCTGCATGCGAAATTGTACGGAGAACAAACAGGTGTTGCAAAAAGAATGTACGAGATAAGCTATGCCCTATGCGCTTCTTCGCACTCGATACCCGCATCGCAGAAAAGATCCGTCAGCGTTACTGCACGGAAGGGGAGGAGGAGGTGCTGCTTACGCGGTATCACTGGATGTCTTTTCTCTTCCGCACGGTTCGTGAGGCTTGTATCACTATTGCTTTGCTTGTAGTGATTTTCCTTGCACTGGAGTACGAGTGGCCCTTGTATGAGATCATCGGATCTGCGGCTGCGGTCTGGATTGTCTTCGTATTTTTTCATGTCCTCCGCGATTACATCGACTGGCGCTACGACATGATTCTGCTGACGACGGAGAAGATGGTGCTCGTCGATCAAACGTCATTCATCCGCCATGAGGAAAAGCCGATTCATCTTGAGAATGTGGGAGGTGTCAGCTCCTCGACGCAATTTCTTAATCTTTTTCCCTTTGGTACGCTGACGTTGAATCTCAAAGAGGGGCTTGGAGGGGATGCACTCACTCTTCGGTACGTACCCCACGCAGAACGCGTGGCTTCTCTCATTTCCGATGTGGTGACGAAGTATCAGCGCAAGGGGCATCTGAAGGAGGGAGATCCTGCAGCTTCTTTATAATGCAGATTCAAAAGCGCGGTGCTTTAGGCGCTTCTCTCTGTGCGCGTTGCTGAAGCGATGTGCTTCGTCCCGCAGACGCATGAGGAGGTACTTCGCAGGGGATTCTTTTGGAAGAATCAGTGGATCTTTTCTGCCGCGCACAAATACATCTTCCTGTTTTTTGGCGAGAGCGATGACGGGAAGATCAATGCCGATGATTGCCATGGCATCGAGTGCGGCGCTCAGTTGTCCTTTGCCGCCGTCGATGACGAGGAGATCGGGACGTGCGGTAAGCGAGGAGTCGACAGTGCTTTTATGCGCTTCGATCATCATCGGTATGCTGTGAGATCCCTTGGGGTTGCATGCATCCGCAATGTTTTTCGGGGCATTTTCAATGGCGAGAAATCCGATTTCGCTCAGGACATCGTGCATTTCAGTAGTCGCCGCCGCATAGATTTTTCCAGCCGTTCTTGTGTGGAGAAGGGCGCGGATGATGGCAATTTCCAGCCGTTTTTTACGATACGCTTCAGCGATCCACATTGCGGAGAGCATCGCGGTCTTTGCATCACAGAGCGTGAGCTTTGCGCAGCCGATGATTGCACCGTCACTGTCGCGGGCGACCATACACAGGAAGCCGGTTTTTGCATCTTCCTCGATTGTCGGGAGGATTTTTTCGATGTGTTCTTTGTCTTTTTTTAGAGCCTTGGCAATCGTGATGCCCTTTGCTTTCCACTGCCCGCGTTCGTCTACGAGGTATCGGAGTCTCCTGCGGAGCACCTCCCGCAGAGATTTGTAATCATCGATCTCCCCGTCCTTGACTGTTCGGAGCGTGAAAGACCGGTACTCCTTGTTTGCCGGTTTGCCGTTCTCCATCACGACCATGCACCCAACCGTCTCGGTTCCGCCGAGGTGCGAGATATCGTATCCTTCGATCCGCTTGGGTGGAGCGTGGAGATTGAGGGATGTTTGCAGTTCATTGAGCGCGTCTTCGAGGTTGCGTGCTGCTGCTTCCCACGCCGTTTCCTGTGCACGGAGCTTTTCTTGCGCATTGTTCACTGCTAGTTCGAGCAGATGAGACTTCTTGCCTCGTTCAGGGATGATGATGCGCAGTCTCTTTCCACTGCGTGATGTGCACCACGCCTCGAGGAGCAGACGGTCGGGAATATCTTCAGCAATGATGATCGCCGGCGGCAGGTCGGTCTGTGCTTCGGTGTACTGCGCAAGGAACGCATCGAGGGCTTCGGTAATGGAGTCGGGTTGCCCCTGCAGCGGATGCGACTCTTCATGAATCAGTTTGCCTCCGCGGACTTTCAGCACGACGGCTACGGACCGGTTGTTGCTGAGGGCTATGGCGATGACATCGAGATCGGATCCGTGAGGGTCGGAGACGATCTGTCCTTCTTTCTGATGTTCGATAAAGGCAAGGGCGTCACGTAGTTTTCCCGCACGTTCGAATTTTTTGTCCGCGGCTGCCTGCGCCATAAGTGTGCGGGCAGTTGCTGCGACTCCTGCGCGGTTTCCCTTGAAAAAATCCATGACAGCGTCGATGCGTTTGCGGTATTCCTCCGTGGTGATTGTTGCGATACAGAGCCCGTTGCATTTGCCGATTTGGTATTCGAGACAGGGTTTAAGATGAGTTGCGGGTTGCGGGTTGCGGGTTGCGGGTTTGTTGCATCGGTCGAGACCGCGCTTGCACGCTTGAAAGCCAAGAAGCAGCTGCAAGAGCTCCAGACTGCGGCGTACTTCCCAGCCCGAAAGAAACGGACCGAAGTAGCGTGCATGCGGATTCTCCATTTTCCTTACTACCGCAATCGTCGGGCAGACATCGCGCACGGTACCTTCGAGATACACGTAGCTCTTGTCGTCTTTCATCATGACGTTGTACTTGGGCTTCAGCGTCTTGATGAGATTGGTTTCAAGGATCAGCGCTTCAAGGTCCGAGTTCGTCACCGTCCATTCCACATCAGCGAGATGCTTGCGTAGTGCCAGTTTCCACGGACCGACGGAGAGATCCACCTTCACCTGAACATAGTTTCGGAGGCGTTCTCGGAGATTCTTTGCTTTTCCCACATACAACACTTCTCCCTTTTCATTCTTCCAGCGGTAGATGCCGGAACAGATCGGCGCTTTGGCTATGCGCTTGCGGAGGAGGGGAAGATGAGGATTCTCCATGGCCGTCATTGTACTATGCTCTCCAGCGTGCCACCTCTCGTTTCCGCCATCGTTCTTACCTACCGCAGTCCAAAGGACACGCTGGCTTGTGTTCGTGCCTTGCTCGCACAATCTCTTGGCGATCGTTTGGAGGTGATCGTTGTCGATAACCATTCAGATACCGACAGTATCGGCATTCTCCGGACTCAATTACCTCCCGATGCCCGCGTGCGGATCGTCGAGACGCGCCGCAATGTAGGTTTTGGCCGAGGGTATGCGGCGGGTGCGCACAGCGCTCGCGGTGCATATATTTTCATCAACAACCCCGTGAAGATTGCACCGCCTGATGCGCTCGAGCGATTGGTTGCAAAGATGGAGGCAGAACCCGATATCGGCATTCTCTCGCCGAAACTCCAGTACCCGAATGGTATGGTTCGCCTTTCCCCACGCAGTTTTCCTCTGCCCATCGATGTCATTGCGAATCGCAGTTTCCTCGGGCACTTCTTCCAGCACCGACTTACGCATTACCTGCAGCTCGATCTCAGCCCCGATGCGGAGCGGGATGTAGATTGGGTAGCGGGTGGATGTATGCTGATGCCTCGGGTACTTTTTGAGCAACTTGGCGGGTTTGATCATCGCTTTTTCCTGTTCTTTGAAGACACGGATCTTTGCCGTCGGTGTTGGCAGGCAGGAAAGCGGGTGACGTACTTTCCGGCTGTTGTTGTCGCCGATCGGCAGCGAAGGTTGAGTGAGGGGGGGGTGGTCTCACTTCTTGGCACTCGTGTCGGGCGGGCACACTTGCTCAGTGCGGTGAAGTACTTCTGGAAGTGGAGGGGGGTTACAAACAAGAGAATGGCTCAATAGTTAAATGGTTAAATGGTTAGATGCCAAAGAATATGCGAGATGCATCAACGTTCAATACAAGCATCTAGCCATTCAACCATTTAACCATTTAACCATTTAACCTTCCCATTCTCGTTGACCGCCCTCCCGCCCTGCTTTAGGCTCTACCGGCAATGGATATGGTTCCCCTGAAAGCAGCGGCTCGTACGGCAGCGCTCAAGCCCAAGGCATTGAGAATGTCGGGAAAGGTGCCGTGTGTTATCTACGGTGCCGGGCTGAAGACCGAGTCCATAGAGTGTGAGAAGACTGAGCTGACCCGTGTATATACCAAGGCCGGAAAGAGCACTCTCGTGGATCTTGAATTGGGCAGCAAGAAGGTACCGGTGCTTGTTCATCAGGTAGCCTTCGAGCCCTTAAGTGGCCAGATTTCCCATGTGGATTTCTATGCTGTTGATATGACCAAAGAGATCGATGCGAAGGTTCCTGTTCGGTTTACTGGTGAGGCTCCGGCGATCAAAGAGCACGCGGCTATCTTCGTCGTTGCGCACGATCACGTTACCGTGAAGTGTCTGCCGAAGGATCTCCCGCACGAGCTTCTTGCGGATATCTCCGGCATGAAGGAATTCCGTGATGTTGTGACGGTTGCAGGGCTACAGGTTCCTGCAGGCGTAAAGATCAAGGAAGCCGCAGACATGGTTATTGCTGTCGTTCAGCAGCCGCGCGAAGAGGAAGTGGTCGAGGTTGCAACTCCAGTGGAGGGCGCCGTTGCTGCTGCAGGTACCGAGGCAACTGCGGAGGGAGCTGCTGCACCTGCGGCCGGAGCGGATGCCGCCAAGAAGGAAGAAAAGAAGAAGTAAAACTGCACATCACACTGCTATGCGCCGTATTGCTCCTGCGATCGTCATCACGTTCTCCGTTGTCTTTGCCGCGGTGATTACCGCGCTGTTTGCCGGCGCATTTTCCCTACTCCCCGCGACTCATAAAGAGCCGGAGGATGTTACGGTGCAGGAGGAGGAGCACACAGAATTTTCCCTCGCCCCCCCGAGCTTTCTTCTAAGGCTCAGTCTCTTTCCCGAGGGAAAAAAGCACCGGAGTATTGTTGGGGTGATGATCGAGAATCAGGAGGATGCCAGGCCGTATCATCTGGGTTTGGAGAAAGCGCTGATGATTGAGGAGTTTCCGGTGGAGGGCATGATATCGCGGTTTCTTGCCTTATTTGATCGTAGCGATCTACCGGAATCCGTCGGTCCCACGCGTTCTCTGCGTCCGTATTTTGTCGATGGTTCGCAGCCCTGGGTGGGAGCGATTCTTCATGCAGGGGGAAGTCCGGAAGCCTATGAGCGGGCAGCAGCATTTGCCGGTCTGACGACTGTCAATGTCCTGCATTTCGATGATAAAAAATATGCACTGCGCCGGAGCGATGTCCCCGCTCCGCATAATTTGTTTTTGTCGCGTGACATCATCGAGGAACTTCTTCCGAAAGAAATCGCAACTGTTTCGTGGCCGCCGTACCCCACGGGCGGTCCTCCGGTTTCCGCGTCGGGCGCTTCTGTGGTCCGCATCAATTTTCTGAGTGAGTATCACAACGTGGAGTACCGGCTACATCCGGATGGTTCCTATCGTCGTAACAACGGCGGAATCTTTAGTGCGCTTCAGCCTCAAAATGTGCTGATGCTGCAGATTCCCATTACCGGAATCGGGGAATTTGGCCGGTTGACTATCCCCCTAAAAGGCAAAGGTCCATTGCTCCTTTTCCGCTCAGGCTACGCGATTCAGGGAATGTGGCGTTATGACGGCTTCGATACAGGATTCACTTTTCTCGATATGCACGGTCAACCCTTGCGCCTTTCTGCGGGCGCAACGTGGATGACGGTCGTTCCGGATTTGGGGAGAGTGGAGTGGGAGTGACGAAGGTGTTATGAGGTTGCGCAGGAGAACTCCGCAACCTACGCAACTCTATTTGCCGTGCCTTCTCTCCACTCGGCTCCTCAAGCTTGGTGTGTGCTTCTCCTTGTAGCGCTTCACCTGCGGTTCAAGTTTCTCTATGCAGCGGTCGAGCGCTTCAACAGGATCTTTGCGGCGTGATTCCGCCCGCAGCACGGACTTCGGAAGATCTACGGTGACGGCTACCTTCACTTCGTCGCGGTCTTTCTTGGTGGCTCTGCGATCAGACTCCACGCGGATGACGGATGCCTCATCTTTCAGGCGCTTGCAGTAGGTGGCGAGCTTGCCGAGTTTGCGCGCGACGATGATGAGCTGCCCATCGCTGTAACTAAATCCCTGTTCGAAGTGTTGGACGTTCATAAGAAGAATTGAGAATTGAAAATGAAAAACTAAGAATGAGCCAAATGTATTCCGTAGAGCATTCTCCATGTGCCAATACACACTTTCAACTGCGCATTTCGCGCTATATTGTCCCAATAGCGTTTTTTTGCTATAATAAGAGAGAAATACACATATCCACCTATGATTGATCTTGCTGCGCTTCAGGCGATGATTCGTGAAAGCCTTCTACTCACCGATGTAGAGCGTGCGTATTGGCTTGCCGGTCTCGCCCGCATGACACCTCCACAGATGGACCGGCTCAAATCCATTCTCGACCGCGCACGCAATATTCCGTGGAATGCGGCGCTGAAGCAGACTGCAGCGGCACTGGCGGGACATTCGAAAGTCGCCGCATAATTTTTTCTTTTATGGCCGATCCCAACAAACCAAAATCAGGCCCGGATCCGTCAGCCAACCCTGTCGAACAGGCGCTGAGTCGCCTACGCAAGGATTTTAAAGATACAAAAGCAGTCGATGGACTTAAGGAGGAAGAGATGCGTGCACTACAGGCGCGTCTTAAGAAGGAAATGCAGGAGAAGAGTATCAGCGCTACAGCAGAGCAGCTCGATACACTTGTTGTCGATGTGCGTATGGAAGCATTGGAGCGCAGATTGGATGGCGTCAATCGTGCGGCTACAGAACAGGAAAATCAGGCGGCAGAGGATGTTGCCAACCTGTACCGCGAACTTAGAACACTGGCAACGGAAGTCGGGCCAGGCGCTGCAGCAGCAGGAAGCAAATCCATCTTTACCAAAGAGGGATTCAAAGAAGGTCTTGATAAGTCGCTCAGTAAACTTGGTGACCTTGCAAAGGATATCGCTGTGATTCTCGATCAGATCAAAGAAAGCATTGCATCCTCCATCGGTGCGCACATTGAAACGCTGAAGCCGTTTCTTCCCGCAGGTATGGGAGACATGCTAGAGAAATTTATCGGCGATGATCGCATTCATCTAAGCAAAACGTTGGCAGCTAAGGGTATTAAGCTGCCCATGGAGTCGTTCATTCATGCGCGCAAGAGCATCGAAGATGCACGCAAGGCGACGGGTGCAACAAGCAGAGGTTGGAATGTAGAACGCATGGCCTTTTATGTTGTGCAGAAGCTGAGTAGTGCCGGTATCACGGGTAAGGAGGACAAGGGAATTCTGGAACAGAAAATTACAAGTGTTGTGACAGATATGTCCGCTGAGATCACAAATTCCAAGGATACTTCTCCCCCCGGATTCGTGGATACCGGAAAGCCATCGGAATATGTATTGAAAGATAAGGTCATCGCGGGAAAGCAGGTCCTTATCAAGAATGACGGAACTGTCACCGTAGATGGTCAGAAGTGGAAAATGGAAAAGAATGGCAAGCCCTTTCCTGTCATTGAAGCAGACTTCACAGGAGGAGAATTGCGTATCAAGCATGCGACGACGCGTCAGCCAATTATCTTGTTCGAAAATCTGAATACCACTATTGCCGATCTCTCTTCACGGGATGACTCAAAGAAGGAAGTCGAACCACGTGATAGTAGTGGCGACGTCATCGTCAAATTTGTTCGTGTAACGTAATTTCTTCCTCATTTTTTATGGTTAATAAAAACGCAGCACCGGATGCCAAGAAGCCGACAGGAGCAGAAGTGCTCCGGCTGGCAGGAACCGGATACAATATGGATCTCCTCAAGGCGGATATTGCCAATATGGAGAAAGATGAGCGTCAGAAGCTTCTTGTAGGGATCAAGGATCAGCGCGACATCATTAGCGTGAACCTCGATATTGAGCAAACGCGTCGCCTCACGCAACTGGAGGAAATGGTTGCCTATGCCGAGAAAAGTTTCGGGGATAAAGCTGCTGAAGCGATCGGTTCCGGTGTCGACAAGATGGGCACTGTCGTCAATCAGGCCATCGACATCGGCGCGGAGGGCGTGAAAGGTGCTGCAAACGTCGTTACTGATCAGGCGAAGAAAGCGACAGATGCGGTCGTGCAGATCGGTGCGCAGGTTTCGGAAGTACTGGAGGATCCGAACCGTTCCAAAACAGAGAAGGCAGTGCATATAGCCGGTCTTGCCGCGGTCGTAGGTGTTCCCGCCTATTTGCTCTATAAGCTCTGTAAAAATATGTCGGGAGACGAAGTTAAAGATGGAGATAAGCCTAGTTTGGGTCGTAAGCTTCTGAAGTGGACGGGCTTTGCTTTCCTCGGCGGACTTGGCGTGCGCGCTCTTGCACCGATGCTTTCAGAAACGCAGCGGGGGGTGATGGTGCAACAGAAAGAAGAGGAAGAAGCTCGGAAGCGGGATGCGCTGCGCACGCCGTTCGATCGGGCGCCGGAGCTTGAAATCGGTGGCCAAAAGGTACGGATTTGGAAGGAGGGGAACGATTTCAAAATTGCCGTCGGCGACAAGAAGTTCGGCATGCGCATGCAGCTGGATCCGGGTGTAGTACTCACCGATATGAAGTACGACTCAAACAAAGGAATGATCATTGAGGGAAAGTACGGGATCATTCCCGGAAGTCAGACGATTCCTGTGGCGCGCTGCGAGGACATGGTCAATAAATTACACGGCGGGGAAACCCGGCAGGAGGTCACCGTTCTCGGGTACTCCGGAAAGTTGGAGAAGTACCCGGTAGATTTCGTTCCGGAAACACCTTCCATCTGATTGTATGACTGAAACTCCGGAGCACATTGAATCGGCTGAATCACAAAGCGATAGTGCTATCACCCAGACGCAGGGTTGGGTGCGCAGGGGTGTGAATGGCGTCGTCAATGGAGTGAATGATGCTGTAGAAGTTGCCGGCACTGCTGCAGGCTACACGCTTGGCCGCACTGGTAGAACGATCAATCAGACGATCGAAAATGTCGTCAAAGGTGGGAAAGGGGGGCAGTATGGGCAGGCTGCCTGAATGAATATTACGTGGTAGAAGCGGTCGTTTTTTGCTATAATAGATTTATGGCAGATAACGTCGACACCCCAGCGGCAAATAAACTGCTTGAGTATTTCTGTGACAAGCAGCATCCGACGCAGGATCTTCTTCAGGAGCTTCGCAAAATCGCAGGACCGGATCGTCCGGGGATTCTCTCGACAGTTCGTGAGGGCCTGAAAGGTCTGAGTGCAGAGCAGCGCAAGATCGCCGATGAAAATATGCAGCTTCTTCGCGGACGCGTGGAGGCGAATACACAGGAGAAAGCAGTGGATCCGAAGGAGGTGATTCCGGAGCAGGAGGTGACGCAGCTACGCGGTGAATTGGATGCATTACAGACCGAAGTGGTGCCGCCACCTGAAGTAAAAAAGCCCGAGACATTGTTCGATCCGACTTCATGGACACCCGAGCATCAGCAGCAGGCGAAGGACATTGCGATCGTTGGTGCGGTAGTGGTGGGCGGGGCGATACTTTTGAGTAAACTTTCAAGCAAGGCGAAAGGGGTGTTTGGAAAGATCAAGATGGCGATAGGGGTGGGGGTGGCGGGGGTTCTCGGGTATTTCGGCTTGAAGGCTCATCGTGAAATTATGGCAGCGAAAGAGGAAATAGAAGAAGCAAAGAAGGCTTTGGAAAAAGGGAGACAATCCATAGAGCAAACCAGAGCAGACGCTGCAAAACTCATCGAAGATGCAAAAAAGCGTGCTCCGGATGCACGCGAGCAAACTGAGGATGCCGCAGAAGTTCTGAAATACAATATGCTCGCCAAGGGCTTATTGATTTTTAATGATCAAGAGAAGAGCGAAGCAGAGGTAGGTGATCAGGAAATTGATCAGGATGGAGTAGCAAAAGCCCTTCGGGATTTGCGAGGCAAGAAATTGCAAGATATTGAGAATGTCGCCAGCCCTGAAAAATCCACTCAGCAGATTGATGCGGGATACCGCTTTGCAAAGTTGGTTGCTTCCAATTTTCTTGAAAATCATCCTGATCAAAAGGGTCAAACATTGGGTGAGGTTATTCAGCCTATGCGCGCATCCATGCGTATATTGGCAAATGCAGCGGAAATCTCCAAAAAGGGGGGTTCAATTATTCCTTCACCTCAGGAATGGCAGCAGGATCTGCAGACACTCTTTTCCGGCGTTATGGACGAGTTTAAGGAAAATGCAGATGCATATCATGGGGCCCTCAATGCATTGAAAGTCCCGGAAAACGACAGAGTGACATTTCTTTCCTACTGTGCCACACATAAGGATGATCCTTTGACGGGAAATCATGAAAAGTTTGCGCCTGTACTTTTGCAACTTTCTCAGCGACTTTCGACGGATGGTGAGTGGGTAGAACATCTTGCCCAGTATGGGCATCTGGAGAAATTCAAGAACGTTCTGAATACCACATCTGGCAATCTGAGCATTGGTGAGGCACTACAATTACATCTACTTTTGCAATCCGTACCGAAAGAAAAAGAAACCGGAAAGTATTCCTCTATTTCCGATATCGATCCGCACGTTGCCTTTGGGCTTCAAATGCTTGCGATGTCGATGGTAGGCAGGAGAGATGAGGAGCTTTCGGAGGAGATGAAGGTAATGTTGCTTGTGAAGGGCGTGAGCCAGGCTGGGAAGTTCGCGGCCGACAAGATTGAAGACGTCAATCTTCCTCCCGAGAGTTGGCAGCTTCTCAGTAAGACATCGGGGTTCATTATGAGAGGATTTTGCGATCGCCTAAAGCATCTTGGGAATCTGTCTTACTATGGTATCAACTATGCATATCAGGAGGCTCCGGTTCCAACCAGTGTTCTGGCTGGAGCAGGCGGATTATATGTAGCGCCGAAGCTTATGAGAGGTGCACAAAGAGTTCTCGGTGCATTGGAGCACAATGCAATCGAAAAATTTGTTTCTGCGGGGACAGATCCATTGTTGATGAAAAGAGCTGCGCGATATGGGATTACCAATTTGGGTATGGCTGAAGATGTGAAGAAGGCAGCTTTGGCATTCAGAAATGCCGAAGGTCTCAAGTCGCCACTGAGAATTGTCCCAGGTTATGGAATTATTGATGAAATCAAGGGGACTAGAGCTACAGCACTGCGTACATTCAGGAAGACCCTTGATGATGCAAGAAAAGCTTCCAGAGCTCCGGTGGCACCTTGGCAAAAAGCAATGTTCCGCACAGCATTGGTGGCACAAGCAGCAGGAACCTATGCGGATTATCAGGAGTACAAAGAACAAGGTCAGCAACGTGAGGCTGTTGAAAAGCATGCAAATGAATCTTTGCGGGATCTGCAGAAGCAATTCAGCAATTCACAAATCTATGAAAATCTTGGCAATGGAATGTATAAGCACAAGGAGTCCGGTGTGGAAATTTCATTGAAACAAACCAAGCGTGAGCTTAAGGGGGCAGGCGCAGTCATGGATGCGCATGAGAATGCGCAGTTTGCACGTATGACTTCTTCCGGAGGGTTCCTTGTTCTCACAGCTTGCCTTGGTGCTGCGCGCATTGCAGGACCTGTCGGACTGGTTGTGGCTGGAACTGAAGTAGTGGTACGTATTGGTATCAATGCGTGGGAGCAGGGAAAAGTTCGAACCTTTCTCAAGGACTGTCCGCCATGGGTTCTTGTTACTCTAGGTGCTCAGGGTCTCACCAATATGTCAGAATATGATCTGATGACGAAGGCATCGGGGTGGATGGTGTCAGATTTGTATCCCTCTCTCAATGATAAAGATAAGCCTGAGATACGGAAAAAAATGTTCTTTGCTCTATTTTGCAGTGATCTCCAACGTTATGCGCCGGAAGCTGCAGCTGAGATTATGGCAGGTATGGAGAATGGACCGGCGCTTGATGCTTTCTATGTGAACGATTTTGAGAAAATCATTTTACCACTTCTTTCCGTACAGCTCTTTCAAGCAGCAAAGGATGGTGGTGTCTCCTGGGAGGCGTTCCGTGCGGGGGACATCGATTCAGGAAATATCCTCAGTAATCCAGATGTTTCACTTGTGGAAGTCCGTCAGGCGATGCGTGAAAGTACAATCCTCTATCTACAGCATGTGCGTGAAAAGCGCTTTCTCGAGCACGTAGCATTGCTCAAGAAGAGTGCAAGCGAGGAAGGTGAAGTTGATGAGCTGCTTCTTGAAGTTACAGAGGATCTTGGTGCGGAGAAAGTATTCGGTGCAACGCTCAATGAAGTGAATGCAGATCTGCAAAAAAACAAAGGCGTAACCCGTATAGAGCTTCTTCTCTCAACAATGCAAAGTCGGTTGAACACTTCCGCCAGTGATACTCGAGCGGAAAAGCTATCGAAGAATCCTGAGTTATTTTCCATCAATTCCGCAGATGTTTCTGGTTTATCTGTGGATCTCAAGTTGTCTGACCGTGCTTCGCTTATTGGGCTTATCCAAGATCCTGTTCTGCGCGAGCGCTTGGGAACGGTTTTTGCCCAAACAACCGATGAGGTCGAGGGTCGTATCTACGAGCCCTGGTGGAGCACTTCTCCGGAGGCCATTCGACAAAGATTGGAAGCACCGGTTGGTGTGGATCGCGGAACAGATGTCCTTCTGGCTCGTGCGGCTGCAAACAATGTACTTGCTTCTATTGGTCGCAAGGTTGCAGACAATGCGACAGCGCAGGATGCCGAATTCAACATTACCGACGGGGCAATCGAGTCCCGATCGAAGCGCGGAGAGTCACCCAGCCTTGTGCAAGATGATGCACTGGGGGGCCAGCTCTACAGTGGAGAGAAGAATCGGCCTTTGGTTTTCTCCAGTTTGAAACCACGTTCCAATGTTGCATCGGATGAATCAAAGCTAAGGTCACTTTGCACGATGGTGAGTCGGCCCAATGCGAAGGACGAGGCATTTGCATTGAAAAACGCTAAGGCAGTATTTTTTGAGGGGAACATACTCCCGAACGGGCATGCGGTTGTTCTTGCAACATTTGTCTATGCAAATCTCGATCATCCAAAAGACACAAAGCCAACGTTACAGGTTATTCAGCAGGCGGCGGCAACAGCGGCATCTGCCAATGCTAATTTTCAAGGGAGAGGTCAGGCAATTGCACTTTCCTCTGCGGAATTTCTCCAGCAGCAAGGAACGCAGAGTATGTTGCAGAAAGTACGTGACGGATGGGAGAAAAATCGCCCTCAGCGTGAGGCTCTAGCAAAAACTAATGCCGAGAAGGACGCGACAGAGGCTACCCGCGTCAAAACAGAAAAAGAACAGATGCAGATCGACCGTAAAGATGCACAGGCAAAAGCGAAGGAGAAGCCCGGAACGTTATTCAAGGATCCGGAG
>CAYYFD010000019.1:0-14053 GCA_964471125.1 uncultured Candidatus Peribacteria bacterium
GTTCATCGTACTATCGTGCAACATCATTGCAATACTGATTCTCTGCCTAATAATGGTCAGGAAGCCTCTGTTTTCAACGAATGATGCATTCCCTTCAGTCGCAGCGGCAGCAGCACCGCAAGAAGCAGGGTCATCGAGACCGCCCCAGCCGTATACCCGATACCCAGTGACTGTACGCCGAGAGTCGGAAGATATTTCCATGCAATCGTCACCGCCGTAGCAACACTCACGACCATTCCGAGTGCCGGAACCAGTGTATGCTTGGTCGCGTAGTATGAGCGAAGCAGGAGATGGTTGATGCTTTCAAAGGGAATACTAATGACATACGCCAAAAGAATGACGCGGAACGTCGGAAGGTACTCGGTAATGTGTACGAGTCGGGCGGCGAGAGGAGCAAGAAACGCCAGAGCAATTGCGCCGGGGATCGTAAGGATGAGTAGGAGACCAACGCCCTTGCGCACATAGATCATGAAACGATCTCTTTCACCCCGTACTGCCGCCTGACTCAAAAGGGCAAAGGCAGATTGCGCAACGGCGATACCAGCAACGCCAACGATCACCGACTGGAAATTCCGCGCGTAGGCATTAAGCATTACCGATCCTGCATCGAGTCCGGAGGCAAACTTATCAAAAAATAATAACTGCAGCTGCAATGCACTGAGCGCAACCATCCGCGGAATCATCAGGAGGCCCATCTGGCCGATATCACGGTGCCAAAGACGCATCCGTAGAGCCACTCCCGATGCATGCACCGCCCACATGCGCAGTACAACGAAAACGATTGTTCCGCAGAGGGTCCCGAGGATTGGGCCATAGGCGCCATGGAGTGGCGTTAGCACAATCGTCCCTACAATCGTTCCAGCTGTATAGAGAATCGGTGTGATGCCATAAATCCAGTAGCGCTGCGTCGTCATCAGGTACTGCCCGTAGACATTCCCAAAGACAAAGAGAAAGTTTGTGAGAAGGGCGATGCGTCCGAAGCGGACATAGAGAAGAAGCTGATCGCCGTGGAAATCAACAAAGGCAGGAGCAATCCGCGGAAAGATGACGACAAGGATAAGAGCGAGAGCACCAAACAGAAGAGCGCCAGCACCTACGGCACCGGCGAGAAGATCCTCCATACCTCTCTTATCAGCTTTTTCCCGGTACCCGGCGATCATCGGCACAAGAACGGTCCCGACTGCCGAGAGGATAAAGGTCTGCAACAAAAAATCACTTGGACGAAAAGAGGCGATGTACGTATCTACCACCCCCACTTCTCCTCGCGCACTAAATGTCGAAGCAAGAACATTATCGCGTATGAGACCGGCAAGCGATGCGCCAAACTGCGTGAGGGCTAGGACGGCTGCGCCGCCGAGCATGCGGTGCTGGCCGAGGTGCCGATGGAAAACCGCTGGCCATTTGTGCATGGAGAAATCCTATCACGATAACGTTTGTTCGTTTCTTCGTTTCTTCGTAAGATACATCCAGATGGCATCTGCAGCTCCACTGGCCCCTCTCCTCCCCCTCTCCGCTTCATCAGATGCTGAAGTGACTGCACTGCTCAAGAAGCACCGCATCGGGCTTACCGTAGAGGAAGCACGCAAAGTGTGCGCTATGCTCGGCCGCGACCCCACGCTCACAGAAGCGACGATCTGGGGCGTGCAGGGATCCGAGCACTGCTCGTATAAGTCCTCCCGCAGGTTTTTGAAATTACTACCTACCGAGGGAAAGCACGTGATCCTCGGACCGGGGGAAGACAGCGGCATCGTCGCGATTACGGATGGTCCCAAGGGAAAACGCTGGGGCATCGTGATCTCCCATGAATCACACAATCACCCAAGTCAGATCGTTCCCTATGAAGGAGCGGCAACGGGCGTCGGAGGTGTTGTCCGTGATGTCGTCTGTATGGGTGCCCGCGTCATCGGATGTCTCGATATGCTGCGGCTCGGAGACTTAAAAACCGAGGAAACCCGTACCATCGCGAAGGAAGTCACTCGTGGAATCGCCGGATACGGTAACCCGCTCGGCATACCGAACCTCGGAGGAGACACTGTCTTCGATGCCGGTTATAACGCGAATTGCTTGGTCAATGCAGCAGCCATCGGCCTTGTACGCGAAGACGAAGTCATCCATAGCGAAGCACCGGAGGAAGCGGCCAAAGAGGGATACCAGATCATCGTGATCGGCAAACCCACAGACCGCAGCGGGTTTGGCGGCGCATCGTTTGCCTCTGCATCCATGGAAGAGGACAAGCGCGAAAGCAACAGCGGCGCCGTGCAGGAACCTAATCCGTTTCTGGAGCGCCATCTTCTCGCCTCGACCTACGCACTCTTCGACTGGCTATGTGCATCGGGAAATCTCCACCGGGTGAGCTTCAAAGACCACGGCGCAGGCGGCAATGTCTGTTCCTCTGTGGAGCAAGTCGCCGGACGCGGATTCGGAGCCGATATTGATCTCGAAAAGATTCACATTGCTATCAAAGATCTTGCCCCAGAGGTGATCGCCTGCGCAGAAACCCAGGAGCGGCTCTGCTGGGTGGTGCATCCGGACTTGGTCGACCACGTCCTCCATCACTACAACACTGTATGGGATCTCCCGAATGTCGCGGAAGGAGCGCGTGCAAGCGCCATCGGTACGGTCACCGGCGACGGCATCTACAGACTGCAGTACCGAGGACAAACCGTCTGCGAAGCACGATCGATCGATCTGACTTCCGGATTGCAGTACGTGCGGCCCACAGAACCACTCGTCATCGATCGGAAAGAACCTTTCATTGAGTGCAGTGGAAACCAGATCACAGTTGAATCCAATGCTTCATTCACTCTCGTGGAAGCATTTGAAGCAATGCTCCGTCACCCCAACGGCTGCAGCCGCGAACCCATTCTCCGCCACTACGACAAGACGGTCATCGGCAACACGATTATCGAGGCCGGCGAGGCGGATGCCGGGGTTATCACACCGTTGCAGGATCTTTCTTCCCATGTGCATGACGGGCAACACCCGGGGTGGGATCTTTCGGATAACGATCGCCGTGTCGGCGTCGCCGTTGCCGCCGACGGAAACGGGCGCTACGGGAGAATTTCCCCGTACTGGCAGGGTGCGAATGCCACCATCGAATCGATGCGCAATGTCGCTGCAACCGGAGCTACTCCCCGCGCGCTCACAGACTGTCTGAACTTCGGAAATCCCGAAATCCCCACGCATCTCTGGGCATACGCGGAAGGAGTGCGCGGCATCGCTGAAGCTGCACGAGGCGCAACAGTGGAAGATGCACCAGTGCCAATCATCTCCGGCAACGTGAGTCTCTACAATAGCACCCCCGACGGATCAGCCATCGACCCTACGGCCGTTGTCTGCTGCATCGGTGTCCTACCGGACGCATCAAGAGCCATAAATGCACAATGGAAGAAGGCCGGTTCGGTTTTGCTCTATGTAGGCACCATCGGAAATGAATGCGGCGGGTCACTGTACTATCAAGTACTCGAAGAAATGACGAGCTCTGAACGCAATGCCTTGCTCAGGTGCAATGTTCCCAGCCCCGACTTTGCGGAGGTCAGCAAAGAAATTCAATTTGTCACTGGGGCAATCCAGCGTGGAGATGTACAGAGTTGCCACGACGTTAGCGACGGCGGACTCCTGATGGCACTTTTTGAAATGTCTCTTCCTCTGCGCAAACACACCACAGCACTCGGTGCGGATATCAATCTTGATGCATTACCGGACACTCTTCGCAGTGATCAACTCCTCTTCTCCCAGTCAGGAGGATTTATTCTCGAAGTGGACCCCACAGAGGCATCTTCATTACAAAAACAGGCTCAGGATCTGGGAATTGTGTGCACAACAATTGGAACTGTCACGACCACACATCAGCTACACGTGACACGATCAGGCGCGGATCTCATCGCTGTAGATTTGCCCAAACTACAGGATGTATGGAGAAACGCCTTATCGAAGCAGTTAATGTAGGTGAAGGTATTTGACATTATGTAATATAAGTGTTTTAATATTCTCCATTTGTTTATTCCCCTTTAGCCCATGATTATTCGCAGACTTCTCCAGGGATCACTCAGTATCGCGCTTCTTGCAGGTGCACTTCCTGCACTCGCTTCCAGCATTACGCTGGAGCAGCAGTCAACAAGCGCTACCTATGGCGAATGGATACTCACACAACCCAATGGTGTCACTGCAGTAAGCCATGAACGTGAGCAAAAGCGAACGATCAATAGTGCAGCAACCGGAACATTCACGGTCAAAGTTACTCCTCCTGCAGGTTCCACAACCACTTTGCGACTGAAGGAGAATGGCATACTTATAAAAAGTATTACCGGCAACACGCTCACCTTCACGCTCTCCGCAGATGCATCAGTCATCATCCAGATGATCTATACATTTCAGGGATCTGTGAACATTGAGAGTATTCCCACAGGAGCCCCGTTTGAGCTCCACGGCCCTCAGGGTATCCGGTATACGGGTATTACCCCAATGACCATCAAAGAGCTTCCTCCTTTCTACTACACGGTCAGTTTCGGTATTCGGGAGGGATGCAGCCTGCCACGCCCCATCAAGCGCGAACTTCCGGAAAACGGCGAACTGACATTCCTTGGAGAGTACCGCTGTGGCGATGCATTGACCCCCACGGCATCCATGAGCTCTTCATCCGCCGCCGCAAGGATTGCTCCCGCGCATGCCGCACGCATTGTTCAGTCCGTATCTGCTTCCGAGCTCGTTGCCGGCGGCAAGGCAACGCTCACACTGGGCATCGTGAATACTGGTACGGCGACCCTGCACGATCTCACATTCACGGAACAGTTTGATCCTACTGTGATGATGGTAGGAGCATTGCCAGCAGGAGCCACTATCCAAAATAATGTGATCATCTGGCATATCCCGTCTATCTATGCTGGGCAACGATGGAACACCACTCTTGATATTGCCCTATTGCCAAGTGTGAAATCCGGAATGACGACCTCGCTTACGGCACGTGTTTCGGGTGAAGAGCTTGATCAAGATAGCGATACGCTCTTTGCAGTTACCACACTCGGCGCAGCAGCACTTCCTGCAACGGGTAACGGACTTGATGTCATTCTCGCACTCAGCGGACTCCTTGTCCCCGCTCCGCTGCTTGCCTTGAAACGCAAGCGATAAATATTTTGAGCATAACCCGCCATGGTACACTGCAGTTATGACTCTCTTTCCACCCTCTTCGCGGGCGATGCTTCTGGCATGTGCCGCTCTCAGTTTACCGTTTGTCAGCGTCGCTCAGAGTGCCCCTGCTTCCACCGGGAACGTCACGGTCACTGTTGAGCAATCAGGCCCTGTGCCGGGCGCCGCAGGAGAGTGGACAATACTGAAACCGGATTACAGGCGCGTGGAAATGGGGAAAAAGATTTCGCATACCTTCGAGAAGGCTGCCGCGGGGCAGTACACCCTTATAGCTACCCCGCCATCAGGGGCATCTGCAAAAATTGATATTTTTATTACAGGAAAAGACACCCAATCATCGGATCTTCCGCAGATTTCCTTCGCCGCATCCGATGGAGATACGATTCGCGCTCACATAACCTTTACCTACACGAGTGTGGGAAAAATCTCCGTGAATAGCACTCCAGCAGGACTGACGTTTGTCATGAAGGGGCCGGACAGTCGCACATACACCGGTGCCACTCCATCGGAATTCCTTGATGCCCCCATCGGTCTTTACAGTCTGACCTATGACCCGATTCCCGGATGTGCTGAACCAAGGCCGCTATCGGATCAACTGACAAAGAACGGACGCATCACCTTCAGTATCAATATCTCCTGCGACCGCATGGATCTCCTGCCACAAACACGAGTTGAGGAAAAGTCCCTACAATTCGTTTCTGTCTCCATCGGAGATGAGCGCATCACCTTTACCGATGTTCCTCTGGAGTCATGGTTTGCGACATTTGTAAGTACAGCGGTCCGCACCGGTATTATGTCCGGATACAAGGACGCTGACGGCGCCTATAGTGGATCATTTGGACCGGGGGACAGCGTTACTCTCGCGCAGCTAGCAAAAGTAGCCCACAAACTCGCCAACGTCGATGAAACCGCGTCCCGTACGCTCCCGGAAAATTTGCGGGCGCGAAATACGTGGTTTTCCGATTTCTACGCATCCGCGGAGCGCAGTCACTGGATATCTTTCCGCAATCCACGGGAAAACCCTGAACGCAATGCAACGCGCTCCGAAGTCGTATGCACACTGCTGCAGGCGCTAAACATCCCGCGCATCTGGCCGACAGGAATACGGTTTACGGACGTTGCGGCGACACTGCCTTCTGCAGACTGCATCGAAACGGCTGCCAAGGACGGACTGATCACAGGCAACAGCGGAGGCGGGACGTTCGATCCAGACCGACCGGTCAATCGTGCAGAACTCAGCAAAATGCTTGTGACCGCTGTGGAAATCTACGGCGAGAAGACGGCAGAGATTCGGGGAAATTATGATGGAGTGAAGTAGAGAGAAATAAGGGAAATACGGGATGGAAGAGATAGAAGGGAATCCCTTATTTCCCTTAAATCGCTTATTTCCCTGTACCAATCCTCCTAGCTAACCCCGTCACGTCCCCCGCCCCCATCACCAGAAGCACATCACCAGATTGCAGTATTTCCTCACGCAGCTGCTGCTCTGTATGGGCAAGTGATCCGCCGTTGCGACATGCGGTGTCACTCCCAATCGCAATGTCCTTCGCGAATGCATCAAGATCGACTGCCGCAGCATCCCGATCCGGACGTGCATCGTAAATTCCCGGAATAATCACGAGATCAGCATCATGAAAAGCCTTCGTGAAATCCTCATACAGTTTGAGTGTGCGGTCATGGGTATGCGGCTGAAACACGCAGACAATGCGATGCTGCGGGTACTTCTCCGCCGTGGCCTGCAGCGTAGCAGCGATCTCCCGCGGATGATGACCGTAGTCATCGATCACCGGAATATCCTGAAACATCCCGACAAGCTCCATGCGTCTCCATGCACCGCGATATGCACGGAGCGACGCGAGTGCAGATGCACGATCCACGCCAAGATGCTCAGCTGCGGCCAACGCAAGCTGCGCATTTTGCCGCATATGAAGTCCGGGTAATGAAAGCTCCGGAAGCGGCAAGCGATCCGCATCGATCATTGTGCGCGATGCGGACTCCACAATCTTCTGAGCATCGCTATCCTCTCCATGTATAACGACAAATCCAGCATGGGGAAGCTGACCGACAAATTCCGTAAAAGCACGATGGTAATCATCCAAAGAGGCATAGTAATCGTAGTGATCTCCATCCACCGTCGTGATGACGATCGTATCCGGAGTGAGTGCATGAAATGACCTGCGGTACTCACATGCCTCGAGAAGAAAAAGATCACTCTTCCCCGCTCTCCAGTTGCGACCGTCCAGATCCGGAAGCTTCGTACCGACAATTACCGTGGGGTCCTTTCCCGCATCAATCAGTACCTTGGCAAGTAAGCCGGTTGTCGAGGATTTTCCGTGCGTGCCAGAAATGGCAACAACGTTGTACGGCTCTGAGAGATCACCAAGAGCCCTGAAGTACGATACGGATCGGATTCCACGCTTCTGCGCAGCCGCCCGCTCTGGATGATCAATGGCAAGCGCTTCCGTGTACACAAAGAGATCACATCCCTCGGGAATTGCAGAACCATCCTGTGTCAGCGTGACCGCAATCCCCTGCCCCCGGAGTTCTACAAGAAGTTCGCTTTCACTGCGATCGCTTCCGGAGACTGTATGACCCTGCGAATGCATCAGCGCCGCATACGCGCTGAGACCGATGCCGCCGATGCCAGAACAGTAGATGTTCATGAGGTTGCAGCTTACAGCTTCCCGCTTTCAGGGAACATTCAACTCTTGAGAAACTAGAAGCTGACAGCCGCCCGTCCGAACCGGCTGACGGCCGGGCGGGAAAGCTCTAAGCTAATGTCGTGGCCTTCCACTCCGCAGAACCTCTCAGCCGGCAGCTCACGATCGTCATCGGCCTCACGGTCGTGGGGTTCATGGCATTCGGTCTCGCGCTTTCCTTCTACAGGAACGTCCTCTTTGAGAGCACGCTGGATACCATGCGCACCCAAAACCGTTTGATGGCACAGCAAAACGAAGACTCCCGCAGGGAACTGGAGTATCTCCATTCCGTGCAGCATAAAGACAAGTACGCCAAAGAAAACCTCGGTCGCGTCCGTCCGGATGAAAAGGTTCTCATCATCACTCCACAGATTATTGCACCGGAGTTCGGCGAAGAGCTGGAGGGCGCTGCAAAGGAGCATCAGGAGGAACGCTTTTTGGAGCTCCTGCGACAGATGCCGGTGATCGAGCACTGGCAACTCTTCCTCTTCTACCCCGAGCGTGTGGAGGAACTGAAGAGAGGGGTGTGATATGAGGAAGTAGGTATTGATTACTTATGCACAAGAACTTCTTTGTATTGAGCAATCTCTACCGCTATGCTTTACCCGCGGGGTGGAGCAGCCTGGTAGCTCGCGAGGCTCATAACCTCGAGGTCATCGGTTCAAATCCGATCCCCGCAACCAAGTAAGTGAAAGCGGTGGTTCTTCTTTCTGATGAAACCGAAGGAGAGAAATAAGGGATTGAAGCGAATGAAGGGATTATCCCTTCAATCCCCTATTTCTCTTATTTCCCTTCAATCCTTTAAGGAAATATTTTCCTTGCACTCCGTACCAGAATCCGTAAAATGCATACACCATGGCACATAAGAAAGCAGGTGGATCTACCGCCAACGGCCGAGACAGTCGATCGAAGCGCCGTGGCGTAAAGCGCTTTGGAGGGCAGGTTGTAGCTTCCGGAGAGGTTTTGGTCCGCCAGAAAGGCTTTTGGTACCGCGCAGGAAAGCACACGCATATCGGATCCGACTGGACTATTCACGCGGACACAGATGGCATCGTACGTTTCGCCAAGCAACGCTTGGTCAAATTCAACGGTCGCAGCGAGCGTGCAACGGTGATATTCATTGAGCCAGTCAAAGCGTAGAAATAGATGTGTCATGGTGAGCCTGTCGAACCATGTGGTGTTCAACGTTGTGGTATCCCGAACAAGTCCCCTGTAAACTTTTCCCATGTCTGAAACCGGTGGAATCGATATTGGCGCGCCTGGAGAAGGAATAGCCGGAGCACCCGAGCAACTTTCCGAAGATGCAAAGCAACGCTTTGCCGCTGCCGCGGCAGCGATGGCGCAGATCCGCCGCGAGGAGAAGCGCAGCAAGAAACGCGATGACCAAGTCGCCCGAACGATTCTGCAATTCCTCGCAAAGGACAATTACACGCATCTCTTTCTCCTAATTTCCCGACTTGTCGCACGGGATTGTCCGAGTGTCTTTATTCTTGCGGTCCTCTCCCTCATCGATGAAGGAAGTTACCTTGCTGTGCAGGACTATCTTCAGGAGACGATTCAGAAAACCGCCAAGGAAGCAGTCGATGAAAATACGTCGATCCTTAAGGCTGGAACCCTCGACGCTGCGAGTAACCGTGCACTCATTGAGTGGATCACACGCATGCAGATGGTTATGGCACTCGATCCTGAACGCATCCTGATGACCCTCATGATCGACGAGAAGAATATTGACGGAACAATCCTCCAGCTCACCACGTTTGTCCTGCAGGAGTTCTTCCTTAAAAACGGCAAGGATGCACCGTTTGAAAATATACAGCCACTTGCCGGAAGCATTCTTCAAACAGTCTTCGAGCATTTTGTTGCTGCAGCGAGGAAGAAGTTGCTGGAGAGTAAGGAGAAGGAGAATGATGACGAGTAAAGGCCTACCTCCCTCATTACGACCTCTTCAGCACCGCCAAAAACGCCTCCTGATTCAGCGTCACCCTCCCCATTTGCTTCATCCGTTTCTTTCCCTTCTTCTGTTTCTGCAAAAGCTTTTTCTTGCGCGATACGTCACCCCCGTACAGGTACCCTGTGACATCTTTGCGGTACGCAGAGATGGTTTCGCGTGCGACAACTTTTGCGCCGATCGCCGCCTGAATCGCAATGGGAAACTGTTCCTTGGGAATAACATCCTTTAGCTTCTTGCAAATGATTTCCCCGACAGTATGTCCCTCGGAGCGGTGCACAACGGTGCTGAGGGCATCGGCCGGTTCTCCAAGCAAAAGTACTTGTAGCTTCACCAGATCCCCTGCCCTGTAGCCCGTATGTTCATAGCTCATGGAGGCGTACCCAGCCGTCACGGATTTCAGCTGATCAAAGAAATCGAGAACGATGCCCTGCAGTGGCACTTCAAAACTGAGGAGTGCCCTGTCGGCATCGAAGTATGTAAGCCCTTTGTATTCTCCTCTTCTGGCCTGCGTGAGCTGCATCACGGACCCGACGTCTTCGTTGCGGCAAACGATTTCCATCTTCACCCATGGCTCGCGGACTTCTTCGATGAGCGCAGCATCCGGAAAGTCCGCAGGATTGGATATGCGTGCGACAGAAGGTTCGTCCAGCTTTAGAAGACTACTGCGAACAATCTCCGCAGGATTTCGTACACTAAGTTTTACCTCATAGAGCACCGAAGGCGCTGTAACGATCAGATCGCAATCGTACTCACGCTCAAGGCGCTCCTGAATGATGTCGAGGTGCAGAAGGCCAAGAAATCCGCAGCGAAAACCGTTTCCCAGAGCCGCGTTGCGTTCTGTTTCAAACCGCAGTGCAGCGTCATTTAAAGAAAGCTTCTCGAGACTGTCACGGAGATCAGGGTAATCATCCGCTTCTACCGGATAGAGTCCGGCAAACACCATCGGCTGCACTTCAGCATACCCGGGAAGCGCCTTTGCTTCAGGGGATGAGGCGATGGTATCTCCCACGCGGACATCGCGGACATTTTTGGCGCCTGTGACGATGTAGCCAATCTCGCCTTCATTGAGCACCTCGTCCGAGACGTACTTAGGATTGAAGTGCCCGACATCCTGGATCTCAAACACGGTCTTGGTTCCAAGTAGATGCACTTTCTGTCCTTTGCGAAAACTGCCGCCAATGACGCGAACATAGGCAACCGCACCACGGTACGAATCCATGATGGCATCGAAAATCAGTGCACACGTACCATTCTCTCCCGTCTCTCCGCGACCGATGCGCTTTCCTGAAGGAGCCGGCACACGCTCTACCACTCTATCGAGTACCTCAGGCACTCCCCTGCCCTCCTTGGCGGAGATCAGCAGAATATCCTCGCGACTGCACCCCACAAGCTTCATCACTTCCTGACTCACGCGCTCGGGGTCTGCAGACGGAAGATCTATTTTATTCAGCACAGGGATGATCGTCAGATTCGCCTCAAGCGCCATGTAAAGCACTGCCAGTGTCTGCGCTTGTATTCCCTGTGATGCATCTACAAGGAGAATAGCGCCCTCACAGGCGACAAGACTGCGGCTGACCTCGTAGCGAAAATCCGTGTGGCCGGGTGTATCAATGAGATTCATCTGAATACCCTTCCAAGTCATGCGCACCGGCGTGAGCTTGATCGTGATACCACGCTCGCGCTCCAGTTCTAGCATGTCGAGGTGCTGCTCTTTCATCTCACGCTTCTGGAGTGTGGCCGTAGCCTCCATCATACGGTCACTGAGCGTGGATTTGCCGTGATCGATGTGGGCGATGATGCAGAAGTTTCGGATATCCATGCGGGAATATCGTAAAGAGTACGAGGAGAAAACTCCAGGAATCCTTGCGATAAACACTCATCTTATTTCTCGAGAATCTCACGAGGCATCATCACAGAATCATGCGACACGCCGATCTCCGAAAGGAGACTTCGAAGATCTCCCCAGCGCGACACACGTGCTTCCGGAGAACGAAAAATTTTCACCATCTCTGCAGAAGAAATATCTGCTCCTTCGAGGGCTGTGCGCAAGACTTCCATCTGCTCAAACCCATAGTGCACCCCCCGAAAGACATATCCCTCACCAGTCACAAGAACATCCGTTGGACCGACAGCGGTGGCGACGACTTCCGCAATGCCTGTCGCTGCTACAGATGCAGTCTCGCCACTAGCTGCTTGCACCGCTGCACCCCCTGCGGCTGATCCCCCCTCACCAAGACCAAAACCCAAGGCGTTAAATTTCGGCAACCATCCCATGTACGAAGCACCAGCAGCCATCAGTGCCCCAGCCAGCAACGTCACTACCACTGGATGATCCTTCGCAAAACCCTTTACACGTTCAAATGCACTGCGAAGCATTCCTGCTTTTTCTGGTGACTGATTATTTCGCCTGTAGTCTACGAGCACGCGCTGCATGTAGTCCAATTCGTCGAGGTACTTATTCAGAGTATTCAAATCATCCTGCAGCTGTTTTTCCTCAATGTCGGGGAATATCTCCTCACGCCTTTCTATCAGACGCTGGAACACCTCACTACGTTTGTCTTTCTGGAGTAACTCGGAAATTTTCCCGCGTTCATATCCGAGAACCTCAAGAACATCCCCTTGAAGCAGCTGCTCATGGAGTTGCCGTACTCTGTCCTGGGACTGTGTATCCTCCCCCGCGACATCAATACCCGGCTGAGATTCAGGCATAGCTGAAGTGTGGGACATACTGTTAGTGTGAAGTGGATATAAGGGATACGTAGAGAGAACGCCGGATCGTCGTAAGAGCGGCAATACCCTCGAGATCCGCCTTGGTCTTCGCAGTGGTCAGCATGAGTTCAATCAACTTGCCGACAGCTGCAGGGCCGAGCACAAAGAAGAGCTCGGAAATGTCTGAGTCCATCACTCCCTTAAGATCAGTCTCTGAAAGAAGCAACGCTAGAGCATCTGCACTCGGCGTTATTTTTGCTTTCTCCATAAATGCCAGAAGCTTTGGGTCTTGCAGTTTCACCAGTTGAATGCGCATGCGCCTTCGGTCAGGGCTGTCGCGCCATGTTCCGGCCTCGGTTTCCACAGTCCAATCAGACTGGAGATTTTGCGGCACTCTGGCCCAAAGAACCTGCTCTGCCGTTGTAAGATGGAGAACGGTCATGATTCATCATGATTATACCAGAAATGCTCTATAAGCGGAATGCTTCACGTAATGCCCGTTCCCCTATCTTGATACTCTGCAAAGCTTCACTACGGTCCATCCTTTGGACTGCCTCCAGTTTATCTCCCACATACTGCGGCATGACTTCAAACAGAGCGCCCAATCCCATGGCTGCAATAGCCCCGTGATAGCGCTGCGTGAGGACATACGCAGCATCCTGTAAGGCATCACGCAATGCTTCAAACGTTCTTACAGCGACAACTGATGCCTGCATCGAGCGAGCAAGAGTGTCACAGATGCGCACTTCATGGGCATTATCCGGCTCCAGTGAAACGATGCGCACACCACTCCACTCCCCTTTTCTCTGGTGCCACATCACGGTCGCTCTCTCCATGAATTCCTGTGTGGCATTCGCTCGGGGAATCACGACAAATATCTTTCCGGTTACATTCTGTTTTTCCCCTACAAAGAGCGACAATACCGGGTCGAACGACAGCACACATTGTTTCTTTTTCCATGATGCGATTCTCCGGAAAGACTCCGCATCTCGTACGATGACAAGCTCCGCCCGCGCAACTACCCACCTACTACACCACGTACCTATCTTAGTACGAAATGGACCGATGCCCTGAAAAGCGAGAATGATTTTCTTGCGAAACATCCATGCAAAAAACGCATGCCACCACCAGAGCATCGGTGCTTTCGGAGATTCAATATCGGTAAACAGTGTTCCCCCGCCGAAGACCATGCCGTCGCTTTGCCGCAGTGCAGAGAGAGTTTTCCACCATGGAGTTGTAAGCAATGAACGAAGGCCGAAGGGAAAGCGGGGGACGTTATGAAATTGAGAATTGAGAATTGAAAATTGAGAATGACCAGCAGTCACAATAACCCAATCAATCTCCGAAAACGTCTTCAGGAAATACTCTCTCAGAAGTTCATCACCGAGATTGCCGACGCCGTAATTGCCTACCAAAAGAAACTTCATGGGATCACTATATCCCATCCCTTCATTCCCTTCCTTCGCTTATTTCACTTCGTTCACCTGCTCCGCCGATGCTTCCTCCTTCTCTTCTGCTACCGGCTCCGGAGCAACGGCAACGGCAAACT
>CAYYFD010000020.1:0-13890 GCA_964471125.1 uncultured Candidatus Peribacteria bacterium
CGCGGTGCGTTTTCTTTCGCCCTTTCTTTGTCGGGCAGACAAAGAAAGGGCAACCGTATAACACAAACACTATCTATGGAATATTATGATACCTTCGCAAACTCCGGATCCGCCGCCAACCTGCTTTCTTCAGGAAGCACCTGATGCTGATACTTGCTATGAGGCTTCTTGTGATAGGGCATATCCGCAGGGCTGGTCATCATCTCAAACGCCAGTTGGCAAATGCGCATGCCGGGGTACAGAGCCACAGGAAGCCGGTTTAAGTTACTGATCTCCAGTGTGATCGTCCCCGAAAATCCCGGATCAACGAATCCAGCGGTGGAGTGTATGATGATCCCAAGTCGCCCAAGGGAGCTTCTTCCTTCTACGCGCACAACAAGGTCATCCGGAACGGTAATGGTTTCCTGCGTAACACCAAGAACAAATTCTCCGGGCTGGACGATGAATGACTCCCCATCGGGGATATTGATCGTGCGCATGTTGCCCGCAAAGCTCTCCGGATTTTTAGGGTCGAGAACGGCAAACTTGCTGTGTTCATAGAGTTTAAACGTATGTCCGAGGCGCAGATCCATCGACGATGCGTGGATGCGACTGAAGATCTCCAGTTGCGTTGCTTCCGCAGATTGCTCTGTAGGAAGCGTGAGCTTCACTCTGCCGGATGCAACGGCTGCTTTGATGTCACGGTCGGACAAGATCATGTGCGTAGACTAAAGAGGAATCTGCCTCGAGGAAAGGACAAAATCCACCGTAGAGACGGACCTGTGGTCCGTCTCCAGAAGACGCACCAAAGGTGCGTCTCTACAAAACCATGTACCACCATAAAACCAATTTCGAACCAGAAAAATTGCAGTTCAGGGGCATACACGCGAAAATGTGTTTCTATGGCATATACCTCCACACGAGAGAAAGGCCAAAGCGATGTCACCGACGATGACGGCGTGGACCAGAGCTATCTGCAGTCCCGCAAGGATAGAATCATCGACGAAGTGCGCAGGTACGCGCACGAAACCTTTACACAGCTCCATGCTTTTTCACGGCAGGAAACCGACGAGCTTATACAGTCCGCGGAAAACATCGCCCTGAATGTCAAAGATATCGCTGGTTGGGAAAAATTTATCGATCAGGGAATCGACCGGCAGCGGGAGGCCGCCCACCGTCTCTACCACGAAGAATTCATGGATACGATGCTTCGGGCATACAACGAGAAACCGCGCATCATCTCACTCAAATCCATCGGCGAGTGGGATGCGCGTTTCAGGCGCGAAAGCGTCCACTACAGACAGCGCTCCGAGTTTGTCCGTGACACACTGCCCGCGTACATCGAGAACTGGCAGAGAGTGGCGAAGCTGCGCGCAGAACTCTTGAAGAACCCGAAGGTCAGAAAGCTCAGTGCTGCCGACGTACCGGATCTGGCGAAATTCCAAGACGAGGAAGCCTTCCTCAATCTGCATTACAACGAACGTAGCGGCCTCTGCGCGATGGTACGAGCGGCCCTCAGCACCGGAGGCTCCGGCATGCAAGAATACTACAGCAAGGCAAAAGACATGCTCCAGCAGGCTGCGGATGACGGAGCCATCGCCAAGGGAAAAGTCGGCACATGGCTGGACCGCATCTTCCAAAGCAATGCGGATCCCGTGCTCATTCAGAAATTCATCAACGGAAAAGGAACACTCCCCCTCTCCACGCTCATCGGGCGATGGAAAGAAGCTGCCGAAAAATTCGACACACTGCAAAAAAAGATTGATACCGGAAACCGGCCGCACAGTTTCACCTTTATCGCAAAGAAGAAATTCCTCGACATGCACTACGAGAGCCGCCTGGCATATCTGCGGGAAGCTGAGTACCGCATGCGTGACCGCCAAATTTCAAAGGTTCCCCCGCTTCTGCTCGATATCCGCCGCGAGCTCGATGCCCGTGACTGGGACTCCGCAGCATATCTGATCAAACAAGCACGGGGATCCGGTCTTGCCGGAGATGATCTGCGAAAACTGAGCTCCATGGAATTTTTCCTCCGCACACAGCGCAAAGAGCACGGCGCAAAAGAGGGAAAGGATCACGGGGATCCGGAGATGGAGCTCGAATCTCTCATTAGTGAGCTGCCGGCGGTCGTGCAGCAACTCTTCCGTAGTACCGCAAAGCGTGGTGAATCCACCATGCGCTGTCTGAAGTCCCTCTGGTACAACCGTGAGTGGTGCAGACAGCACGGGCACCTCAGTGACAACAAAGAAGAGATCCTCCGCCAGCGCTCGCGCGAAGACACGAAGCGCGTCGTGAAGGAGGGGCACGGCAAAGGGTACGAAAATAATACACTCGAATACGGCAAACCCGCTGTGCGCGAGTACCGCGGAGAGTGGGCACCGCAGATTCTCCACTTCAATCCGGGCGGTGAAGGCCCGTTACTACACGTGATGGAAAAGGAACAGGGCAACCATGCATTCAAATACTGGAGCACGCTCATCCCCAGAGGCGTGGATTTCTCGACGCATAGCTACGTCTTGCACAGCTTGCTCCCCCGCATGATGCAGTGTGTGCGCAGAATCGATGAGAAAAAGAAGCAATCACTGCCAAAAAGCAATAGCACACCTGCATTAAGCACTCCTTCATTCTCCATGGGAGCATAAGAGCGTAACAGGAAGAAAGCTCAGGAACAGGTTGTCGTATATGGCTTTTACGCTACAATAAGCCCCTATGAAGCTACTGTTCATCCTCTCCGGAACGCTGCTGCTTGCAGGATGCCTTGGAAAGCAGACTACGACACTGGAAGATCGTCTTCAAAATCCGCTCTTCGCCGAGCGCTACGCGGAAAGCGTCGTTGACCGCCTTGTGGAACTGGAGATCATCAAAGATCCAGTTCTGGAAGATGTCGCGAAAAAAGCCTACCTCGATACGGAGAGAAAAAAGTGGCTGGAGGTCACCCGCAATGCGAGACAGGTACAGCGCGATGGCATGGAAGGGAGCATGCTTCCAGTAGGAGATTTCGCGAAGGGTGATGTGCTCTATGTTCAGGGCGCTCTCTATTTCGGATCACTCTTTGAGATCGATCCCCTCCCATCCATCCACGTCTACCTCACCACAACCGTCGACCCGCGCGAAATCGCATTCCCCGATACAACAGCAATGGACTTGGGCCTTCTACAGTCCGCTTACGGTGCACAAACCTATACGGTTCCAAATGTCGACAATCCCCTGCTGTACCGCACGGTTGTTCTCTGGGATACAGAGTTCGGAAGACTGCACTCGTTTGCGCAGCTGAGTAAGTAGCTACGGCTGACTGCTCAATATCAAGCGCACCCATTCTTGGATACGCGTGCTCAGCAAACGCGGCCAAGAATGGCCGCGCTTGTACACTACACAACCTTATAATTTCTGCATTCCCCCTCCGAGCACGGTCTCTATTGCCGCGCTGATGGTGTCGAATCCCGATTCGATTTTCTGACCGTTCACGAAGTATGTCGGCGTTCCACTCACGCCGAGCTCCTTCCCTGCTTCGTAATCCGCAAGAACGACATCCCTCTTGATCTGGGACTTCAGACACTTGTCGAACAGATCCGCATCCAGCGACAGAGCCTTCGCCCACACCGTCAACTGGGCGACGTCGAGCTTTTTCTGTTCCTCGTAATTCAGATCCACATACTCCCAGAACTTCCCCTGGTCAGCTGCGCACTCGGAAGCCATCGCAGCCTCCAGCGCATAGCGATGCAGCGAACGTAGAGGAAAGTGCTTGTATTCAAAGCGGATCTGGGCGCCGTACTTCTCCAGAAGAGGTGCGGAGATGGTCTGATGGGCCGCCTGACATGCAGGACACTGCAAATCTGCAAACTCTGTCACGGTAACAACCGCATCGGGATTGCCGCGCACTGTGCGAGACGACTCCTTCGAAAGCCCAGTGGTATCGGTGCAGGCGACAAAGGCCAGAGAGAGAACTGCTGCGGAAACAAAACGCTTCATACAGAAAAGGTGGAAATAACAAAGAAATACCTTCGCATCCTAGATCACCAACGAGCACCCCCGCAAACCCTATTCTTCCTCTATTCCTGCATTTGTAATCCACGTGCGCTATACTTCAGCTCCATGTCCCTCTACCGCAAGTACCGGCCGCAATCCTTCGCCGATGTCGTAGGGCAAGAACATGTCGTGACGACGCTGGAACAGGCGGCAAACACGGGAAAACTCTCGCAGGCCTATCTGTTTGCCGGAGGACGCGGCACAGGAAAGACATCCGTCGCGCGGATCCTCGCCAAGATCCTCATGATCCGCGGCATCGAAGACGAGGTTCTCCAGAAACAGATCATCAAAGGCGTCGAAGAGGGCACTATCGTCGATCTTCTGGAAATCGATGCAGCGAGCAACACCGGCGTCGATAACATCCGCGATCTCATCGAAAAGATCCAATTCTCCCCCGTCGTCGCCACCGCCAAGGTCTACATCATCGATGAAGCACACATGCTTTCCAAGGGTGCGTTCAATGCGCTTCTGAAAACTCTGGAGGAACCACCACCCTACGCCTGCTTCATCCTTGCTACGACGGAACTGCAGAAGATCCCTGCAACGATCCAGTCGCGCTGCCAGTGCTTCCCCTTCCGTACCATCCGCGAAGAGGACATCATCCGCAGACTTCAGTACATCGCCGACCTGGAACATATCACCGTCGAGCGCGATGCCGTGCGGGCGATAGCGGCGCACAGTGGCGGAGCACTGCGGGATGCCATCTCCCTTCTCGACCAGTTGCGGTCCCTGCCAAAAATTACCGCGGCAGACGTCACAGGCCGCATCGGATCGAGCGGAGCGGAGGAAGTGCGCACCGTACTCACGGCCATCGAAGCGTGCGACAGCGATGCAATTATCGCCGTCGTCCGGCGCCTCGAGGAATCGGGCGTTCCACTCGATACGTTCCTGCGCCAGCTCCTCGGGGCCATCCGCAGCGATATGCATGCGGCTATTGAGAACCATGCACCGATCGACTCGTACCTTGGCATGCTCGATGCGCTTCTGCATGCCATCCGCGATGTACGTATCGCACCCGTCCCCGGGCTGATTCTGGAATCCGCACTACTGTCGCTATGTCATGGTGCGTCCAACCGAACTTCAACCACTTCCGTGAAGCAGGAGGATGTGTTGCCGAAAGAGAAACCGAAAAAAGAAGCACAGACTCCGGCTGCTGAAACACCCTCAGCAGCACAGGCCACCGAGGCAAATGTCAAAGAGGAATCGATTGCTCCCAGCGCTGTAACTATCGAGGCACCGGAATTCACGATGGAAACCGTGCGAAAGTTCTGGAACGATGTCGTGAATGCGGCCACTCCCGCCTCCGTAAAAATGTCTTTGAAAAACGGCCAGATTACAGGCGTTGCCGACGGCAAGATTACCTTGGGATTTCCCTCTTTGTTCCACCGTGAAAAAGTTGCATCCACCGAGGCGAGCAGAAAGATCGAGGAGATTCTCGAAGGGATATTCAAGCGCCAGATCCGCTTGGAATGTGTACTGGAAACACAGGGAAAATCCGTCACAGGCCCCTCTGAAGAAGCCGTAAATCTGGCAGAGGCGGCAGCGGAGATATTCTAATACATACAAACTCACCGACTATAGGTATCCGATAGTCCTAGGAAAATACGTCCTCATCTAGTGCTGTCGTTGTACTCAGAACACTCCTGAGTTCCCGCTGTAGACTTGCACGCCATCCAGAACCTATCTGGAAACTGCGCGGAAGCATCGCCTTGAACTCCCTCTCAACGGCAGCTGCATAATCGGCATCAAACGAACTGAGTCCTGTCTTTTTCAGACGCAATATCTCGACGGCACGTTTGATGAGTACCGGATAGAACTTTCCCTCTGCTTCCGCGACTTCTCCAACATGTCTGCCATTGATGAATCTGGCAAGATTTCGGAGTGTCGTAGCCAATTTGAACGGATTTGCGCTCACGCCACCAGGATATTTTATGGCATTAATTGCCACGCGGGCTTCATCACATGCTTTGAGCATTTCCTCGGAAAAGGAAAAGGCATGCTCATCCACGTTATTTGGGTTGAGAAGCGCTACCGCGGCATCGATGAGACGCTGCATACGTTCCTGGGGAAGTTCGAGTTCATGCGGATCGAATCCCTTAGCTACCGAAATATCTCCTGCTCTATCGGTAAAAGGATCTAAAGTTCTCTGTTGTTCGCCCCAAAAATTATCGCTTCTTTCTCTTTCGGGCACTTCATGCACTTGCCCTCCGTCATGATCAGAAGAATCCTCTATGGAGAGAGCATCCGATCTCACCAATGAAGTAATGGCGGAACGCGATTCACGGTGACTTACTCTATCGCGCAAACTCCTGTTCGTATGACCGCGAATATGCCCTACCGTCTCTTCTGAACTTTCAGCCTCGCTTGTATCCACCTCTGAGCCATCCTCTACTCCGATCTTGGACGAACTAGGGCGCTTTTTGGAGAGAGCAATAATCAACTGAGCCGCTTCCTCCAAACTCTTTTGTATATCCTCCGCAGACATTTCAGTGGTAAGTACTGCTTCCGTGGCATCACCAATTATATTGGGAACAGATACTTCGGAGAGTCGGTCTATATGTTTCATAACATATATTATACTATATTTTATAGTTTTATGCAACAATCCTGTCAGGGCCAAAAAAGCTACAATAGAGTTATGCACATCCACGAAGAAAAAGCATCGCTACGCACGGCAATCGATGACCGAATCAAGCGCCTCAGCGAAGGTGATCGTTCAGCGGAAAGCCGATCACTGTGCAGAAGGCTCACGGAAGGAATTCCTGAGGGAACACCGATCTGTGCCTTTTTCCCTATGCGATCCGAGCCCGACATCACGCCGTTTCTCGAGGAAGTTCTGAGACGGGGTGATCCTCTCTATCTTCCCTGCTTTGACGGAGCGCTGATATTTCGCCAGACAACGGATCTCTCGTCGCTCATACGTGGAAAACTGGGAACGCTTGAGCCAAATGCAGATTCCCCACTGCTCTCTCCTCCCCTCTCCCTTCTCACTCTTCTCATCCCCGGCCGCGCCTTCGACCCTCACGGCCATCGCCTAGGTCGTGGCAACGGCGGCTACGATCAGTGGATAGATAACGAACGAAAGAATGGCGTACAGATGCGCCTCATTGGCGTCGCACTCGAATGCCAAATAATGGATAGCGTACCCGTTGAATCGCATGATCAGAGAATGGATGCAGTGGCGACTGCGAGGGGAATCACCGAAAAAATTGAGAATTAAGAATGAAGAATGATGAATTGGTATATTCTTGCTCTGAAGAATGAATTGTAATTCTTAATTCTCCATTATCCATTCCTCCTATGCCCACCTACTCTGCCCTCGCCGCCGCTGATCCTGCTATCCATGCTGCGCTTCAGGGCGAAATGCTCCGGCAGCAGGAAGGGGTGGAGCTCATTGCCTCGGAAAACTATGTCTCTCCGGCAGTGCTTGAGACGATGGGAACGGTGTTCAATAACAAATACTCCGAGGGCTACCCCGGAAAGCGCTACTACGGAGGACAGGAATACACGGACATCGTGGAGACACTGGCAATTGAACGCGCAAAGCAGCTCTTCCGTTGCGGCCACGCAAACGTCCAGCCGCATGCAGGGTGCCCTGCAAACGTCGCGATGTACTTCGCGCTTCTAGAACCGGGTGACTGCGTACTCGGTATGGACCTCAGCCACGGCGGTCACCTGAGTCACGGTCACCCCGTCACGTACCTTACAAAGATCTTTCGGTTCGTGCGCTATGGAATGAAGGACATCGAGACCGGCGAGATCGACTACGACGCAATGCGCGAAATGGCGAAGAAGGAAAAGCCAAAAATCCTCCTCGGAGGGTTCTCGGCTTACCCCCGCGAACTCGACTACGCGAAGATGAAGGCGATCGCCGATGAAGTCGGTGCGTACACGGTGATGGATATGGCCCATATTGCCGGCCTGATTGCCGGTGGAGCACTGAAAAATCCCTTCGACTATGGCTTCGACGTCGTCACGACCACAACGCACAAGACCCTTCGAGGCCCCCGCGGCGGCATGATCCTCAGTAAGGACGCAGAGATTGGAAAGAAGATCGACAAGTCCGTATTCCCTGGTTTTCAGGGCGGACCCATCATGCAGATGGTCGCTGCGAAGGCCGTTGCCTTTGGCGAAGCTCTAAAGCCCGAGTTTAAAGAATATGCCGCGCAGATCATTCGCAACTCTAAGCACCTTGCGCAGTACCTGATGGACAGAGGTGCGAAGCTCGTTACGAACGGGACAGATAATCACCTCATGCTCGTGGACTGTATAAGGAGCTGGAATGTGCCGGGTGGCGAAGTGGAGACCGTCCTCGATAGTATCGGGATCACGCTCAATAAAAACTCTGTGCCCAATGACCAGCGAAAACCGATGGACCCCTCCGGCGTACGCATAGGTACCCCCGCCATCACGACGCGCGGCATGAAAGAGAAAGACATGGAGATCCTCGCGGACTTTATGCTTACGGCCATCGAACGCAGAGCGGACCCCGCCGCCTTGAAAACACTGCATGAAGAAGTGAAGGTGTTTTGCCGTCGCTTCCCTGTGCCGGGGATTTCATAAAATAGCTTCAAATGGCACTTTTGCATTCATAATGAATAATACTTGTTAAAAGTATATATTTAGTTTTGAATATCATTCTATGGTCCTCCTTCGTGAAGCTCTCCGGCCAACGTTAAGCGATGGAGAAACAGATCACTACTCTCCAACACTTGCCCGCATCGATGCAGACATCACCCAGTACCGCGGGGAGATCCAGCCTGTCATCTATCCGTTTAAAGCTCTCGCAGGCATTGAAGTGGATGAAGCAATTCTCGGTTCTACCGGACTCAAAACCCCGGGAGGATTTCGTGATCGATCGGCAATGTTCGTGCAATTCAAAGATAGCTCCAGTCAATGGCATCGCTTCACCCAACGCGAGGAAGCAGGACTGGCCCAGATTACTGCTGAGCTTGTCGACGAAAACACACTGCAATTCCGTAGTCCCGGCGGAGCGCAACTGAGGTGCTCTGCGCAGGATTTTGAACCACAGGACGGTACGGTCATTCGCGCCGCGACGTACAAAGACCAGTACGTTGAGGGGCGTATGGAATCCATCGACGGCCCATTCACGCAATTCATCCATCAGCACCTCTCCTCTCTTAGGGGCTACACAACAGACAAGCTGCAGCGCATTGGCGTTCTTCTGCCGCATATGCACATTGATCGCTCCGTACCAACTTCTCACAGCGGAGGGCCGGCCGCGAAGACAGAATTTGCTGATATCGGAAAGTTCCTCCTTATCAATTCTGCAACCGTGGACTATGTGAATGAAGTTATCGATCCGCCAGTTTCCGAGAAAGTCTATCGCGGCAACTTCATCGTCAAAAATGGATGGCCAGCAAATCTCGAGGATTTCGTGGAGCAGGCCACCTTGGGATCAGGTGAGCAGTACAACATGCACTTCGGCGTAATGTCCACACGCTGCATTGTCACAAAAGTTGATCAGAGCACTGGAATCAAGCGTACAGACGGACAGCCAATAGATGCCCTGATGAAGCGCAGACCCCTCAGAGAAAAGCAGCCAACAATGGGAATCAATGTCGCAAATAGAATATGGTCCAACGAACAGGTGGTCCGCAAAGGCGATATCATCACGCCAAATACAGAAAAATTGGATTGGGAAGGTATCGCAAATCAATAGTTGAAATAATCAATACATCGATTATTTGTGGTAAATCCACCGAACATTGGTCAATGATATTGGCTGTAGCAAAAGATAATTTTGAATGTCAACTTTTGTACAACTTTTGTATTCATAAAACATATACGCACATGTGCACCGCAGGAAGATTGCGCATTTTATCGCCCAGCGTACGATGATGTGATTTGCACACAGCAAATCTCAGCCATCAGCCTTCGTCCGCCTCAGGCGGATGTAGCCCTCGTTCTTTCTTCTCTACGGAAACAAAGACAAACACTCCTGCGCTTCGGTGCAGGAGATCGCTCTCCAAGTTCGTAATCCGGATAGAGGATATCCGGATCGCGCACCCCCCACTCTCCAGTGTGAACAAGCCCTACGGGACTTCGCTCACCGTCACGGAGAACTCATCTGGCCATGAGGATAAACAAGCGGCCGGAGGAGGGCACCACCGAGGGATCCTCCCCTCATTCACTACCACACTATCAGTCCGCTACGGCAGACCGCACTGTGAGGTAGGAACACAAAGACAAAAGGTCAGACATGCTCTGACCTTTTTTCTCGTACATAAATAGTTATTAGAATAATTAAAAAAATATTTGCAATTGTATCCCTGACAAGCGAAACGTACGGTAATGGACTTTCATGGCTTTCCGAAGCGCCACCATCGGCTTCATAAGTATCCTCTCAGCCCTTGCTCCCGCAGGAGTACCTGACGCCTTTGCGCATCATGATGAAGGGTATGGCGAATATAGAGGCTATTACAGCAATGCCCAGCCACAGTGGGAAAATCCATACTATGCCCCCGCCTATACACGCCCCATTCAGCGCACGCAGAGAATCAACCGCAGGACATCACAAAACGGTAATACAGCCAACATGCCGGGATTCCGGTGCTACTACAAAGGCAAGGACGGCTCGTGCATGAATTACTCCTATATCCACGGTCCTCAGTGGGGACAATGGAATGATGCTGTGTACCCGCCAGTCGTTGCTTCCCCCTACGGATATGACAGGAACTACAACAGCCGCTGGGATGATGAACCCTGCGGATATTCTTCCTGTAGATGGTAATTATTGAATACTTTCTATAAATGTCTACCCCCTCTCCTATGTTCACCCGCTTCCTCTCCATCGGCTCGCTCTTCGTTTCCCTTGTCCTCGCATTCGGTGTCTTCACACAGAAAGCGCAAGCCAGCTACTACTACGATGAGTCCTACTACAACTGGCCAACTCCCTGCTACCAGTACGATGGTAACGGTCACTGCACCAGCAGAGGTAACAATCAGAATTATTCAAATTCCAACCGGCAATACCGTTCTAACGGCCAATACACGTATCCCAATGACAACTACTACGGTAACCAGAATACGTATTCCAACGACTATTACTATGGCAATACATACCGCAACTACAACGAGGATACCTACCGTCCGGTAACGAACTACTATAGGTCGCAGCAAAACCACGGATGCTACTGGTACTACGGTACGTACCGGTGCGACAAGGACTGCGACTAGAAGAAAAGATTGATTATGGTACACACCCGCTATTTGAAAAGGAAATAAGAGATAAAAGGGAATGAAGGGAAATCCCTTTAATCCCTTATTTCTCTTATTTCCCTCTCGTCCCTATACTTTTTCCATGCCACGTATCCTGCGCAGTCTCGGCTTCGCCCTCGAAGGTCTCTCTCATGCACTTTCGAGAGAACGCAATCTGCAGTTGTTCGCATTTGGTTTTGCTCTCATCGTGATCATCGCTTCGCAACTTTCTCTTGAGCGCTGGGAGTGGATCGCGCTTCTTGTAAGTGGTGGAGCATTCATGGCCGTAGAGCTCTTCAATACCGCATTGGAGCGTCTTACAGATGCCGTAGATGCGTTACCCAAAGAGAAAGGCAATACGGTACTGCATGCATCTATGAAGGCAGCGAAGGATGTTTCGGCGGCAGCAGCATTGGTGGGGTTTGTCACAGTAGTGGTGGTGATCCTGCTTACTCTTGGACCGAAGGTAATAGGGTAATCCCCATAATCGAAAAGGCATCCAGCCGCATCGCCTACCGGCGTGCGGCACGTTAGTACATTTTTACCCAAGATCACCGCACCCCAGTAGGGGTGCTGCTGAGGTGATGGAATTTTTACCCCTACACACTCTCCCCTGCTTTTTTCTTCTTCTCCACCTCCGCTAGCAGTGTCTTACTCACAGGAGGCACACCTCCCAGATCCGTTAATCTTTTCTCTAGATCTTTCAGCTTGCCCTGCTCTTCCGATGTAAGAGTCTCTCCGAGCATCGAACGCTTGCGAAGAGCATTGAAATCGTTCGTCCACATCTCTTTGTCACGCCACTTTCGGTACTCATCGAGAGACATCTTCTTCTCCCGCGCCTTCTTCTTCTCTTCTTCCTCTTTCTCTTTGGCTTTCTCCACGGATTTCACCGCGACTCTCCCCTCTTTGGCGGACTCCGCCCAGCGCTTGATCTTCTCTTCGACCACGGCACGCTTCACGCTATAGCGCTCGCGGGAAAGGCCGCGAATGATCTCCACACGGTTACTGTCTTGCTTGAATATCGGTGGAGGAAGGGTGCTCACCGAGAAAGGCTTACTGGGAACACCATCGATCATGAGACGCATGTACGCGTGGTACTTTGGAAGACTGAGGATGTCTTTCTCCACGACCATTTCTTCAAACTGCTTGCTGAGTTCTTCGGCATCATCGGAGCCCACCTGAAAACTCACCATCGTACCGACGTTTCCGAACACCGCATCTTGGAGCTTTGTGCTCTTGTCGCCGATCAGCAGCTGCGCAACGTACTGGTTGGCCATAGTAAGGCTAAGGCGATACTTGCGTGCCTCGGAGAGAATCGTCGCAAAGGACTCTGTTGCGAAGTTCTGAAACTCATCCACATAGAGGAAGAAATCCCGACGGTCTTTCTCCGGAATGTCCGCGCGGCTCATAGCCTCCAGCTGGAACTTCGTCACAAGCATGGAGCCGAGGAATCCAGAGGTGTCTTCTCCAAGCTTTCCTTTGCTGAGATTCACAAGAACAATCTTTCCCGTGTCCATGGCGTGACGGATGTCTACAGAGCTCGTCACTTGTCCAATAATGTTTCGGATAAGCGGTGTACTGAGCAACTGACCTACTTTGTTCTGGATCGCTGCGATAGCCTCCGTGCGGTACTTCTCGCTCCACGAAGCGTATTCGTCTTCCCAGAAACTTCGCACAAGCGGATCAGTAAGCTTGGAAACGACCTTTGCGCGATACGTATCATCAGCAAACATCCGCATGATGCCGAGCATGGATGATCCCTCGACTTCGAGAAGGGCAAGAAGGGTGTTTCGAAGGATATGCTCCATACGCCCGCTCCATACATCCGGCCAGAGCTTGGTAAACACACTCATGATGCCGGAAGCAACGAGCGGCCGTTGGTCGGGATCGCGACACTCAAGAATATTGAAGGAAATGGGAAAATCTTTGTCATCAGGACTGAAGAGAATGACATCGTTGCTCCGTTCTTTTGGAATAAACTTCAATACCGCATCAACGAGATCACCGTGCGGATCGATGAGCCCGATGCCACGGCCTGCGTGGATATCCGAAAAGAGCATATTTTCGAGAAGCGTCGATTTACCCATACCCGTCTTTCCAATGATGTAGATATGCCTGCGGCGGTCATCCGTCTTAATGCCGAACTTCGTGTGAGTACCGTGATACACAGCATCACCGAGCACCGTAATACCGCTATCCGTCTCGCTTTTTTCCTCTGGAGGCAATGGAAGATTCAGCGGCGGCTCAAGCTTTTTACTCAGCACCCAGTCGATATTCGGCGTTTGGACCATACGCGTCGGCAAATGCCAGAGCGTAGCAATTTCTTCTACAGAAAGAAGGTACGGTCGCGGAATGAATCCCGAAGGTATGTGCGAACCGTATAGGTGGGGAAGCGACCCGAATACATTGGCCTGCGGAAGTGCGAACTGCTGAAAACTACTGACGATCTCCTGCAATTTTTGGAGTGCCTCTCTACGCTGATTGCGCTTGGCTATGACACTCACACGAACATTGCACATAAAGAGAAGCCTGTTCACTTTGTCCTGCGCGGCGGCAATAGAATCTTCGCGATCATGACTTCGCGCTGTCACGTGCTCACGCTCTTCATCATCCATGGTAGGAGCATCCATTGTAATACTTCCAGCCAGGAACTTATTGAACCCC
>CAYYFD010000021.1:0-13739 GCA_964471125.1 uncultured Candidatus Peribacteria bacterium
CCTGATCCTTCCTGTAGACGGCGTCCTGCATACCGTAAAGCGGGGCCAGACCCTTCTGGGCATCGCCGAACTTTATAGTGTGAAGCCGGAGGATATTGCCGAGCAGAATAATGTGGCCGAGAGTTTTATTTCCGCAGGTCAGGAGCTCATTATCCCGGGAGCAAAGCCCCTTGTAGAGAAGCCAGTTCAGGTTGCCGCTGTCATAAAGCCCGTTGGCAAGGTGGCGAAGGCTCCGACCATTTCCCATAAGCCGGAGATCACAACCTACACGCCGGAGCCGACAAAGGGAGTGCTCCAAAAGCCGTGTGGATCCGACTGCTTTATCACACAGTATTTCAACTCGGTGCACTACGCGCTGGATATGCAGGTGCGTGGAGGAGGCCCTCTCTATGCCGCGGAAGCCGGCACCGTCATCAGAGCGGAATACGGCTGGAACGGCGGATACGGTAATGTCATCGAGGTTGATCACGGCAATGGTCTGGTGACCCTTTATGGGCATAACAAAGAGTTATACGTTGCTGTTGGTGACACAGTCGCGCGCGGCCAGAATATCTCGTATATGGGCAATACTGGTCTCGTTCACGGGGCAACCGGCATTCATATTCACTTTGAAGTGCGTCTCAATGGTGTAAAGAAGAACCCGTTGCTCTACATACAGGAGTAGAGGCAAAACGTTGCGCAATCACCTTGCAGCTTTTTCAAGAGAAACGTACCTTAGCTTGGCTGTGGGACCGTAGCTCAGCTGGTTAGAGCGCTTCCCTGTCACGGAAGAGGTCGCGGGTTCGAATCCCGTCGGTCCCGCCAGAATTCTTCAACTTTTAGATCTCCTTTCGAAATATTAAAAACCTCGAGACCCATCGTAGCTCAACAGAGCGAAGTGGGGTCGGTCCCGCCACACATAGTTCTTCTTCTCATCGCATGAGCATTATATCAAAGCACTTTTACCAATAGATAACGTCGTTTTATAGTAGATTGCATTTCTATAAAAAATATTTGACAAAATAGCAATATTATTTAATCATAATTATATGACCAATGCCCCCTCATCCAAGGAAAATCATGAAGGCGTACCGAGTGGTACAGACCGAAGAACATTTATGGTGAATCAATTGGTCGCAGTACCATTTGTAGTTGCTGCCTGCCTTTCTGAGGCAAATGCGAATGGTGTAGAGCAGGATCTATCTTCCATGTCTGAGTCAAAAGAACAGCCCTTCGCCGAACTGGATCGCGTTGTAACTGCCGGTATGAAAGTCACAGAATTCACTGATGAACCAGGAAAGTATGCGATTGATTTGGGAGATGATGTTGCTTCTTCTTTATCTGCACTAGGTTTTTCTTCACCAGAAATTGACAATGCCTTCGACAGGGCAATCCTGCTCTGGACAAGAGGTCAAAACAAAAGGCTAAAGGAGGCTTTTCCATCAACGCACAGTTCCTTTACGAACGCCGAGGGTAAGCGTGAATCTTATACTAAAGGGTACTTAGTCACGATTACGGATTAAGACCTCGGATATCATATTTATCGGTACCATATTGAGCACGGTGTCTAAGATGTTGCCATTCACTTCGCATCACCCCATAGTCGTCCAAAGACTTCCCGCAGATTGCCTGCGAGGAGTTTGTCGTGGATCTCAAAAAGATAGTGTGGGTGTGTACGGGTGACAATAACGACGACGTATTCCCCGTTGATCCAGAGCCTCAGTGCATTTGCATTGAGGCTCTTTTGTTGCATTTATATAAATACCTGTTACAATAGATATAATTTCTTTCCTGCACTTCATGCTCAATACTCATCCAGAGCCAATGCATAATGCATCGGATATAGAGGTACAAACTTCAGGACGTAATTGGCTTGCAGTAATACGCGGTGAGATACGCAATGCGCTGCCTCATCTAAGTGATGCCGATCAGCAATCAAGGGCAAATATGCTTTTTCAGTCATTGCAGGAGGAGGGAGATCGCTCAAGTGTGGCAAATACCCAAAGGTGGATTCAGGAGCAGGTTCGGTTTTTTGAGGGGTAATTGCATTTCATACAGACAGTTATAGTTTTGGCTTTTTCTTGTGCCACTCCGGCCTTCGCCCCTTGCGGGGGCTATGGCCGGCAAGTCGTCGCCATTACAATAATGGTTTTCTCATATGCCACTCTGTTGCCTGCTCATATGCATACGCAGCACGCAGAACAGTTTCTTCCCCCCATTGTGGTCCCATAATTTGTAAACCTATCGGTAATGTATCTTTGGAAAACCCACAGTTCACTGATAGCGCCGGAATGCCAGCCATCACCTGCCCATCTAAAAAGACATCTTCGAGGTACATCGCCACAGGATCATTTTCATGTGCGCCTACTTTGAAGGCGGGCGTAGGAGAGACAGGCGATATGATGATGTCCACTTTTTTATAAGCTTCCGTGAAGTCCTGCTTGATCAGCGTGCGGATCTTTTGGGCCTGCCGGTAATATGCATCGAAGTAGCCTGCGGAAAGCGCGTAGGTGCCGATCATGATGCGGCGCTTTACTTCAGGACCAAACCCTTCGCTGCGGACGCGTACGTAGTAATCGAGAAGATCTGCAGGATTCTCCACAGTGTGTCCGTAGCGCACACCATCATACCGAGCCATGTTGCTGCTTACTTCGCACGGGCACAGGACGTAGTAGCACGGTGTCGCGTACTTCGTGTGGGGCAAAGAAATTTCATGCATGGTCGCACCGAGACTCACAAGCACTTTTGCAGCCTCGCGCACAGCACCTTCCACTTCACTATTCATCCCATCGATGAAGTACTCCTTTGGCAGTCCGATTTTCATGCCCTTCACACCATTTTTCAGCGTGGCATGGTAATCCGGTACTGCGCTGTCGGATGTTGTACCGTCCATCGGATCTTTTCCTGCGATGGTTTGTAGGACGATTGCAAGATCCTCGATGTTTTTACAGATAGGCCCGATGGTATCGAGTGAGCTGGCCATACTCATTACTCCGTAGCGACTGGTGCGGCCATAGGTGGGGCGGATGCCTGTCATGCCGCAGTACCCCGCAGGCTGACGTATGGAGCCTCCTGTATCGGTTGCAAGGGCAAAGAAGGCTTCATCGGCAGCTACGGCTGCTGCAGAGCCTCCGGAAGAGCCTCCGGCGACTCTCGTAGTGTCCCATGGGTTACGCGTCACTCCGTAGCACGAAGTTTCTGTGGAGGCTCCCATGGTGAATTCATCGGTGTTGGTTTTGCCGAGCGAGATCGCACCGGCAGCCTTAAGACGTTTTGTTGTCGTGGAATCGAATGGCGGTTTGTAGTCCTTGTTTCGCAGAATATTGCTGCATGCAGTCGTCGGGACTCCCTCTTCGCAGTACACGTCTTTGGCGAAGTAGGGGATTCCCGAAAGTGGGTGATCACTCACGCCCTGCTCATCAATCTTTTTGGCTTCAATAAGGGCTCGGTCAAAACTTCGATGAACAATTGCATTGATAGATTTGTCCACTGCTTCCGTGCGTTCGATGCATGCACGTACCAATTCCTCAGAAGAAATTTCTTTCCTCTTTAGCTTCTCATGGGCCTGTGTGATGGTGAGAGTACAGAGCATTATCCGTGTGCGGAAGGCGTCTCAATCTGGTCGTCGTTGATCGGAAGAGCACTGCATCCCAGCAGAGATTCTGGTGAAATCTTTTCAGTACAAATCTCGTCACTGCGAAGCATGTTTGTCGTACCCGTCACCTGCGCCGTTGGTTCCACTCCGGAGGTATCTACTTCCTGCAGCTGGTCGATGTATCCGAGGATCGCTGTAAGGTTTTTTGCATAGGATTCCACCTCGCTGTCGCTGATCTCTAAGCGTGCGAGTTTGGCGATATGCCGGACTTGGTCTGCGGATAACTGCGTCACGACGGCATCATACTGACTATTTGCAGCATTGCGAAGGCATTTGCAATATATGAAAAATATGATATAATAATCATATGCACACTACTAACTTCCGCTTTGACTCCGCTCACCGTGAGCATGATCCACAGAAAATGTATGCGTGGATCGACAAACAGGTTTCTGCCAATGTCCCAAAGAGTATTCGTGGATTATTTATCGATACGATCATTGACGTTGCTGACGGCTGTACCGATCCACAGGAAAAGAACGACATTCGTCTTGAGGCAATTTCGAAGGTCAATGGTAGATATAATATGGGTGAGGTTTCACCGGCAGAGCGTCAGCAGCTTCTTATTGCTCTTGCGAATCTTGCGCCAGTTCCCGTCGAGAATCAGGTTACGGATCCATCTCCGGATGATTCGGTACGATTGCTTCTTGCAGATGGTCGTGAGCAGATGCGGGGTAATGTTGGAGGTTTACAGCATCGTGTCGGCAGAACGGGGAAGCATGCTGCGAAAGTTGTGAGGAAGTTCTAAAAATGTCGAAGATAGATAGTTCCTGTCTTCCTATGCTTCCGTCATACTTTTGCTGTGCCCCTTCTTCGTCTTTCCGGCCGTAAAGTCTGTGACCGTCTTATCCGACAGGGCAATGTCTGGCGCGGCAAACATATGCTTATCCGATGGACACACGGTGCGCCCAGAACAGAGACGCAGTGTGGTCTCTTTATAGGCATGCTCGCTTCCACCAAGTTGGACAAATCCGCAGTGAAGCGCAACCGCATGCGTAGGCGCTGCAGGGAGGCATTCCGGCTCGTCGTTGCCGATATGCCCAAAACAAACTCCTCCGCGCAATTGTTAGTGAGTCCGCGCTCCAGTAGTCTCACCTGTGACTTTCCCGCGCTTCAGGATGATGCGCGACGCTTTCTTTCGCTTCTCCCACGCTGATGCTTGTACCCAAGACCCGTAAATTCGCTGACGCCCTTCTCATTTTCGCTATCGTGTATTTGGGATTGCAGTTTGTTCAGCGCATATATTTTCCGAAGCCTCCAGCAGACGGTCAGGTCCAGACATCCATAACGCTCCGTGCGCAGGATGCCACCGTAAAAAGTGGTCATCATCCCGTCCTTCTTTTGCGCAATGCTACAGAACATCCATTGAGTATATCTACGCGCTGTCCCGAGGCGCCGGTGGATGTGTATTTTGGAGAAGGGGTTGTACAGAAAGATGCTTCTGCACTTGTCCCGACAGAAGTGATATCCATTCCCTGCGAGACTCTTACGGACATCGCTTCCGGCAAAGAGGGGACCATTGATCTGGGGCCATGGAAGTACAGCGCGTTTGATCAGATAGGGAATTACACCGTTGTGCTCACTCTTCCTCCTCAGGCTGCTACCCAAACAGGCACAGTGCTTGAGACATCGTTTACGGTCTATCCCGCTGGCTGGATGACACGGGTCTTCCGCGCTTTTGTTAGTAAGCCCCTGCTCAATCTTCTTGTTTTCATCGCATCAGTATCGCCGGGCTACAGTCTTGCCGTTGCCATTATTGTGCTGACATTCATCATCAAGCTCCTGCTGTTTATCCCCACGCAGCACGGACTGGAAGGTCAAAAGAAACTGCAGGCATTGCAGCCGAAGATCGATGAGATTCGCAAGCGCTACCCCGGTAACGCACAGAAGGTAAACGAGGAAACCATGAAGCTTTGGAAGGAGCACAAAATCAATCCGTTCCAGTCATGCTTGCCGATCCTTATCCAGTTTCCGATCCTCATCGGCCTCTTCTATGCCGTGCGCGACGGATCGCATCTTGGGCTGTCTACGCATTTGCTCTATGCCCCGTATCAGAATCTTCCATGGACATTCGGCACGTGGTTTTTCGGGATGGATCTTTTGAAGCCCAGTATCTATCTCTTCCCGCCGATGCTTGTCGCACTACAGTTTTTCCAGATGAAGCTGACGTTTGCGATTGCCGAGAAGAAAAAGAAGGCTAAGGAGATTGTGGATATCAGCAAGCCGAAGGAAAAGAAGCCCATGAGCCAGCAGGATATGCAGCAGAAGATGATGCTCTATGTGCTGCCCTTTATGATCGGCTTCTTTGCCTTTAAGTTCCCTGCTGCGGTTTCTCTCTATTGGGCAGTATCGACAGTATTCGCCATCGGGCAGCAGGTTGTGGTGAATAGGAAGGGATAGAAAGTAGTCGCACCGCCTACTGGCGTGCGGCTCTTGCATTCCAAGGCTAAAAAGAGATAATTGCAGACCATGGTGAACCGCATCGATTCCGGCCGAGATACAAAGGTTGTTGTGACCGTGCACGAAGGATTGGCGGACTGTCATATTGCTTGTGAGGCAAATGAAATTCCGAACGATGTTGTTGCTGAAACCACCATGGAATCACGCAGGCTAGCGGCGGAGGTCTGCGACGACTTCCGGTCATGCTGGGGTCCTGACCAAGATGCCGCTTACGTTTTTCGTAACGTGGCGATGCACGTTGCAGCGCGTTACAACGGAATTTAATTCACACAACGCCGCACGCCGGTAGGCGATGCGGCTCATCTATTCGCGTATTCGTTTACTCGCGTAATCCCGTATTCGTGTCTAGGCCACCGTCACCTCTTTACACAGATACACATCCTGAATGGCGTTCAGAAGCGCTACGCCCTCTTCTCTGGGCTTTTGGAAGGCTTTGCGGCCAGAGATAAGGCCCGAGCCGCCTGCGCGCTTGTTGATCACTGCTGTGCGTACTGCCTCTGCAAGGTCCGTGGCTCCTTTGGATTCTCCTCCGCTATTGATCAGTCCGATGCGCCCCATGTAACAATTAGCCACCTGATAGCGGCAGAGGTCGATCGGGTGATCGGAGCAGAGCTCTTCATATACGCGCTTGTCCGTCTTGCCGTAGGAGCTCTCTTGGCCCATGGCGAGGTACCCGCCGTTATTTGTCGGAAGTTTCTGCTTGATGATGTCGGCCTCAATCGTGACACCGAGGTGATTGGCCTGCCCCGTAAGGTCAGCTGACGTGTGGTAATCCTTCCCGTCTTTCTTGAATCCGGAGTTTCTCAGATAGCACCACAATACCGTAAAGAGCCCTAGCTGATGCGCTTTTGCGAATGCATGGGCTACTTCCACGATCTGTCTTCCGCTTTCTGGAGAGCCAAAGTAAATCGTCGCACCGACACCCTTCGCCCCCATGTCGTAGGCCTGCTGCACCGTACCAAACATGATCTGGTCGGACTTATTGGGGTACGTGAGAAGCTCGTTATGGTTGATCTTCACTATGAAGGGAATTTTTCCTGCATATTTTTTTGCAATGATTCCCAGGGCGCCGTAGGTGGAGGCAACGGCATTGCATCCTCCGTCGATGGCGAGCTTCACAATATTTTCTGGATCGAAGTAGTCAGGGTTTTTTGCAAAACTTGCTCCCGCCGAGTGCTCGATGCCCTGATCTACTGGAAGTATGCTGAGGTACCCCGTTCCGCCTAGTCTTCCGTGATCATAAAGCGCATCGATATTTTTCTGCACGTCGGAAGATCTATCCGAATCCTTAAAGATGGTTTTCCAAGAATCCTTCGCCGGAACATGCAGACGTTCTTTGCTGATTTTTGGCTTATGATTGAGTAAATTCGTGGCATCAGATCCGAGATGACCGGAGATGTCTGCAAGAGAGATAGGCATGGAAAAGAGGGAGATTACTCGGAGTGTACCATGGGCATCCCTACCTACTCATGCGAATGATCTCATAGAAGGGGAGCCGGCCTTCGAGGACGATAAGACGGATGGTGATGATCACCACATGCTCAATCTCTTCAGCATTTGGGGCTGCATCCCGAAGGGCACGAAGCATTGCTTCATTGCCCACAACAGGAGGAACGACGATTTCTCCTGCCCTTGCCCCGTATTCCTGTCCGACATTTGGCTCTACATTCATCGCTGCGGATCGTAGATCGAGCTCAGATTTTACTTTAAGAAGAATTGAAGCCTGTGTTTGCGGCGTCTTGGATATTTGATAAATATCCGGCGTTTCGAGCATCTGCTGTACCAGCTTGTGGATCGTATCGCGCATGTCATCTTCCGGTTGAATATCCGCAAGTTGAAGCGCGAGTCGGATCATCGGACTCAGTCGCGCGAGGAGAATTGCAGGGATATTATTGAGGCCGTTGGGAACGACGAATCCTTGCTCTTCCAGTTTTCCAAAGAGCTCTACTTCTGTTGTAAGGTTGGTATCAAATACGTTCCGAGCAGTCGCATTGAATTCCTCAATACGTTGATCATCATCACTTCCGCCGAAGGAAAATCTTGGAGCCGTCATGAGGGCGGAAGTATAGCGAATAATTGACTTATATCAAATATATGCATTGATATTCAAATGAGGGCTTGCTATACTGCAAGTCGCTCATTTTTCCATAGGAAACGGGCAGTGGGAGCATTCTAGAGTGCCTCCTCTGCCCGATTCATATCTGAGGTCTTCTAGCGGTGGAACCGCTTGGCCTTTAGAAGAGAACGGGTGCTACTCCCAGAAAGGAGTTTGCCATGTTGGTTTTAAGCAGGAAGCGTCTTGAGAGCATTGTGATTGGCGAAAAAGTCAAAATTACGGTGCTCGAAATTAAAGGCAACCATGTCCGTCTCGGAATCGAAGCCCCGTCGGAGATGGGGATTCTCCGCGGCGAGCTGGTTGTCACCCTGCCTTCGGAGGATTCCGAAGAAGCCAGCGGCGCTGCCGAATAAGCAGCGCGTTGTGGGCCATTGTGTCCACAGGAACCGACGAGTCTTTGGCTCGTCGGTTTTTTTGTATGTATGGGGTAGAGACGTACCGTTGGTACGTCTCAATAGATGGAGACGCAACAGCCTTGCGTCTCTACAATAGAGTCATGCCCCTGTGTCTCTACAACACTCTCACTAAGCATGACGAGGATTTTATTCCCCTCGATCCCGCGGGCAAGACCGTGACGATGTACACCTGCGGGCCAACGGTCTACGGACGACCGCACATCGGAAACTATGCAAGCTTTCTGATGGCGGATTTGCTGAAGAGATGGCTGCAAACAGGGCATGGCTACACGGTGCGTCATGTGAAAAATATTACAGATGTAGGACACTTACTTCAGGATGCTGATGAGGGAGAGGACAAGATTGAGAAGCAGGCACTCGAAGAGAAAAGAGAAGAGAGAAAAGAAAAGAGAGCAACGAAAGTTGAAGGTGTGATTTCGCGCGAAGATGTTTTGAGTGTTGTCGAAAGATACACACAGCAGTACATCGAAGACGAAAAGGCATTGAACTTTCTGGAGCCCGAGGCGCGGCCGCGCGCGAGTCACTATATAAAGGAGCAACTAGTTCTCACAAAAAAACTTCTTGCGAGTGGTCATGCATACGAACTACCCGATGCGATTTATTTTTCCGTGGAGAGCAAGACGCCGACACCGTATGGCGCGCTTTCAGGTAATACGATGGATCAGATCTCGGCCGGATCACGCGTCGATGTGCATGAGGGAAAACGGCACCCTGCGGATTTTGCACTGTGGAAACGGTGCATCGGACAAAATGCCGCGCACATTTTGCGTTGGTACGAAGCCACGGGCGAGGCATCGCCTACATCCGGAGAAGACAAAAATTCCGGTTTCCCCGGCTGGCATATCGAGTGTTCTGCCATGAGCTCCTCCATTCTCGGGAACCAGATCGATATCCATACTGGCGGAGAGGACAACATCTTCCCGCACCATGAGTGTGAGATCGCACAGAGTGAGTCGGCATTTGGCGTCGCTCCTTTTGTAACGATGTGGGTCCACCGTCGTCGCATTCAGATGGGGGACGAGAAGATGAGTAAGAGTCTTGGCAATGTGTTAAATATTCCAGACATTGTTGCGCAAGGGTTCTCGCCGCTTGATGTGCGCTTTTATCTTCTCTCTGTGCATTATCGAACGAACCTGAAGTTTTCTATAAAAGGATTGGAAGATGCGCGCAGTGCGAGACGGAAGATTGGAGAATGGATTTCTGAAGTGAACGCATCGGAAGCTTCTGAAGAGTCCTATTCATATATTCAACATTTTTTTGAAGCGATGGATGCCGATTTGAATGTCTCTGCAGCACTCGCTTTCGTATATGAAATTATGGCTTACAGTCGCAAAGAAAGTACGCTTGGTGCGCATAAAAAATTTGCAAAAATGCTTGAGGAGACCTTTGGGTGTTTTATGTTGGAGAGTTCAGCAGTCGATGCAGACGCTCTGGCACTCGCTCGCGAGCGTGATGCAGCACGCGCAAGAAAAGATTTTGCTGAGTCCGATCGCTTGCGTGATGTACTGATGAAGATGGGCTACGAAGTGCGTGATAGTAAAGAGGGGACGCAGGTGAAGCGGAAGTAGATCGAATATAGGAATACGGGAATACACGAGCATGCGAATATTCGTGTACTCGCCTATTCTCATATTCGCTTGTTTACGTACTCGTAAAGTTTGATCTACCACTTGTCATTTTCTCTAGACATCATTATTTGTAATTATACAATAAAATTCAATTTCAACAATACATTTTGTTTAACGTTAAATTTCCTTGCTATTGCCCTTTTCGATCAAGAATACGTTATCCAAATTGCCTATTCACTGCTTTGGAGAGCCAAGAATTGTCCCTTCCCCCCTCTACTCCTTCCGTAACACGGCCTGTTTTTTCCCGTTTATACGTGTGCACGGAAGAGAATCTGGCCTTGCGTGGGTGTTTAGCCCATCGCTACAGTCTCCCAGATCCTCTACTGCAACTCGCAGGAGCGGGTCCCGTGTACACGTTCCTTCACACATCGGCATCCTGCCTTTCCATTCTGTCCGCTTCACGCGGTTCCAAAACGGAAAGACAGATTCACATCGCTTATCATTCACCATGACTTTTGTCGTGGGGTATTGATGTAGTGGTCGTGCGATTCATCGTGTCTATCACAGCCTTCAATCGTCATCCGGTCTTGTACATCTCTTTATATATAAGGAGGAGAGCAGATTCCCTGCTCACCCAATTGCGGGTCGGAAGACTGCAGGCGTCGAAGACATAGGGGTTAGCGGAGGAGCTTACTGACTTTGTTTTTATTTCTCATTTTTCCCTACGTTCTTCTTATGGATTTCCTCCGATTGAAGAAAACACTCGCGGGAGTTTCCGTTGCGGCTATCGCCCTTACCCAAGCGGGTACGGCTTTTGCCAAGTACGGTGACGTCCCGTCAGGTGTGTGGTTCGGGGATGCCGTTCAGTCCTTTGTGGACGCCGGCTACCTCGATGCTACACAGGCGAAGTTCCGCCCTAGCGATCTCGCTAACCGCGCGGAATTCGTCAAGCTCGTCGTCGAGCTTAACGGCGGCATTCTATCCACTCCCCCAGCAGTGCCGTCCTTCGACGACGTTGCCACGGGTGCGTGGTACTACGGCTACTTTGAGGAAGCCGGCAAAGAGGGCTGGGTCCGCGGTGATGCCAACTGCTACGGCAAGCATCCCTGCTGGGCACGTGCCTCTGCGAACATCAACCGCGCTGAAGCTGCGGCTCTGATCGTCCGCGCCTTCAACCTTGAGTGGTCCGGCGCTGCACCGCAGTTCGTCGATAACCCTTCCGGACAGTGGTACACGGACGTCGTTCAGACGGCCGCTGACGCTTGTGTCCTTCAGGGTGATGATTCGACGGGCCGTGTGCGCCCAAGCGACAACATGAACCGCGCTGAAATGGTCACTATGCTCCACCGCGTCGATCAGGGCCTCACATACGGCGTTGATTGTGGCGATGAGGACATGAGTTCCGAGCCTATGGTCAAGAAGGCCACGGCAACGGGACCGAAGACTGTTGAAGTCGAGTTCAACATGGCAGTAGACGCTGAGTCCGCTGAGGACACCGCTAACTATACGGTTACCGGTTCCCCAGAGCTCCCAGTCGCTTCTGCCTCTGTCACGGATGATTCCGTGGTTGAGCTTACCCTTGGCGAGAACATGGACGCCGGTCACGAGTACACACTCGCAGTTGACGGTGTCTGGTCCGCTGATGGTGATGAAATTTCCGATTCCACGACATTCACGGGATACACGGAACTTGTGAAGGGCGATGGCACCCTCGAGGTGTCCCTTTCTTCAGGTAACCCAGTCGGCGACACCCTTCCTAAGGGTGCTATCGGCGCTGTGACCCTTTCTACGGACCTCACGGCTTCCTGTGATGATTCTGTCTCCATCGAGCACATCACTCTTCTCCACGAGGGATTCGGTGCTGTCTCCGATGTTGACGGTGTCTACGCTGCAATCAATGGAGCACGCGTATCGCGCAAGCGCACGCTCGACTCCGAGGATCAGACTGCGGACATCCGCTTCAGCTCACCGCTGATGGTTGATCCGTGTGAGACCGTGACGGTCGATTTCGTCGCGGACTTCAGCTCCACAGCCTCCACGGCTGCTGAGCACAACTTCGTTGTGGAACTTCCTTCCGATGTCTCCAGCAATGCTAAGGACGTCACAGGAAACTTCCCGCTTCGGGGTAACACCTTCCGCATGGCAGCTGTGACGAGCGGTATCGTTACGGTAACCTACCGCACCGTCTCCCCCGATCAGGTGGAGGTTGGTGACACGGGAGTCGTTATCGGTAAGTTCGAGGTTTCCGTGAACTCCACGGAGGACCAGACCTTCTACTCGATGACGCTTGAGCAGAACAGTTCCACTTCGGACGGCGACTTCACGAACATCGCGATCCGCCGCACGGATGGAACAGTCCTTACAAACACAGTCGCTCAGACGGTTGGTGATTTCATCACTCTCGTCTTCGACCCGCCGTTCACTGTCCTTGAGGGTGACAAAATCACGCTCGAGGTCATCGCCGACATCGTCGGTGGTGCAGGTGACAGCATCATCATGCACTTCGAGGAGGCCTCCGACATTTTTGCCGTCGGTTCCCTCTACGGTTACGGAGTGAATGGTCAGCTTTACGGATCACAGGTTTCTCTTCCGGCTACAGACAACGCTGACACGGTCAGCATCGACGCCGGTGAGTTCACAATCGGTATTGATGGTCCTTCTTCACAGGACTTCACCCGCGATGACAACGATGCCATCCTTGCAAACGTCACCTTCAAGACGGGTGGCGAGAAACTGGATATCAAGGATCTCTTCATCGCTGTACAGGCTGCAACCAGCACAGGTGCTGGTTTGACGAATGCAGGTACAAGCACGTCGTACGACAACGTTCATGAGATTCTCGAGGACGTTGAGCTTCGTAACACAAAGACGGGCCGCACGATCGACGGTGTCCGCTTGACGGCCTCCAACGATTTTGGCTCTGACACAACGGACACGTTCCAGGTGTACCGCTTCGACGACTTCGTCGTTTCCGGTGACGAGGCTTGGGAGTTCCGTGTGGACTTCATCGACAACGGTTCGGGTAACCACCCGAACTCCGGCGATAAGTTCAAGATCCACATTTGTGGTGAACCGACGGATATTCTTGATACCACGAACAGCATCACCGACAACACGACGGGATGTTCCTTCGGTGGTCTCACGACTTCTTCGGAGAGCTACCAGATGCGCATCGAAGGCCTTTCTACGGGAGACAAAGTCGGAGACGTTCGCCCTCGCGGCAACATCGCCGGCAACTTCCACCGTATCGCAGACGCTACGCTTAACATCACTGTGAAGGCGATTGGCACAACGGATACGGCTGTAGAGAACGCCAAGAACGTCAACTTCCTCCGGTTTGAGGCTCGCGCTGGCGAGGCTGAGGACATTCTCCTCACCAAGCTCATCGCTGCAGCTGACTCCGGATCCGGCCTGAACGCTCAGAACTACACGCTCTGGGTCGACACGGATGGAAACGGAACAGTTGACCAGATTCTCGAAAGCGGCATCGCTGCTCAGGGATCGTCGGCAAATGCCACGGTTACCTTCAGTGATATCGTCGGTGG
>CAYYFD010000022.1:0-13416 GCA_964471125.1 uncultured Candidatus Peribacteria bacterium
GATCAACGCTCACGGCCGTGAAATTAAAGGAGGCAGAATCTGTGAATGCTGTTCCTGCATCTGTCTCCAGATTTGTCGCCTTCACATGATATGTAACACCATCGATGACATCAGCTGCAAGCAACAGATCCACTGTACGGTCATCCATAACCACCGCGCTCGTGACACCAATGCTTCCACCGCCGGTTGCCCGTATTACGGTGTAGCGTGATGCATCATCAGCAATACCGCGATCAAGATCCGTACTGAAGGTGAGTCGTACACGCCTGAGTGTTGAGGCCGTCGCTGAGCGGATTTCCGCATTTGCCTCTCCTGTTACACCACAATCAATGCCGTAATCCTGATCTTTGGATGCACGATCGAACATCACCACCATTTCCGCGCGGTTCATGGAAGCCGCAGGACGTACGTTTCCTGTGCCGCTATCACCCTGCAAAATGCAGTGATCGGCCGCAGTCTGTACAGGTGTGAAATACCATGCACTTACGGCATTATCGGAAAATACCGGTGCAGTATTTTCATAGGAGAGTGTAAAGGCACGCTGCAAAAGTGCAGCCATTTCCGCTCTGTTTACGCCGTCTCCGGGACGTGCCATACAGGGGCGGGAGTTTCTGTAGCAATCACGATCACCACGGACCCATCCGGCATCGGCCGATGTCTCTGCATAGGAGTAGAACCATGCCGTCTTCGGTACATCGTTGAAGCTCGGCACTGCAGGAGTAATCATGTTTCGTCCCGAGACATTGACGAGAAGCTTCATGACTTCCGCGCGTGTGGCCAGTGCATTTGGCCTGAGGCGTAGTTCCGTTGCATCAAGAGCACCAGAATCTATAAGAGCGGCGGCTGCGTCTTCGTACCATGCGCCTGCCTCTACATCGAGATAGTGGGTCTGCGGGGTGGCAGCAAATGCCAGCGCAGAGAAGCTCATGATGCCCGTCGCACCAATGGTAATACCAGCCGCCAACTTTCGGCTCCGGGAGAGAATAGAATTTTTCATAGAATGGGGGGAAGTCGACCCAACGAGAGTTGGGAATGTGACAAGTGCTTAGACGGAAAGAGGCGCAAGGTCTTACAGCGAAAAACCTCTAGGTGGTATTTTTCTATCCCAAACTGCTCTTCATTTTTCCGGATAACACACGAATGCCCGACAAAGGACCGATCCGCGTGGGATCGGTCCATCTTAGAGCGCAATATTAGTTTTTCGGTACGCTTGTCTTGCCGCACGTGAATGTTGCATATTCACTCTCACCATCAAGAGTCGTATACGCATACCCTCCGCAGGAACTCTTCCATGTGACGGAGAGACCTTTGGGTCCTTTCAGATCAGCAACGCAGCTACCAATTCCGCTACAGCTGAAGGGGAAAGGGGTGTCCGATTCCGATGCATTATAGCACTTCTGCTCCGTTGTTGAGCCTTTGAAGACGCATTTCACTTGTTCCGATACGGTGACGTACGGTTGACTGGAAGAAGAGCCCCCATGATTCATGCAGGGATCTGCAAAGTATTGGACGCATGAGTCGTATTTCGTGCCATCGGGACAGTAGGCAACACAGCTTTTGTCTGAACAATTATTTTTCGAGCAGAGATCGAGTACGGAGAACGTATTGACGCCGCATTTTCCGCTCTCCTTGCTGCAGTGGCCTTTGCAAAATTCCCGACCTATTTTCTGCCAAGAGTCCGATGACTGACAGGTCTCGGCAGAACGCTTGGTCTCAGCGCCGTCGTAACACTGGAAATACGCTCCGCGTGCGCCATTCATTTCATTGGGCTTGCAGACCGGAGCCTGAAAAGATTTGGTCCTGCATGCCTGACTGTCTTTCGCAAACTGTTGCCACACCATATTTTTCTGTCGCTCGAGATCTTTGGATGCATTGCGGTAGGCTTCATCGAAAGATTTTGAAGCATCGCGCAGTGCCTTTTCCCGTGTCTTGGGATCGCTCTCGCCCCACGCATTGGACTCGGCGGTAATACGATTCTTAAGAGCAAGAGTGACCGCATCATGAAAGACTTCGAATGTATTTATGAGTGCACTGCCTCGTACGTTGGCTGATTGCTGCATACACTCTACATTCACAGAGTACGATGGAGAGGCTCGCTCACTAGTAGCTGCCATGGCGATGAGTGGAAGAAAAGCGACTGTGCCTATAGCGCCAATGGAAACAGAAAGGAATTTTTTCATGTAAAAATTGAGGAGGAATTAGAGGATCTAGAGTAAAGACGGATGGAAGCTTCTATTCTTACCAATCTCTCTAATAAATCTCTCACACGTATCCGAGCCAATGTAGGCCCCAGGCAATTGAAGAAGCTCGTGTAAAATATCGTATCAATGAGAGAGCAGTGCAATAAGCTGATAGCCTCGACTTATCAAGTAGAATCCGAGAATTGTCCGATAGTCGAGAGTTATGATTTCAGAGCAGCCTCGATCTGCTCTTCCGACCACCCCTGTTTCTTTAGCCGTCTTTTAATTTCCCAATCTGCAATGCCAGAATCACGAGCTTCAGTAGCGTATTTTTTAAGTGCCAGTAGATCTTGTGGGGCTGCAGATGGGGTTTCTTGTATTTGCTTCTTGACCGCCCCTTTCTTCGAAGTTGAAGCTCCAGCAACCGACGACGAGAGACTGGGAAACCATCGACTCAAGAGTCTCGTGGCCAGCGTTCCTACAAAGTATCCAAGGAGAAAAAGGGGTATGAGACTCAATCCAGCAGTGCAAACCACACCAAAGAAAACAACGTTCATGAAATCATTAGCTGGATTTCTACTCCCCCCCGCCAGAGCTAGATAAATAAAAAGCACCAATAAGATGATACCCGTGCCGAAAATGGTTCTAGAAGATTTTCCCATATCTAGAGATTATTATCCCAAACCGAAACCCAATACCGCACGAAAGCGATCACAAGCGCGAGATACAACGGAATTGCAAAAATGATTTCTACTGGAAGTTGCGTTCCTGGAATGTGGTAGCCAGAAAATCCAGCTTGTAGACTTGGACCGTATTGGCGCATGCCGGTACTTACTAAATACCCTTCAATTGGAATCGTGATGAGAGTGAGAATAATTAAACTAGCAATAAATTGAAAAGTAGTACTGAAACTAATAAAAGCTCGATGAATGATGCGAGCTCCTACGGCTAAGATAAGAACCCATAATGCAACTCGCAGGATATTAACATCATAAAAAACATATGACCAAGGGGGCCATCCGATATTTCGGATAGCAGGCTCATTCATGACCTCAAAAAGGAATACACCAATAAAAGCGATGAGGATACTTCTCCAATTTACTATCTTCTTCTGCGGTACTAATGGAATTTTTTTGAAGACGATCTCAAAATACTTCGCGAAGGAAAGTACCATCGTCATGAAAACAGGCATGTAATAGAGTGTTTCTATAGGAACCTGTGTGAATAGAATAGTGATCCCACTGAGAGCTTCCTGCACTTCTGGGGAATATGTCCTAATGCCTAGCGAAAGGACAATATGCTCTCCAATGAGCCCACCAATCGTAGAAAGTAGCAGGGTAAGGAAAAATTGTGGGAGCTGCTTTTTCACCCCGAAACCCTGTTCAACGATGTGGAGCGATACGAACAAAATGAGTGACCATCCAAGTGTGAGAATCCAACTCACATCGATGTAGAGGTATGCCCATTGGCTCATGTTATGGTTATTCCAAAGTGGCTGTGTGAAGAGCTCAAAGATAAGAACACCTCCTGCAATAAGGCCAAATCTTTTGAGAAGATTGTATTTTTTGTGAGCTACCAAGAGAGAAAGAAGAATCGCAGCTACAGCAATCACTCCTACTTCAAACATGAGCGTCGATGTGCTCGCTATCTTAGTAAACTGACATGCCTCAAGTGGGCAATTGCTGAACATTGTCTATGATCGTACACGCAGTGGGAGATCAACGCTCGTCATTTTTTTAGGAGAGGGGTTGACAGAGCCGCAATTGCAATCGGTGCAACCGCCACCACAGGTACTCGCGCCGATGGGAAGACTGGTAAGTTCTTTCGCTCGCCGCTCTCTGTAGTCAGGATCTTTCGTTTTACAGCCGCTCCATGAAGCCGATAGAAACTCCGGATCTTTTCCGAAACGATCCCATATTGTCTGCAGTGGATCTTCCAAAACATTCCCCATACCATGAGGATTGAAGTCACAGCAGCAGATATCACCATAAGGAGTCACATAGAAATAGGAGATGCCACCACAACAGCCCGTGCTCTTCCAGCTTGTAACATATGAATAGACCAAGATACCGGGATAGTCGTCACGGGCATTGTATTCTTGTGCTTTGGCGATGAGACGCTGCGCAATATCTGGACGCCCCATAAGATCTTTCCTGTTCTTCATTCGTCCAGCGGGAATTGCATCGAAGACGATGATTTCGTGAACCCCGATCTTCTTTCCCATCTCAACGATTGCCTCGAAATTGCCATTGTCGATATCTTTCTCGAAAACACAGCAGGAAATGGCTGTAGTCATTCCCGCTTTTTTCGCCAGTCTCAATCCTTCCACACCACGCTCGAAGAGGCCTTTTACTTTTCGCTTCTTGTTATGCTCTACGGGATCAGCAGAATCAAGACTCACATTGATGGTATCCAAGCCACTGTCTTTCAGCTTTTGCACGTTCTCAGGTAAATACCATCCATTCGTAAACATGGATGTCACCGAGCGATCTTTATCAACACTTGCGATAAGTTCACATATGTCTTTCCTCATTAGTGGTTCGCCACCGACGAAGTTGATGATGGATACACCCAGATCTTGGGCTTGCTGTATCACATTTTTCGCCTCTTCAAACGTCAGGACGTGCTTTCCGCTCTTATGATGTCCTTCAAAGAAACTGCAATGATCACATCCTGCATTACAAATGTCATTGATAGCGAAACTCATGAGATTGGGAATCGTTCTGTTCTGGAATACCGCCATCATGCGTTTAGCAAGCATATACGCAGCAGGCTTGCTATAGGGAGGAGGCGAAGAACCCGAGAAAACGGGAAGACCGCCCCTCCAGTGGATGATTTTGTCGTGATTGAGATAAATCTTGTAGAGATGATCCATGAAATCTTCGCCATGCTTCATTCCTTTTGTAAGCATCGTCCAACGGAATCGTAGTTTATCTGTAAAGCGCATGTGTGAACTATAGCGTACAATCCCTCACAGTTTAAGCCCTCCTGAACGCAGATTTTTCCCTATGTCATCCTCTCTTTTATTAGGCTCCATTGTGCTTGCAGTGACACTTGCGGGCGTCCTACACCTCTTGGTCATACGAACAGGAGCACTCGCCATGCTGACAGTGCCACTTGATTTCGGGGTGACGTTTCGAGGCAACAGAATTTTTGGAAAGCATAAAACATGGCGAGGACTCATTCTGATGACGACTACTACAGCTATTTTCTTTGCATTCTTCTCGGGTGTATTCGGTAGTGAATTTGGATTATTGCCTCTCATACATGGAGTATTGCTTGGACTCGGCTACATTCTTGGAGAATTACCGAATAGTTTTCTTAAACGACAGATGGGAATTCTCGAAGGCAGAGTAACGAAAGGAGCAGCAGCTATTTTTCAGTATCTAATCGATCAGATGGATTCAGTTGTGGGAGTGACAGTTGTAGCTGCTGTGCTATACGGACTTTCTCGGGAGTCCATTATTTTCCTTCTGTTTATAGGAACATCAGTGCATATCATTACTGATGTCTTGGCTCATGAGTTCGGCTGGAAACAGCGAACTGGTCCGATGAAGCGCTACATCCTCTCTCAGATATTCGTATTCTGCTGCTGCAAAGTTATTTTTAAGCTTTTCAACTCTACAACCGCAAACGGTCTGCATAACTTGGAAGCTCTGAAACAAGATCTGCCTATTATCGTCGCATCAAATCATAGAAATAGATTTGATTCGTACATCATTGCCGCCGCTATGCCATGGAAATATTTTCGACGCTTGATGCCAAAGCGATACATGACAGCAGATAAGTATATGAAGCAGCCCGGGCTTGGGAAATTCCTCATTTTCTGTGGTTCATACTCCACCGCCATCGAAGATGAGGCGAAAACACACTACAGGAGCAAGGCGATGCTACGCAGAGGAGAAACGATCATGATCTATCCCGAGGGATACATGACCGAAAAATTGGAGGGACCACAAAAGGCCAAGGTCGGAGTGTGTTGGATTGCTCGGGGCGTTGAAAATACACATATTTTACCACTGAAAATTGATAGCGATCTTCAAGTCCCAATTTCTGCGATCTTCTGTGGCGGTCAGACATTCAAGGTAACGTTCGGAAAGATATACAGGCCGGAGTTATTCGGTGAGGATCTACAGCCACAAGTGAACAAGCTGATGGATACCATCTATGCCCTTGCATGAAAAAAACTGTGATTATCACAGGCGCATCAGGCGGGCTCGGAGCGGCTCTCACAAAAAAGCTGCTAACCGATGGCTGGATTGTTGTTGCTGGTGTGCGGAATCCTGAGAAAGCGAAGAATCTTTTGGGATTACCTCATGCTCGTGATTCTCTCACTATTGTGAAGAGCAATGTCGCAAATGGAGCAGACCGTAAACGTCTGGTAGAGGTGGCGCAGGAAAAAGGTCACCTGACTCTTCTCATCAACAACGCGGGAACAGCTCTTGGCAATGCGCTGGAATCGCAGACTATGGATGATATTCGCACAGTGTTTGAGATAAATCTTCTCAGTGCTATCGAACTCACAAAGCTCTGTCTTCCCGCGCTGAAATTACAAGGTGGTCATGTAGTGAATATTTCGTCAATTGTCGGCACAGTCCCTCTTCCATATCTTGGTGCGTATTCCGCTTCCAAGCATGCACTCAATGCTTTTACCGTGGCACTCTCTTTGGAAATGCAAGATGGTCTCGTTCATTTTGTCCTAGCGGAGTGTGGGCCGCTCACATCAAAGCTCTGTAGTGATGCCATTGTTGATAATTCCGAAGGAGAGTACGCCGAAACTCAATCTTCCATGAAGGAAGGAGTCGCTCGGATAGGAGACAGATATGCAATGCCTGTTGATCAAGCTGCCGCCAGAATTTTGGTCAGACTTCAGTCTCAAAAGCATCTTCAAAGAATCATTATAGGACGTTGGGCACGAGTGATCATTCTCCTCAGCAAACTCATTCCTTCTGGCGTCTTCCAAATGCTGCTCGCTCGATATTATCGAGTGCACCTCAGGCGAAAACATTACTGAACGGGCAACTCAAAAGTCCCATACTCTCGGAAAATTGAAGCTCCGTCTGTAGGCAGACGCTTAACGTTATTTTCGTATCGAATGAGAGCATAGATCATGCGCGCACTCTTGCCTTGTGCATCAGAGTGAATGCGATGAATAAGGGCATTCCCCAAGCCTTTTCCTTGGAAGGAAGAATCCAGGGCCAATGTTTTTAGAATAAGTGTTTCATTATTTTCCTGAAAGACCGTCCCGAAACCAATCAAATCATTGTTGTGCCGCAAAGTATATGCGCGAAACAGGGTCTTTAATTTCTCCTCGGAATAGTAGGCAAACAGTTCTTCATCCGACAAAGGTACATACCCCCAGCTTGTTTTGAAAACTCTGCGTGCGAGCTCAAAAATTTCTTTAAGGATGTTCGTACTTATCGTGACATGGCTTTCGAGTTGGAAAGAAGGGTCGGCAAGCATGCCCTCATGGAAGGGATTTGTTATTCGGAGAAGATCCTCGAAGTTTTCACGCATTGCGGAGTAATAGCTCATTTCCTGCACGTTGGGCAGATTTTTGAAGAACCCATGATAGTAATCCTCACATAATAGCTCTCCTTGAAAGAGTGATATGGATGATGAACCAGGTAGTGCGAAGCGGTAGGGATACCAGATCGTGCCATTGATTGGCCCTCGTAGTACTTTTATGCCCATTCCTTTGCTTTCTTCTTGAACTGCCTGCCATACAGTTTCAAAGGTAGATCCATCATTGGGGCACTCGAAAAATCCGAACCAGCCAATCTCAGGCTGCTCTCGGTCATCCCTTATGAGCGTGCAGTGAGCAAGAACTACTCCGTCTGCTTCTATAGAAACTGATCTACGTTTTTGATGCTTATACGTTTGATGATGGGGGGAAGTCAGACGTTCTATCTCCGCAAAATGCGCAGGGAAAGAAGAGAGGTGCTCGTAATGCGACTTCACGAGAGTCAAATATTTCTGCCGCTCTGCCGCTTCTGAACTGTATCTTGTGACTTTCATGTGTGGATTGTTACCGTACCTTTCGATCCATCAATTGTCACTTTCTGACCATTTTTCAGAGTTGAAAGTGCATTCTCAACGCCAATGACTGTAGGAATTCCAAGCTCTCGTGAGACGATGGCAGCATGTGAAAGAAGACCTCCGTGTTCAATGATCATCCCCTTGGCAAGGCCAATGAGCGGTGTCCATCCTGGATCAGTATGCTCGGCAACCAAAATATCGAATGGATCAATTGGCACACGAAAAGCGGGAAAAAGAGTCACCCTTCCACTCACTCTCCCAGAGGTTGATCCTCGGCCCTGAAGCACTGTTAATGAACTGATGGGTCGGCCTTTTCCAATGACATCGGCTTCACTTGGCCTTCCACGACACGAGAAGTGTGAGCGGAGGCGCAGACGCGAATGGGATTCGAATGCCTGTTTCCTCTCATGAACGATGGTATGAGCCCCTTCGGAGGTCAAAACTTCCTGTGTCAGTGCAAATACTTCTGAGACTGTGAGATAGAACACGTCACCCGCATCAATGAGTTTCCCATCTTTCTGAAGTTGTTCACCAATAGACCGGAATATTTTTCGAACCAAGCTGAATGCTTTGGATCGGAGCAAGCGCAATTCTTCACGTTTACTGGCTGTTCTCCTAAAAGCATTCAATATCCACGAAACGAGAAAATTCCCATGAGCGCGCTGATCAACTTTTTGTACGTTAGAGAGATGAGAATCCTGTTGCGCGTACTTAGAGAGGAGAGTTAAGAAGAGTGTATGATCTTCCTGAAGATCGGGAGATTCCAACTTCAATTCATTGGCGAATCGTCCACCGTATCTTTTGAAATAGTTGTTTATGTGTTCTTGGAGAATCGGATCGCTCAATAGCGTTTCCCAGAGTCCATCAAAGTCTTTATTCTGCAAAAAATCACCATTCCTAGCACCGGAGAAAATCTTTCTGCCAAGCGATGCAAGCGATCTTACTTGCGACGCGCTAACATTCTCGAATTTGAGAACTGCTATCAAGGCCTCTTCATTTTTCAATAGACGCTTCAGAAGTCCAAGATATGTCATAACGAGGAAATCGTTTTCAACGGTGACATGCCACCTCGAAAGAAGTAGTCGATATAGTTTCCAATAAATACTTTCAAGCTCATTGTAAGTCTTTGGCTCCAGCAAGTCTCTCTCTGTCTGATTGATCATATCTCCTACTTCCTGCTGGAACTTTTTGATAGTTCTTCGGAAGAAAAGCATCTTCCAACAAACGAGTGGCAGATACTTTAACCGAAGCCATAAGGAAGGGTGGATTGTCCGATCTACTTCTTCGCGCACGTTACTCGTGATCATATTCTCCAAATTCCTCTTGTTCCGCTCGTAACCTGGCAGAAATGCCATCATGCGATACCAGTTATTCATGTTGTAGTAGATCCGCCCGTAGAAATGCGCGAGCATGTTCTGGAAGATCGCCTGATGCGACTGCACGATTTTCGGCGCAACGCCGGATGCAATCAGGAGGTTCTGGTAGACGTGACAATAAATATTCTCTGCAAAGGAAAACGTGAGAGGCAAAACAATCCCTGAGTAGCTCTCTGCAATGTTCGCGCTGTCATAGAACACTTCTTCCTGCGTGATGTGCCGAGTGACAGGCCGTGATTGAAGCACGAAGAGTGTATTGCCTTGAAAACACCATTCGATGTCCTGAGGAGAGCCAAAAATATCTTGTAGCCGCTTACCGAGAGCGAAGAGCGTTTGCAGCTGTTGCACACTCAAGGTGCCTTTTTCTTCCTCAATCACTCTCTCTTGGAATACTCCATCTAAGAAGAATCTGCATTTCTTCTGTTTGGCGATTGTTTGCTGAGTGATATTGCCTTTTGAATCTAACAGATACTCGTCAACGGGGAAGCCCCTCACTGCGTTCTCACAGAGACCATGAATCGCGTTGACAATGCATGTCCCATCTCCGGCGTCAGTAAAGAGTACTCCCGCCGAGTCGCTTGCGATGAATTCTTGAATGATCAAGCAATCGTCCTCATCACCCGATCCATAGGAATCAAGGACTCTTCGAGCGGCAGGGAGAATATTATTTCGAGACACTCCAAGTTCCGTATGAAAAGCTCCCGCCATGGACTGTGTCTCGGAGTCTTCATTGCTTGCAGAGGATCGCACAGCGAAGAATTGAGGATGATTTTGGAAAGTTGAGCTAAGGAGGTCAGTTAAAATTTGTTCCGCATCTGTACTCTCAGTCTGACTGTGGCTAAGCACAACAAAAGCGGGCACTCGGATGCCCTGTTTCTGAAGGATACTCAGTTGCTGAGCCTTCCTACCCCACTGAGACTGGCTCTGCGACATAGCTTGGTGTGAGAAATCTTTTCCAAGGCTGATTGTACTGATCCAAATGCTGCTCGATGATATCTCCTAATTCTTTCAGATCTCCACCGGCAATCTGAAGACGCTTCATATCTGTGCGGTACGTCCTCTCTTCGATCTCTCCAAACATTTGAATATATTCAGCCACTTTCGTATTGCCCTTCTTTTGTTCCTCTTCGAGGTAGTCAGCAACCCATGATAAGTGGGATCCCTCTTCGAGTTGCAACTGATGCAGGAGTTTTCGTAGTGGCTCGGAGAGATTGCTCTTTTTAAGATGCATCCCGAAATGGAATGGAACGCGAAGTTCATAAACGTGAACGAAGGCAAGGAAGGCAAGATCATCCTCTGCCTTCTCTATCGCACGGAAATATTGATCACCTGTCTCATCGTGTACTTCTTTGGCAGGCACACCTGTTTCACCAAGTAACTCCATCCATAGCCATGCATGCCTTGCCTCTTCCGCACAGTGCCAGGTGTATTTCGAGCGCAGATACGGGTCTTTGGTCTTCCGAGCGGCTTTGCCTAGAAGAAGAGCTCCAGCTAGCTCCGAGGCTGCGTATCTGGATATAAGGAATTGTTCACCTAGATTCATAGGGCGACTATAGCAGGAAAAGGACAAAATGGAGAGTCAAGTATGAGAGGAGCGTTGCACCCACAAGCGAATGCTCGCTCCGCTTACGCTTAGTCAATGCATGCACGACGCTAGCGACAAGGACTATCAACAACGCTGCAATAGAGACAGTAAGAAGAAGAGTATTGCTTCGATCAATCAGTTGGAAATTCCAGAAAAACAGAAGATAGTTCACAACAACGAACACGAGAAAAAGCACAATTGATCCATGAAAACCAGCATGCCATGAATACGTGTCTCTCCCAGCAGATTCATCTCCGGGAATACGGATCTTTCGTACAATTTCGATGATAATGGAATTTGTAAATGCGAAAGCAAAATGAGTCCACAGAGGGATGCTCCCGATCTTGAAAGCAGGATCGAGCACCGCATAAATCAGAAACTGCAACCAAAACATCTGGAGAATATTGATGGCGTTGTATAGGAAAAAGTTCTTGCGGATTTTTTCATGCAAAAAGAATTCCTTCCCTGCAACAAAGGAAAATCCGAGAGCGACTATTCCGAAAATAAATGCTTTGACTCCGAAGAGAGCTGTGAGAACAACAAACATAGCGACCCCAATCCGATCGATCTTCGCAAGCTCTTTAAGATTGACGATGCCCTGTTGGACTGGCCGCTGTGGGTGGAATTGTCTGTCGTGCTCAAAATCGCGGAATTCATCAATGACACGGATGTGAAAGAGTTCGAGCATTCCTAAGAAAGTAGCTCCGATGATGCTCATCCAGTTCAGGGGTTCCATGCGCAGAACGGTCGAGGAACTGAGCACCACCGCGAAGGTCGTCATGACAAGAATAAGCACAGGGAAGCGTTCTTTCTGATACTCCCAAAATCTGCAAACGAGCGACTTCATATGATAAACAGAAGGAGTGCTCCTGTTGCAATCGGCAAGAAGAGATTATCCGTACCATAGGAAGAGAGCCGCTCTATGATTGTAAGCATCAGTGCAATCAGCAGACTTTGCAGCAAGGAAAACACAGACAATTCTTTCATTGTATACAGGCTTATTCCAAGAATGCAGAATGAAACCAAGAAAAACACGATACTTCCCTTCACCGTTTTCTTTGAACTCCTTCTGCCGACAATACCCGCAAGCCCGTCGGCAAACGTAACAACGGCAATGGCTGGCAAGAAGAGACTGTTTGAGGGATAGAGAAAAGCTGCTGTGCTGATACCCAGGGGCATGAGCCACGTCCCATACGTCTTGCGCTGGGCAGTCGTGATGCTGCTCAGAAGTGGATTACCCTGAAGGAGCAGCAGTACCACGGTGAACAATCCGGCGAGCCAGACAATGGATGTATAGGAGATCAGCAAAGGTACAAATAGAGTGAATATGCCGCTACCAATATGCGTAAATTTCCGTGCAGACTCTTTCACTAAAAGCTTCATTCTCAGCAATACCTCGCTCATGACGAAGATGCAGATGAAGCCGAAGATGACAATTGCTTCGTTCATAGCCATAGAAAAACGGCACTGGTGGCAACCAAAATACTGCCCCAAAGAATAGTGCTCTTCGGTTTTGGAAAATTGATCCTGCTCACCATCAGTAAGCTATTTATGGGTAACCAACCATAGGTAAAAAATATGTGGTGTCCGTATGGCAGAAGTGCAAGGAAAATGAGAACGCCAATATGATTGAAGTAGACCGGCATACCCATGTAACTCAATTGACCACTATCTTTTGAAAAACCTATTGTCCCGAATCGAGCTAGGCGAAAAATTCCGGAGAGAATAAAAATGCAGAGCATGATAATGGCGATCCAGTTTTGGAATCCCTGCGTGAAGAAAAAAATACTGGGATAGAGCAGATAATTCATTGAATCTTGCAGAAGATCGAATAAGGCCCCGAATGTTGATTCCTGTTGGAATTTTCTGCTCAGAGCCCCATCGATCATGTCGAAGAAGACTGCGATCAAGATGAGACTGAATGAAAGATGCACTCTATTTGATAGCAGGCTGATGATTCCAAGAAATGATAGAAGAACAGCAAGTGCAGAACAGAAAAACGGCACATTGAAGAAATGTACTTCACCAGATATGCCATTGTTGTCCGCCTCGGGGATAGCCATATTGCATTGATTTTACACATATCCAAGCCAATGTAGCCCCCAACCGAGCAGGAGGGCATCAGTCAGGGCATGACTCCACCAGGCAGCATGTATACCACCCGGCCTCCTCATGAGCAGACTCCAGCAGATACCGCAGAGAACCAAGCCCAGCACTGCCATGGCAATCAGTGATG
>CAYYFD010000023.1:0-13353 GCA_964471125.1 uncultured Candidatus Peribacteria bacterium
TCGATTTCCTGTTCTCCTTCGGGCCAGTGCGGGAAGCAAGCTCTCTGTGCATACCACCAACGAGAGAGGAGATTTCATCGACACCTTCGTTCGTACACCACAGCTGCATTTCCTCGCAGATCGTTGCAAATACCTCCATACCACGGTCACCGAGCGCTGTACCGATGCCAACAAGCGATGCGCCAGCGAGCATAATCTCTAAAGCGTCTTCACCCGTGTAGATACCTCCAGTTCCGATGATGGGAAGTTTACCTTTGGTAACACCATACACATCCGCAACGCACTTCACCGCAATCGGTTTGATACCGGGACCGGAGAGCCCGCCAACTTTGTTTGCAAGAATCGGCATGCGGCTTCGGAGATCGATGGCCATACCGGGACCAACCGTGTTGATAACGGTAAATCCATCCGCTCCGGCACTTGCACAAGCATCGGCTATAGCGGCGATGCTATCGACATTCGGTGAAAGCTTGATGAAGACGGGCGTTTTGCCGCTGATCTTTTTCACTGCTTTTGTAACCGCAGCCGCAGCAGGTGCGGAGCATGCGAATGGCTTACCGAACTCGTCTTCCACATTCGGACAGCTGATGTTCACTTCAAGGAAATCTGGTTGTAATGGAAGGATGGATTCTGCTGTCTCTGCATAAGCATCCACAGACTCCGCGATGATATTGGCAATGAGGGGAACAGGATGACTCTTCATAAAATCCCCCACTTCTTCACGGGCTTTCTCCGGTCCTGCGTCGGGAACGCCGACCGCATTGAGCGTCCAGTGCTCTGTAGAGATGATCGTCGGATTTTTGTGACCCTTGTGCTCTTTGAGCCAGAGCGACTTCGTGGTGATGCCGCCTGCTCCATGCTTTGCCATGAGTTTCCAGCTCGCGGATGTAATGCCCATGATGCCCGAAGCGAGGACGGTGGGGTTACCGAAGGAAACACCGAGAATGGTCTGCTGTAGGTTCATCAAGTGGATCATAGCAGGAAATGCCAGCCGCATGCCTACTGGCGTGCGGCGTCCATACATAAGAAAAGCCCCCAGGAAACCTGAGGGCTCTTCCGTTACTCGCTTTCCACCGAGAAACGATCATGTTATTGGTGGCGGATCTGCCTTGGGTAGCTCTGTACTACCTGTTGGCGGTTCGCCGGTTGCAGGTGACTGCGCATCCACAACCAAAAAGGGTACCGGAGGCGGTGTTTCGGATGGTGACACCGGCTCAGTCTCAGACTCAACGAACGCAAAATTGCGTTCTCCCGCCTTGTACATGGCAAGGAGCAGGTTTCCCGCACAATCAGCAGAATTTTCGAGCATATCGGGAAGTGCTTCTCTCGCAAGTTCCCAATTCTTGAGACGAATCACGACAACAACGAAGTCTTGATAGTAGTAGTGCCCCTCAGACTCATAATTGTCACGACACTTCTCGATGTAGCACTCAGGAATCTTCGCAGTGCCTCCGAAAATGGCAGTGAGCACAACGAGTGCCCCCTTCGAAGCGAGAAACTGCAAAAATTGTTCACGCTCACCGGCGTCTTCAGGAATCTGATCCCGATAGAAGCCTGTTTGACTTGGGCGACGCTGGTCCTTTTCTAGGCTGTAGACAGCAAGAACCAGTGACAGAGGAGGGGCAGGCTTATCCTCATACAAGATTGTGATAGCCTGCACATGCGTCGCAACATTGGTACTCATGGAGAGAACAGCTTTCAGGAGCGCTGCTCCTCGTTCTTCCGAGTAAATACCAATGTTTGTTGCAAACGGAATGCACGCAACCCGATCGTCACAATTTTCTGCCGTCATCGTGTCACAGTAGTCCCGGATATGACGCCGTAAATGATTGCGCGTACGGGTCGAAGCACTTTTCCAACACAGGATCAGCTCGTCGATGTTGTCATCTTCAAGCCAAGCCAACGCTGTCTCGAGCTCCTCGTCAGCTTTGCGCATGCGCGCATCACACCAGCACCACAGACACCAACCGACAAAGTATCTTGGCCAACACCAGACTTTCCACCACATGATCATCTCCCCGTGATTTGAAGTAACGGATGTCATGGCGCGAAGTTGCGTCCATGCAAAAGTATTGAATAGATATGTATTAAATGGGTCAATATATCTCAGGACAAAATCACACTGTCCTCTGTTTCGGAAACAAACTATCTCTTCTGTAGTAAACGGCAACAAAGAGTATTACTCCGAAAAGAATTAATCGCAGAGGACCAAGAACATCCGGCGACATCGGAATAAATCGCAATCCCTCACGCAAAAACGACAGAAGAATGAGGGAGAGAATACATCCACGGACACTGCCGGGACCACCCGCAACGACGACCGTAACGAAGAAGATGAACCCCGGGAAACTGTAGTCACTCGGGTGTAAGAGATAAATATACTGGGGATACTGTACGTTTGCGATAAGTGCCCCGATGCCGGCGATGATGAACGCAAGGAGATGTACTCTCGACCGATCGATCCCCAGAGACTTGGCATGCCACTCGTGCTCCGAAAGCGCGATGAGCTTGCGGCCAAATGGTCCTCGATCAATTCTCCATAAAAGAAATGCCCAGAGTGCAGCAATCACAACACTGAAGATTGCAAAATCCAGTGTGGAATCCAGAAATACAAAACGGGGAATGCGGGGAATACCCAGAGCACCGCGCGTCACACTCGACCAGTTGAGAACGACGGCATGGAGACCCAAATGCACAGCAATGGACATGACACCGAAACCATCAGCATCCAGACGAAGGCTAAGCCACGCAAAGAATGCTGATATGAAGAGTACTGCAAGAAGCCCTGCGGCAATCCCGAGGACATAACTTCCTGTCGACATCGTAACCAGAAACGTCGCATAGGAAGCGACAAGGGAAACGCCAAGCGGGCCGAAGTGAAAAATCTTCCCGCGACCAAAGAGCATATTGAACCCGAGGATATTTGGAGCACTCATGGCAGTGATAGCGATGATGTGGAGGAAGAAATTCATATGGAGATAAGCAACCAGGAATCAGCAACCAGCAATTACGCAGTACGTCCTGCCGTGCGGAACAAGCCTGAAGGTTTCAGCAAAAGAATAAAAATAATGAAGAGAAGTGCGACAGTCTGTTGGTACCCCGCAGGAACATAGAATGCTCCAAACCAATGGATACCAACGAGCAGCTGCTCAAGGAGTGCGATCATGTAGGCACAGATGATTGCTCCCCAGATATTGCCTTTTCCTCCGGCAATGATTGCCGCATAGGCTTTGATCGTGAGCGAGAATGCGAGGGTAGGTGAAAGATTCTGATCGATACCAATGAAGATACCGCCGGCCGCCGCAAAAATGCCGCTCACAATGAAGATGACGCGATGCAAAATGGCAGAGTTGATGCCGAGACTGCGCGCGGCAGACTCATGCTGGACCACAGCACGTAGCTTTCTTCCAAATGGTGTGCAGTGAAAGACCCAGGCGAAAAGGAGGAGTGAAGCTATCGTGAGAATGATCATTACGCACTGCTCTTTGCTGATAAGAGCAGAACCAATGGCAATCATGGATTTTCCTCCGGAGAGAATGCTTCTTGGACGTTCTTCAAAGACGAGAAGGATAAGCCCATCGAGAATCATGCTCCACGCAATCGTGGTCACGAGCGGCAGAAACCGATGATGCTTGTAAAAGGGCCGTACAAAGACTTCAAAGGTCAGCCAGGTCATCAGGGCACCTGAAAATAATCCTCCAATGACGCTCAAAAATAACGATAGGTGCGCAACTTGATGGAGCCACCACGCTATATAGCCACCGGTCAGCGCAAGTTGCCCCAGCGCCATATTGAACACCCCAAGGACTCCGTAGACGAGTGCCAATCCGCCGGCAATGAGGGCGGCAAGGGATCCGGCAATCAGGGCATTGGCGAGGAGTTGCATTGAGCAAGAGCGTATCACAAACAGAGCGGTGGACGATGCCCACCGCTCCGCTCAATAGAGAGAATGATTACTCCAAAGGTAATGGCTTCACCGTGACAACCTTTCCATCCTCAAATTTCTTGAGAACATACGAAAGTCCTACAGGATCTCCGTTCTCATCGAAATGGAAGCTTCCGATGACACCGGTATACGGCTGCATGCTGTAGAGATAATCCTTCACGGCCATTCCGTCGGTACCAACAGCTTTGAAAGCTTGAGCAAGAACTTTGACTGCATCATAGGAATACGCAGACCAGGCAATGCTGGACTTGGCATCACCGTACTTCGCTTTGAAATCTGCCTCAAAAGATGTGCCCTCTCCCGCAGTCGGGACGTTCACAAGCATGACACCATTTGCTCCTTCTCCAGCAATTTGAGATACAACAACCGAATCCATGGTATCTGTGCCAACGATCTGACCGGGAAGCTCCAACTCACGGAACTGTTGAACGATCACGGCATTCACTCCATCGGAGTTCGGATTGGAAACCAAGGCATCGTATTCAGAGTCCTTCAAGCGACCAAGCAATGACCGAAAATCCTTTGTCCCCGGATCGAAGTTCTCATCAAATACAACCGCACCCTCGGGCAAATCTTTCTTCAGGGAGGCGCGCAATGCCTGGGAATAGTCTGTATTTTCACTGAGTATCGCAATACGGGAAAATTTCTCATCAGCAAAGTATTTTGCAATAGCCTTTGTTTTCCCTGCATCAGAAGGGTAATCGCGGAAAATAAAGTCGCCAGCCTGTGTAATATCCGGGCTGCTTGCACTGGGGGAGAGCATGATCACTTGAGCCGCTTCTGCAATCGGCGCTGCTGCAAGGGTCTCTCCACTGCAGAGACCTCCAACAATCGCGACAACTTTGTCGACATTCACGAGTTTCTGCGCAGCAGTTGCACCATCTGCACCTGCACACTTGCCGTCTTCGGCAATCAGCTCGATTTGCCTTCCACCTACGCCACCTGCTGCATTGATCTCGGCAATTGCCATTTGTACGCCTGAAAGTTGATCTGCACCGATTGCTGCAGCGTCACCTGTGAGGGCACTAATCATGCCAAGCTTGATAGGACCACTGTCCCCTGCACCGCCACAAGCCGTGAGGCTGAGTGCGAGCAAAGACGAGAAAGCGAGAAATTTACGCATAGATTATATAAGGAAAATGATAACGGGGACTCAGTGTATCCCCGAGGGATCTCCACGAAAAGGCCATATACCATAACAAAGATAATGCCTTCGCAACCTTCGCAAACCTCGCAACCTTCGCAACCTTTTATGTCGTCGGATCTGCCCCGAAATACAATTCTCGCAGCTCCTTGCTCTTTTTGACTTCATCGGGCTTTCCGGTCAAAGCCACTTTTCCGCTGTCCATAACAACTACCCTATCGCAAACATGGCTGATGAAAGGCAGATCATGCTCCACCACAAGAACAGTCTTTCCTTGTTTCTTCAGCTGCAGAATCAGATCCGCAACCTGCTGCGTCATTTTGGGAGAAACGCCTGCGGTCGGCTCGTCGAGAAGAAATACTTCTTTGCCAGACATCAATGTGCGGGCGATCTCGAGAAGGCGCATCTGTCCCCCGCTCAGGCTTCCGGCTTTTTGCTTCGCATGCGACTGCAGACCGACCATCTCCAGCGTTTCTCCGGCAATCTTGCGTAGATTTCCTCTCTGCATACGATCAACTTTTGGCAATGCCTCAAGGGCAACAAGCACATTTTCCTCCAGAGTCATCTCGCGGAAGATGCCAAAGTTCTGAAAGACACGACCGATGCCCAGTTGTGCCCGACGGGAGGAGGACATACGGGTAATATCCGACCCCTGTAAATGCACAGAGCCATGCGTAGGGGCAAGGAAACCGGAAATCACATTGAAGAGCGTTGTTTTACCGGATCCGTTCGGTCCGATCAATCCGACAATCTCGCCCTTTTCAATGCTGCAAGACACATCGGAAAGTATCCGGTGTTCACCGATCGTCAGAGAGATGCGGGAAAGAGAAAGAATGGGCATTGGAAAATATGTTACAGCAATTCAAATACATGTGGAGCATCGTCCCCTCTCCCGACGGGAGAGGGACAGGGAGAGGGGGTCATTGCGTGGTGCAACATCAAACAAACCCCCCTCCTCCCGTCGGGAGGAGGAACCTATGCGCCCGTTATCAATACATTAGCGATAAATACTCTACTTTCCGATGACAGCTTTCATAAACCCTGCGAAAAGCGGATGCGGACGATGCGGGCGGCTTTTGAACTCCGGATGGAACTGTGAACCGACCATGAACGGATGATCCTTCACTTCGACGATTTCCATGAGCTCGGTTTCAGGCCCCTCACCGGAGAATACGAGTCCCTTTTCCTCCAAGCGCGTGCGGAAGGACTGGTTGAACTCATAGCGATGACGATGTCGCTCGGAGATCGTCCCGTCTGCGGCGATCTGCCCGGCAGCCTTGTACGACTCATAGGCCTTTGTCCCTTTTTTGAGGCGGCACTGGTACGCGCCAAGGCGCAGTGTTCCCCCCATACTGCGGCCTTTGTGCTGGCCGGGGAGAAAGTGCACAACGTAGCTTTCATGACCCAACTTCCCTTTCTCATCGAATTCCTGACTTGTGAGCTTGTTGTCTTTGAGCACGCTGCGCGCAAACTCGATGGCGAGGATCTGTGATCCGAGACAAAGCCCAAGGTACGGAACATTGTGCGTACGGGCATAGCGAGCGGCGGCAATCTTTCCTTCTATGCCACGACTGCCAAACCCGCTGGAAACGATGATGCCTGCGGAGCTTTTAAGCTGCTTCCACGTGTCTGCGTCATCTTTCTCAATTTTTTCACTATCCACCCAGACGATTTCTGCTTTGTGACCATAGAAGACGGCTGCGGATTTGATGGATTCGATCTGGCTCAGATACGCGTCATCAAGGTGGGTGTACTTGCCGACAAGCGCAATGCGCACCGGCTCGGTAGCAGCTTCATACCGCTTGCGCCCCTCTTCCCACTCCGTCATATCGGGCATGCGTCTGGCTAATCCCAGTTTCTTTCCAATCACACGAGCGATGTCGTACTGCTCAAGATTCAGCGGAACGTCGTAGATGGATTTGACTGTTGGTGCCGGGATCACTGCCTCACGTGCAACCCCGCAGAACTTACTGACTTTATCGAGAAGCTCTGTGGTGATTTTATAATCAGCGCGCGTCAGGATCATATCGGGCTGCAAACCGATGCGCCGCAACTCACGTACGGAAAGCTGCGTGGGTTTTGTTTTCAGCTCCTTTGATGCTGCAAGGTATGGAAGAAGCGTGAGATGGACATGAAAAATGCGCCCGGGCATCTCGGATTTCATCTGCCGGATGGCTTCAAGAAACGGCTCTCCTTCGATGTCCCCCACGGTTCCGCCCACTTCCACCATCATGATGTCGGTCTTGCTCTTCTTCGCTGCGCCGATGATCGACTCTTTAATAGCGTTGGTGATGTGAGGGACAACTTGGATAGTACCGCCGAGAAAGTCTCCGCGACGCTCTTTTGCAAGAACCTCGGTATAGATCTTGCCGGTCGTAATGGTCGAGAGCTTGCTCATCGGTTCGTCGATGAAGCGCTCATAATGTCCGAGGTCGAGATCGGTCTCCGCACCATCATCTGTGACGAACACTTCACCGTGCTGGAACGGACTCATGGTACCGGGATCCACATTCAGATACGGATCAAGCTTCTGGACGAATACCTTGTATCCGCAGGCTTTCATGATCGCACCAATAGAAGCCGTAGCAATGCCCTTACCCAAACTGCTGCAGACTCCGCCGGTAACAATGATGAACTTTGCTCCGCTGGATACGCGGCTCCGCCGGATCTTCTTTCGTGCGCCAGTCATGCGGGTTTTGGGATTCATGGGCAAATGGGCAATCCTTCGTACGGGGGTTGCCTTGGGACTTTTCTGGGCCCGCCTACTATCCTACCAAAATCATTTTCGAAGACAAGCAGATTGACAGAATAATATATAAGATCATTAATATATTATGTTGTCCACAGACCGCATCGAGCAGATCGTCATACGAGAAACAGAGGCATCCCATCGCGACGTGCAGCTTCTCCGGGACGAATTGCTGCAACAATGGAAGCAGTGGCCACCGCATGAGCAAGGATCGTTCTGTATCCACATACGGGCACAACTCAAGGCACTCCATAGACGGGTGCGAGGAGAGGCGAGGCGTGCATTTAGCGGTATACAGGATCAAATCAATACAGCAGCAATCGAAGATGCGATGAGAGCAGAGAGGCAGCGTCAGAGTGCTGATCGCATGAAACAGGAAATCCTCAACTGCTTTGATGTCATCAACCGCAACGGACGCGGTATCGTATACCTCGGCTCTGCCCGGCTAAAACCCGGATCGCCGATGTATGAACAATCACGAGAATTGGGTCGGGAAGTGTATCGGCTATTGGGTTCCACTTCATGGTCGGGAGCCGGGCCCGGCATGATGGAAGGTCCTCTCGTCGGTGCCCGGGAGGCCGGAGGAAAAACAGCAGGGGTAAAGATTGAGCTCGGGAGCGAGCACACATTCTTCGAACAGGACGTCAACCCTGCGCTGGAAACGGAGAATGTCGCCATCTGCAAATACTTCGGACCGCGAAAAGTAGGACTCGCCGATGCCGCCATGCGGGAAAGCGAAGAAGATCGCACGGCAATTATTGTGCTTCCCGGAGGATTTGGCACTATCGACGAATGGTCAGAGTACGTCGTCCTCAAGCAACTTCAAAAGCTCGGTACAAACCACACAGTTCCGATTCTCCTCATGAACTATGAGGGATTCTTCGACCCGTTGATTGAGTTCTTATACAGAAGTTGTATAGAGCATGGCACTATTCGAGAAGATGAACTGAGTCTTTTTCATATGTGTCGCGACAACTTCGCAGCACTGGAAGTCCTCGCCGAGACCTACAACATCCCTACCGATAAACGGACATACTCTGAGCGGGTGCAGCCAAAGATAATCCTGAAGGCGGCTACGGAACACCTGTCCCAACCTTCAGAAACATAAAAAATACCGATCAGTCCAAGCTGATCGGCATCCTTTTCGTACAACGTAGGGAATTAATGAAGCACCTCCAGCGACGAGGTGATGTCGCGACGTGTCGGGCGATCGTAGAGACCGCCGGTCTGTACAAGACTCGGAGGGAGCATCGACTCCATTCCTGCGGCCCTTCGTAGACTCCTCTGATTGGGATGCAGTGTGCGGTAACGATCTGTACCTGCCTTTGGCTTACGGTTCATGCCGCGGGACATGCGGGCCTCTGCACGACGCAGATTGCTGAGCCCGTTCTCTTGGCTCATAGCCTGGCGGCGAACACGCATGGCAGACGTGAGATTCTCGCCAATATTGTTATCGGCGCGTGCCGTGACAGCAATGGTCCTACGGCTCATACGCTCAGGCATCTTCGTACCACTGAAAACGTAAGCAAATCCGGGAGTGACAAGCGAGAGGGATATCCCTGCCGCAAGCAACATTCGAGTGAATGATTTCATAAAAACGGGGGAAAGAAAAAATGAACATGGCAAGATTACTATTCACGACGCTCTGGCGCAAGCGATCGATCCTACGAATCCTGCAAAGCAGATTTATCCGATCCTGCGTACCTTAAGCTTCATACGTTTTACCGTGGTTTTTGCTTCCTTCGCGCCTTTTTTTGCAACGCGCTTGGCCTCTTTCACTCCACTTTCCATCATCTCCATCACTTCACGCTTTGCGAGATTCAATTTTTGTTCTGCAAACTTTTTTGCTTTCGTTAGATTGTGTTGCACGTCATCACTCTTTACGAACGCCTGAACTTCCTTGGCGATTTTCTTGCCGTCGTGACTAAGATGCTTCCCGAGAATCTTGGCTGCAGCTTCGGGATCCTTCGCTTTGGAGAGCTGATCGCGCAGTGTCTCGTTGGAAAAAAGATATCCAGCAAGTGTGCCGCCGAGTGCGCCGACGAGGAGAGAGAGTTTTTTCATGGAGAGATGTCGGGAAGAGATAAGGTTCAGTATACCAAGACGTATAGAAGTGTCACGCATTACCACGTAAAAACGCTCGCAGTGCGCTGCTCGCGTTCACGTGGCGCAGCATTAGGCTCAATTCGATAATCTAAGGAGCGCACGAGAAGCTTTTTTACGTGGTCGCGTGGCGAGCTCAGCGAGCTTTACGCGACCTTTACAATATTGCGATCACTTCCTGTAACGAATGAACCGCAACTACTCCTGTCATTCTATCTTTCACTTCCACTCCACCCGCCGCCAAACTCTTCGAGGAGATCACAATGCGCTTCGGGATGCCAATCAGATCACTATCCGCAAAACGCCCACCCGCTCCGAGATCGATACGATCATCCACGAGACAATCCGGCAATTGCTTCGCTAGATCTTGAGCTGCCTTCCACGATTCTTCATCATGAGACTTTGCCAATGGCAAAATGTGCACTTGATATGGAGCAATTGCCGATGGCCAACGTAGCCCCGATTCGTCAGCGCAAGCTTCCGCAACGATTCCCATAAGTCGCGAGATGCCAATGCCATAGCACCCCATCACCGGCGTACAGAGCTTGCCCGTTTCGTCGGCGAACTGCAGCTCAAAGGGTTCGGAGAACTTTGTCCCTAGCTTGAAGATGTTTCCTGCCTCGGAAGCTTTCTCCGGACGAAATTCTTTTCCTCCTGTTACAGGGCAAACAGTTTTCCCTTCTTCAAAAATCTCTTTGTTCACGGCAATGCGCTTTCCTTGTTTTTCGGCATCGATGCTGACGTAAATCTGATCTTCTCCCTGCGGCAGTACCACCTGATATTCATGGGAGTACTGCGAGAACGTTCCGCCGGATGCATACGTGAGATAGGTGCGATTTTCGAGTCCCAATCTGGCAAAGATATGATCATAGGCCCCCTGAGCGATAGCGTAATACCTGTCGAGATCTGCGATATCCTGGTGGAAGGAATAGAGATCTTTCATAATGAACTCGCGACCGCGAAGGACTCCGGACTTGGCACGAAGCTCGTTACGGAACTTTGTCTGGATCTGGTAACAGGCAAACGGAAGATCGCGATACGAACGCAGGAATGTGCGTGCGATAGGCGCGACGATTTCCTCATGCGTGGGATTCAGTGCGTATTCCTGATCTCCGGCAGCGGGAACTTTGAAAAGGACATCCATGCTCTTCCAACGCCCGGTCTTTTCCCATAAAGCCTTCGGAGCGAGTGCGGACATGAGAATCTCCTGACCGCCAATGCCATCCATTTCCTCACGCACGATCTGCTCGATCTTGCGAATGACGCGATATCCAAGAGGAAGAAAGGAATACACCCCTGCCATGGTTTTGCTGATGAACCCTGCGCGTGTCAGTAGATCGGCATTGATGCTATCGCTGTCGGCATGAGTATCCTTCGATGTCTTGGTGAACAATTGAGATTGCAGCATAGTGTGAGTTTACAACCTTTCCCTGAAGTCTGTCATCCGTGCCTCACATTAAAATGTGTCATCCCGAGCGTAATCGAGGGACATAATCGCGTGTCTATGGTTCGACTACGCTCACCATGACACGCTAGCTAACCGCTATTCCCACTGCCGTCACAATGGCCCCAAACGCAATGCCCCCAGCTACCTCCACAAACGAATGCCCCAGCCGTTCAGCAAAATGTCGGAAGTGCTGGAGCTGATTGAGAGCCTTCGCTTGCTCCCCTACTGCCCTGCGTACACTCATGGCGTCATACCAGACAACACCGGCAAAGACGAAAGCGATCGCAAACTCCACAGACTCCAGACCCAGTTTGTACCAAACAATAATAAGAAGAGATGTGACAAACGCGGAATGCGAACTTGGAAATCCCCCCGGTCGGAAGAGCGCCATATGCCATTTTCCCGAGCGGATATCTTCTACAAACATCTTCACGATCTCTGTGAGGATGAGAACAGCAAGTGGAATGGTAAAGAGGTAATCGTGAAGGAGATTGCGGAGGAGGAGATGCATGGAAACATCATACAATAAAACCGTGCACCGTAGAGACGTCACGGTGTGACGTCTTTTTACGCATGACAGAGACGTCACACCGTGACGTCTCTACACCGCCGCCACATCACACACGCCCCTATACGGACACCGCTTACACACAGCCAGTGATGGTGTCGGATGAAAATCCTTTGCCTCCATCCGCCCATGGAATGCCGTGATCTGCTTAATGGAATCTCGCACCTGTCCTTCGCTACGATGCGTATGCATTTCCACAATGCCATCTTCGGTAAGATGCAAAAACGATAATGCAGTAGGAAGCTCACCGAAATCCTGCTGCAGAGCGAGTGCATAGATACTGAGCTGCAGATCTGCATCCACGTCATCCTGAGTACGTGGCAGCGAAGTCTTGAAATCAATCACGTGCAAACCTTCCGGCGTGCGCTCGATGCGATCGAAGCGGCCCGTGAGAGTAATCTTCTGCAATGGTTGATTCTGTGACGAATCATTTATTGCGATCGAGAATCCCTTCTCCACGGCAACAACCTCGCGTGGCCGCTCACTCCACCATGTATAAAACAATTCCATCAGCTGCTCCCCCCGCATCCGCGCCGCATCGGCTTCAAAGCGTGTGGCGTACGCATTGGTCGGACAGCTCTGGTGCCAAAGGTTGATTAAGCTTTGAGCTGTAAGCTGTGAGCTTTGAGAAAGAGGTTCCTCAGTAAACATCTCCAATTGTTTCGTTGTACTTTGCTCTTTGCTCTTTGCGCTTTGCCCTTCGATTTCTCCCCACTTTTTCAACGTATTATGAATTGCCGACCCGAATGCCTCCGCCTCGGAGACACCTTTGGGGATTTTTTTGATGTAGCAATACTCGTACTGACGGGGACAGCGCTTAAAGCAAGAAAGTTGGCTGAAGCTCAGGGGCACAATCTAAGCGTAATCTGCACTGCAGACATTGCAAGACGATTCTTATGCTGCTCGCCGCTCTTCACCGGCCGAAGACACTCTCCTGAGAAGCGCCGGCAATATCTTCGCGTCAAACATTTTCTTTGTAAGGTACTCACTTTGCTTTGCCTCCTGACCTTCAATGCGTGTTTCGGCATAGATACGCGCACGCAGATCACTCAGAAAGAGTCTTCGCTCGTCATCCGTTTGTAGTTGTTTGTAGAGACCCAGAACAGATTTGAATATCTTTGCGCTGTCCGGAGTGTTCATATTCTTCACAAAAACCGTAAGAACTTTCTCGACGGACTCTTCCGGCTTACCTGGTATCGGCATAGCCAATACCTGATTGATGACGTCCGAAGAAATACCTGCCTGTTGCTCAATTTTCGTTACATAGAGAGGATTAAGTTTGTAAGCCTTATCCTTATATTCAACGATGGTATAGGTCTTGTCCCGTGCTGCCTCTGCAGTGGTAAACGCCGGTGCAGTCGAGCTATCTGGGGGCTGAATGTAGATGAGGCCATGA
>CAYYFD010000024.1:0-13171 GCA_964471125.1 uncultured Candidatus Peribacteria bacterium
CCTTCTTCACCACCTGCCTCTGTCTCTTGCTCGCTGCGGGATCTTTCACGGTCCTGCGAGCATGACGCGTAGTCCTCACTACTTCCGCGCCCGGCAAACAAGCCTTTCCTGCCGCATCCTTGTGATAACTGGTGCGACAGCGGCACCCACCGTGCCCCGTAGCCTCACCACCGAATCCGAGGTTGTGGACACATTGCTCATTGGTTGCATTCCCCGACTTCTGCGGATTAAACGGATCGGAAGGCTTAGGCAATGGAGCAACGCTGCTCACAGCAGCGGACTTCCGTATACGGGGAACATAGCCGAAGCTCGAATCATTGGCGTACTCGAGACCCTTGATGATCACAGATACCGGAATGAAGAGCCCCGTGATGAACTTCCCACTTTGATCTACACCTTTAGCAACTGCCACACCAACGATCGCATCACCAGAGAGGACGGGGCCGCCGGAGTTTCCGAAGTGTACATACGCATTGGTCTTGAGCCATGGACCGGATGTCGTACCGGTCACAGATCCCGTCGTCGTCGAAAGCGAGAGTGACGCACTCACCGATCCCCTATCTGGGTACCCCACGACACTGAGCGGCGCTCCCAGAGGTGGATCGGTATCCGAAAATTCTGCAATACCATGAGCGCAGGAGAGATAGACCCGTATGTACGCGACATCGTCTTCAAGATTGACCCTGATATCACTCTTTGTGAGATCCTTGTAGCATTTCATGTCTACTTTCCCATCACTGGTGGTCGCAAAAATGCGATAGTAGCGTGCTCCTTCGATAACATGTTTGTTCGTGATGACGATGCCTTCATCGACGAAGAACCCCGATCCCCATCCGGTGAAGTGACCATCGCGGTCGTAGAGTCCGATGAAGACGGTGGATGTTTTCGTATTCGTAGGAAGTCCCTCGGCAAAAGACAACGGTGCAAACTGCAACATCATCGCGAACATACAGAAGACCGTAAGAGAACGACGCAGTTGCATGGAAAGACTGTCGCAAAATTACAGGACAATGGCAATCAAGAGAGGCAAGAAAGGAAAAGCATGTCATGGTGAGTTCGTCGAACCATAACATGTTTTTCCATAGCGAAACCGCCCTCTCCTTTCGGAGAAGGCGGAGTCGGGAAGCACTCACGCTCGAGGCCCATCGAGGAGGGCAACCTGCGGCTGATGGAACTTGATGACTCCATCGATGTTGCCGAGCTGGTAGGCAAGCTGATTGAGCGCTTGCTCGGCGCGAATGGTCGCCTCATCGCTGTTCGTCGGGAATTGATACTCGACGAGAAAGACGATGCGCGCCGGGCGCTGTTCCATACAGAGCTTGGAAACGACGCGTCGGCCTTTAGTGCGAAGCTTGTACGGCACGCGGACTTCGTATGTCCGGAAACCGGTACTGGTGATACGCGCACGATCGAGACGGACATCGTACCCATCGATGACGCCCATGGCGCCGATGGCCAAAATGGCCGGATGATCGGCGGTGAGAGCTTCACCATCGAACAACGTAACCGCATAGACGCGGTCAAACGGATTGGTGTCCAGCCAGACAATTTCGGCCGGAGAAACCTTCCGCACTTCTTCGGTAGCCCCTGGGTCGCCAAAGAGCGCACACACAAGCAAACATTGGGTCAGCATGACAAGAAACCTCTCTTCAATGAGTTAGTGGAACGTGCTTCCCTGCTGTGAAAGATCACTGGGATCTTCCCAGCTATGTATTATTATAATACTTTATTTATAATAGTCAAATACTACAGAAGGCTTCAATGGCTTCATTGAGCCACTTGAACGATACTGTCTCCATGCTCAACGAAGCTCTACAGCACTCCAAGCCTGTCACTATAGATACAAAACCACTCTTCGATAAATACCTTTCACAGTTCCCGCCCACCGTCTCGGAGCTTACCTTCACCAATATCCTCTGCTGGACGGAAGTGAAACATCATCTCTACTGCGAGTACGAAGAACATCTACTCATTTCCTTCCGTGATGATCGTAATCGACTCAATTTCTTTGTTCCCATCGGGCCACATCCGGAGAAGATTATGAACAAGCCCTTTAGTGGAGACCATCCATATCTGTGGTCACGCATTTCGGAACATCTGGCACACAGCGTTTCGCGCAACTCGCATCCTGTGTACGACCGGAAAAATAGTGACTATGTCTACAATCTCTCTGCACTGCGCACTCTTGAGGGCAAGAAGTACGACGGCAAACGGAATTTCATCAAACGCTGCTCTAAGCTCTCCCCTATCGTGCAACCTCTTACAAAAGAAGATGTCGCTGCATGTTTGCAAATCCAGGAACAGTGGCTCGAAACGCAACGTGGCAATCCTTCAGCGAAAAATGAAAGTACTGCTCTCATGAAGGCTCTCCAATATTTTGATGTGTTGCCTCTGCATGGCATTGGAATCTTCATCGAAGATACTCTCGCCGGTTTTGCCATTGGTGAGCCGCTGAATGCAAGGACATTCGTAGAACACTTCGAAAAGGGCCTGCCACAGTTCACCGGTATCTATGCTTTCTTGCTGCAAGCATTCGCGCAATCGATTCCAGATACTTTCACGCACCTCAACCGTGAGCAGGACATCGGCATAGAAGGGATCCGAACATCAAAGGAAAGTTGGAACCCCGAGTACCTGGAGCGCAAGTACACCGTACGGATGCAGTGCGCATTATAATACCAATCGGTTAAAAATTTCCTCTCCTGTATTGCTAGCAACGAGTTTCTCGCCTGTATCCAATATATGATTGGATAGAAATCTGTAAGCTGGAGCTACTTCGCTATGCGTCTCCACCGCTTCATCATCGACTCCGACCTCTCTCACTCGCCACTTACCATCAGCGATGAAGGCGTTTTGCATCAGTGGCAAAAAGTTCTTCGACTGAAGACAGGAGACAAGGTCGTCCTCTGCGACGGCAAGGGAATGGAGTGTGAAGCGACTGTAGAATCCCTCGAATCGAAACATGCTCGACTGCAGCTACAGCAAGCATCTCCGGTCGAAGCAGAGCCAAAATGTAGCGTCACACTCTACTGCTCCGTTCTCAAGCGCGAGAACTTCGAGTGGGTGGTACAAAAATGTACGGAGCTCGGCGTGAAGAAGATCGTGCCGATCATCACTGAAAGAACGGTGAAGACAGGATTAAAAATGGAACGACTGCGAATAATTGCCAAAGAAGCGGCAGAGCAGTCTGGCCGCGGGATCATTCCCGAAATTTCGGAACCAATGAATTTTTTTTCAGCCCTAAAGGAAGGGAAAAATCACTTGAATATTTTTTACCACACAAACGAAGCAGAAGCTGAAAGCTTAAAGCTAAAAGCTGAAAGCTCTAATGTCTGGATCGGCCCCGAAGGGGGTTGGACTGAAAAAGAAGCGCAACTGGCGCAAGAACATGGATTCCAGATGGGCTCACTGGGAAAGCTCGTTTTGAGGGCGGAAACGGCGGCGGTTGTTGCTGTATTTCAGTCACTCAATCACAAAGAAATTCATTGACCATTTGCATAAGAAGTTGAGAATTATCAGCCATGTCCCTCTCCACCCTCACCTTCGAAAAACTGCGAAAGCATAGTGAGCTTGATCTTCGGGATGCTGAACACAGAGCGACCGTCGCTGCGGAGCAGGAGAACACACGTACGGAGATCGGCGAACTCCTCGACGAACGTGCACATATCGAAGAACTGGCCTCCACACAGGAACAACGGGAATCGTACGGGGTAGAAAAGTTCAACAATGATTTTACGATGCTACGTACCTGTCAGTCAGACAGAAATTGTCCGCATGAAGGAGAAGCATTCCGGAACTTCGTCTGGTCCTGTGTACCACACTGTCCGTTTAAACGTTTCCAGGAATTATTTTGTCATGAACACCAATTCGCAGTTCCGCATTTTACCATCCAGCCAAACAAGCGACTGTGGTTTACCCCAGGCACAAATTTCCACCAGATGAGTCTTGCCGCGTGCCAGGTAAGTCCGGACAGGATTAGTGATGATTTTGCCCAAAACACTGGCCTATGCACATTTGAGGATAGTGATACGCCGCTCAATCGCATGGAGAAAAAGAAGAAGGCAATCCCGAGACTTAAACTCATGTTTGAATCAGCTGTACCTCTACAAAAAGGGCATCAACGAATATTGCAGGTTGAGACACCGCATCCACTCACAGAAAAACGATACGGCGCTACTGTTCCTGAGCAAGCAGTTGGCACTATCCTATATACGCGTGAGAACGGTGCACATAGAAACGGTAATGTAGCGGACGGAAAGCATGCACCTCCGGCTCCACGACGACTTATCGTCTCACACTTTACAAGTGCCTATGCGGCATTGCGCAAAACTGCACATGAACGCGAAGGGTACAACGTCGAACAGCTCGAGCTTCTACGACTCAAAGACGAAATTGCGGCACTGAACCGCCGGTGTGACCGCGAGTGGAAAGGAAACGCAACTGCAGAACAAAAACAGACAATCACCGCAGATGCACTTGCCTTACTCGATCGCGGGCACCAGCTGCTCGAACATTGTGTGAACCACTGTAAGATCTCGGCTGATGTACGCATCGCTCGGTGTGGAGAGCTCCTCACTAAGAAAAATGTTGGCGGCGCGATGGCAACGATGGTCGGCACGCTCAACGATCTTGGACATCGATTGGAACCCATTGCTCCGATGCAAGGACACAACGACCAGGACCGTATTACGCTGAACCGCCACATCACAGAGCAAGAACTCCTTATCAAAGATGTACGCAGAAATATTGCAGACGCCGCACATGGCTATAACGGCGATGCGAATATCACCAATGCAACGATGCTTGGAATCTACGCCCTCGATCTCTCCCGTATTTCTCTACAACCACTACGTACCTATGCCGATCGCATCAGCGAAAAACTTGTCATGCTCGATCGTGCACTGCTCAAGCATGATCAAGAAAAAGCAAAGCAGTCTCTGGTGCAAATGCATGTTATCGGCAAACTTCAGGCCGCACGCACCTGTTTTGAGCACATCAAGCTATGGATAGCAGAAGGGCGATGCGTACCGGTTGATCAGGTCCAGCAATTCGTCGGCAAACTCAATACAATATTTGCAAAGCGTGAGGTATATCCAGAAATGACCATTGATGGCTACGAAGAGCCATTTCAGGACATGCAGAATAAACTTGAAGGAATCCAGCAGAATCTCGTGCAGTACGCTGCAAAACCAATGACAGGAGAAGAGCACAAAGAAATGGAGCAGTGGCTGCGGGACTATCTCGATACGTTTGATATAGAGGAGATTGTGAAGAAATTACCGTAAACAAATACATCCCAATCCGTAGCCAAGCCATATTCCTTTTGTGCAGGGCAATGTGGCGCGGGGTGCGGAGGGGGCCATTGGCCAAACAAAAGGAATATGGCTTGGCGGATGCCCAGCACATGCACCGAATTCTTGACAAGAATCCTCCTTCCCGTACCCTTTCTTGCGCTTCCCGCAAGAAAACACTTCCTGCCGGAATTTATACAACTATTTCACTTTTTTCTATCATGTCAATATCCCTCGAACTCTTCGCTCCGGTCGTTGCAGTAGCCGGACTCTTCTGGAGTCTCCTCTTCTGGAATGAGGTCAAGGCTGCAGATAACGGAACACCTGCCATGCAAAAGGTGGCCAAGGCTATCCATACCGGCGCCCACGCCTTCGTGCGCAGGCAATATAAGACGATTGTGATCCTTACTCTCATTGTCGGAGTAGGAATCACCCTGATCTACGGCCTTGCAGGAGGAGCAAACGGATGGACGAAGGGATTCGAAGTGGGAGGTTCTTTCCTTCTTGGAGCGCTCTTCTCCGGTCTTTCGGGCGTCGTCTCGATGATCGTTGCTACCCAGGCGAACCTGAAAACCGCAGGAGCTTCAAAAAATGGTCTCAATGCTGCTCTGCAAATGGCTCTGCGTGGCGGAACCGTTTCTGCGATTGTCATCACGGCACTCTCGCTCATCGGCATCTCGGGCCTCTACCTCTTCTATAAGTTCGGCCTAGGCCGCCCTGAGCAAAGCATTCCGGCTCTCATCATCGGGTACGGATTCGGCGCAAGCTTTGTCGCACTCTTCGCCCAGCTCGGCGGAGGGATCTACACGAAGGCGGCGGATGTCGGAGCGGACCTCGTCGGAAAAATCGAAGCGGGCATTCCGGAGGATGATCCGAGAAATCCGGCAGTCATCGCTGACCTCGTTGGCGATAACGTCGGTGACTGTGCAGGGCGCGGTGCCGATCTTTTTGAATCAATCTCCGCAGAAAATATCGGAGCAATGGTGCTCGGTGTAGCTCTCTACCCCGTCTTCGGCATCAAGGGCATTCTCTTCCCTCTCATCTTCCGCGCTCTCGGACTTATCGCTTCGATCATCGGTGTCTACAGCGTGAAAGTGAAAGGCAGTGAATCCCCGATGCAGGCGATGACAAGAGGCTTTTGGGTCACTGCAGCTATTACAACTGTCGCTCTCTACATCTGCTCGGCACTGATGCTCAGTAACCTCCCGCACGCTTCAGTCATGGCTGCTATCGTCAATATCTCTACAGAAAACTCCGCTCTTTGGTTCTTCTTCGCAGGGGTTGCAGGAGTACTTACTGCTGTCGCCTTCGTGTACATCACAGACTACTACACCGGCAGCAACCACCGCCCTGTACAAGCAATTGCTGAAGCCAGCCGCACAGGTCACGCGACGAACATCATTGCAGGTACAGCCATCGGTATGGAGTCTACCGGCATGTCCGTACTCGCCGTGTGCGCCGCTCTCTACGCTTCGTACTGGTTCGGGGGACAAACGGGGCTGGATCACGGTGGCATCTACGGCACGGCCGTCGCCACCATGGGCATGCTCGCTGTAGTGGGCTATGTACTTGCGATGGACATGTTCGGACCGATTACGGATAACGCCGGAGGCATCGTTGAAATGAGCAAGGCGCCCGAAGAAATGCGCAAGGTCACAGACGAGCTCGACTCCTGTGGCAACACCACAAAAGCTCTCACGAAGGGCTACGCTGTAGGATCTGCAGCACTTGCTGCATTCCTGCTCTTCTCCGCCTTCCTCGAAGAAACGCACATGACGGTCGTGGACCTTGCGAAAGTAGAGGTCTTCATCGGCGCGTTCCTCGGCGCGATGGTGGTCTTCTTCTTCACTTCCCTCGCCATCCGCGCAGTCGGTCGCGCTGCAGGGGTCATCGTGGAGGAAGTCCGCAAGCAGTTCCGCGAGAAGAAGGGAATTATGGATGGAACAGAGGAGCCGGACTACGCCGCATGTGTGGACATTGCCACGCGCTCCGCTCTGAAAGAGATGATCCTTCCGGGCGTCGTTGCAGTCGCGGCTCCGATCGTCATCGGTCTCGTCTTCCGAGCCGAAGCAGTAGCGGGCATGCTCATGGTGGGCACCATCGTTGGTGTCATTCTTGCGGCTTACCTCAACAATGCTGGAGGAGCATGGGACAATGCCAAGAAATATATCGAGAGTGGTGCGCACGGCGGAAAGCGCAGCCCTGCTCACCAAGCAGCTGTGACAGGAGATACTGTCGGAGATCCTTTCAAAGACACGGCAGGTCCAAGTCTCCACGTGCTCATCAAGCTGTTCTCGACACTCACGCTCGCACTGGCAGCGTTGTTTATTTAGTCATTACGTAATGAAAACAGCAGAGAATTGCCTATCTGCTGTTTTTTGACATTATCTATTTTATCATTATAATAATCATCTTTTCGGATAGATTGCTATGGCATTCTTCGTAGAGAACCTCCCCAGCGGCAATGCAATGCGCGATTATGGCGTGCTCGAGGATCTTGTCTATTATCTCCAGGGATCCAAGCATAATCATGAGCCACCTCTTCTTCTGGAGGAAATCCGCGCTGGCATCAAAAGCATTCTTGAAGCTGGATCGATGTTCACCGTCATTTATAATGATACGGTCATCCACTCCGTAGAGGCCTCCTCCATACCGACGCACTGCGCAATGCTCAACCAACCGTAGTACACATGCCCTACTACTCCCACACGATACGGCGCGAAGATGATGTATGGATTACGGATGTTGCGTATCAGGTGCAGGAAATGCAAACGCCAAAAAACACCCACGGCGTGCAAATGCTTGTAAGCGAGATAGTGGAGGAAATGCGTATCAATCTACGAAGCGGATTGGTGTACCAGATTGAAACCAGCTACAACGGACGAGTCACCAAATGCTATGTCGTTGATCTCACTGATATGGAGAACGAGGACGATGAGCGAAATATACCGGAAAAAAATGGTCTGCTTGGCGATATTGATGGATGGAAAGATGGGCGAGTGTACGATCCGGATGGCGACCCTCAGGAATGACTACGAATCTCCACACACAACCATACAATCCTTCACAGAAGGAACAAGTATTATTCGTGGTTCCCTCTCCCCGCGGGAGAGGGTTAGGGAGAGGGGAACCCCTTAACCGAAAGATAATACCCACTCTGCGCATCCGTCTCCGTTCCATGATCATAGCGATCGATCTTGAATCCGGCTTCTTCAACCATCTTTGCAAAGAATCCTGTCTCAAACCGCACGCAGTGCAGCGGCCCCTTCCAGTCATCCTGATAATCGGAAGGGTTCTCGACTTCTTCGGGAGCATCCGGCTCCGTAAATGCTGTCAGAAATACATGCCCGTCTGGCCGCAAGAGTCTACGAAATTCCCGGAGGTAGATTCGGATTTCGGGACTGCGCATATGGGAAAAGACGGAGTAGAGATAGATGACATCAAACGATGCATCCGGCCACGGGAAACGAAATGCATCATCCAGCGGAATCCCTGCGGGATTATACCGCTCGTTACGGAGGGGAAGGTGCAGGAATGTGCAGCATGCATGCGTCTTTGCAATATATCTACGACACCATCGTACTGCTGTCATGCTGATATCCATGCCGACGTACTGCGGAGCTGCTTGCTTCAGTGCGGACACAAGACCAATGGCCAATCTGCCTGTCCCGCACCCTACATCGAGCACGCACTGTTTTTCTGTAAGGTGAAATACATCACAAATGCGCTTTGCCTCCGCCTGTGCGGATGCAAGATATGTACCATTCTCTATAAAGCAAACGCCACCCGTACGCAGGTGCGGTGCGGGAAGTGTCACTCCATCATAGGAAATAGCATCCTTGCGGAGAATAGGAGCCAGGGGTGCGAGAAGTGACCGGAGTGCGCGATGCATAGGGTCGCATCCTACTGCGATAGCTGTATAGGAACAAATGCATCCTACGGCTCTTTCTACCTATGCTGCCGAAATACCCGCATCCTTGCTTGAGAAGACCAAACAAAACTATACGATGACTCCCTTATGGCTCTTGAGGACATCACCCTGCACATCGATGCACTCGGCAAGGATCTCGACGCAGTCGACATACTGGTGGAAAGTATTGTCCTCGATGCCGGTTCCAATGCGGACGTCAGTGTCGGGACCTATCGCATGGGCGGCTTCACAAAAATCACCGCAACAGCGGACGGCAACATGACCGAAGAGTATCTCGGTGAGGAGGTACCGACCGAATGCATTGTGCATATCGCGGGAGTGCCTCGAGCACTTGCGAGTCACATCCGTGAAGAGCTGGAAGCGGTATTTCTCATTCTGGATTCTGATTTCTCCTGCCATGAAGAAGACCCGGCTACTATGGAAGACGAAGAGTTTTTGGATGAACAATGGCTCGACAATACTGAGATCTAATGAACGTCCTTATGAAGGAAGCTCCACACCTTCATGCCGCAGCAGCCACTCTTTTTTGTCACTGCCGGATGCATACTGACCTACGCCACCGCTTGCAGGAAGCACACGGTGACACGGAATAATGATCGCCAGAGGATTGTCTCCGACGGCGGTTCCGACTGCTCGTACCGCCAGAGGATTGCCTATCTCCTTCGCAATATCTCCGTAGGTCACGGTTTTCCCGAAAGGAATTGTCAGTAATGCGTCCCACACCAGCTGCTGAAAATCCGTTCCCCGCATAACAAGCGGAACAGAGAAGCGACGCACATCACCAAGGAAATATCCGCGAAGTTCCTGCAATGCGCGATCGAGCATGTCCGTCCGCTCCTCTTTGTGTTTACGAGGCTCAGCAGCGAAGGTGATGGAATCAATACCGCGATCCGTAGCCGATATCCGCAGCGTCCCGAGATCAGTAGTGAGGAAGGCGGAAGTAACAACTGTAAGCATGACGCTATTGTCGTTGTTTCCGAAGGGGTTTCCTAGGTCCATTCTGAAGTCGATCGAGAATTTCCTCTGCAGGATCACCTCCCACAATCCATGTTGGTCCGACAGGATGCGTGCTCAGTGCCCGCACTGCTCGCGCATGTGCACTGCATGCCAGGGCATCCAGTGCCTTTGCTACTTCCACGCATGCCTCATGTTCCCCCTGTAGCGCCTCGGGAATTCTGCGGAAGCGCTCATCGTGGTCCAGCTCTGTGAGTGCGGCAATGGCACTGGTGTCATTTGCAAAAAGCGCTTGATCTATACAAGCAAGGAGGGCCGCAGAAAATTTCTTTATATGAACGAATCGCTTCTCTGTCGTAGAGAACTTTCGTAAGGAATGCACACAGGGATGTATGGGAATTATGCATGTTTCCAACGCATCCCTCTTCCGTGGCGGTCTTGGCCTACTGGTCTCCAGCTCTGAAACAGGAAACTTCAGCATGACGGGTAGTGTACCACTTGCACGCAAAATAGAGGAAAAATCCCCATTGTTCCATCCGCCCAAAGAACCTACTTTTTGGCTTATATAAGCCAAAGATAGAATTTATTTTGTCCATCTGACTTCTACCCTCTGCCCCATGCCTTCCTATCATGGTTTTCTAATGGCATGCCCCGCATCGCCTCCACCGCCGTAGCCTTCACCCTCCTCCTCGCGCTCCACATCGCAACAGTGCTGACAATCGCACAGGAGCATCAAGAACGAAACATGCTGCCTCAAGCAAGGAACGTACAAATGCCAATCGTCATTTCTCATCGATAATTTTTCATTTTCCATTCTCAATTCTTAATTTCCCCATGCCTCCCCTCTCTGTCGCAACAGCAATCGCCTCGCGTGCCCATAGCGGCCAAAAGCGTGCCGACGGCAGAGACTACATCGAGCACCCGATGGCGGTTGCGAGGCTCCTCATGGGAAGTAGCACGCATCTTCCCACGAGCATTTACGCCGCTGCCATGCTCCACGACGTGATGGAGGATGCGGACTACAGCTACGCGGAAATCGCCGCACGTGTCGGCAGATCTGCAGCCACCATGGTTCTCGGCCTTACAAGACCCGAGCGCATACAGGGGGAATCCCGTACTGCACGCGAGGAACGCTACATCGCTCAAATGCGTATCGTGCAACCGTTTGAGCCAGGCATCGTCCTGATCAAGATCGCCGATCGGCTCCACAATCTCCAGACTGCAAGCGCACTGCCGGCAACAAAATGCAAAGCGCTCATCGCCCAGACGCAAGAGATCTATCTCCCGTTTTTTGAGATCGCGCGCAAGACACTCCCTATGGAACTCCGATCCGCCTGTGCACTGCTCCTGAGACAATTGGAAATTGTTTTGGAGCATGCGAAAAATCCACTACCGGAAATAAGGGATGTAAGGGGAATAAGGGATGTAAGGGGAATAAGGGATGTAAGGGGAATAAGGGATGTAAGGAATTAAAGCGATGAAAGGAAAATCCCTTCAATCCCTTATTTCTCTTATTTCCCTTTTTTCCTATTCTGCCCTTTCCAAATCTTGTCGATATTCACGCGGTACAGATTGTTGTAACGCTCAAGCTCATTGGGATCGGCCATCTTCAGGACATCGAGCTCCGGCGCAAACATTTCACTATAGCGGTCACGGCGGCGGATCTGCTTGCAGCTTCCGTCTTCGTGAATGAGGACGACCGGCGCGCGCTTGATGGTATTGAAGTTATTAGCAAGCACCTGCGCATAGGCCCCCACATCCATCGCTGCAAGGATATCCCCGTACTCCAGCTTCGGCATCATGATGCCTTTGGTAATGAGATCCCAGCAGTCACATGTGTTACCGCCAACGGTCACCTTGTGCACACGCGGGGAAAACATCCGTGACGCCGGCAGGATGTCGTAGCGGATATCCGTCTGGACGAGCGCATCGGGAATAAAGTTATAGGTCGATCCGTCCGCGATGATCATACGGTTGAGATGATGGATCTCTTTGTTAGCAACAACATGCATCAGGCCGATGCCTGCATTCAGTACGATGGACTTCCCCGGCTCGAAGATGAGCTGCACTGGCATCGTAACACCTTCGCGCTCGAGGAGCTGCTTGAAGTACTTCGGAAAGGACTTCAGATCCTCGATGGGAAATGCCGACTGTTCGCCGATCGCTGCGGGAAATCCCCCTCCCAGAGACAGTGTCTTGATGGGGATGTGCTTGTCTTGGCAGGAACGGATGATCTTCACGAGCACGCGCGCTGCGGCCCGCAGTGTCCATGGACTGGAGATATACCCACCCATGAAGTGAAATCCGCGGAAATCCACAAATGGACTGGATGCGGCGATCTCCACCGCCTCAAGAACCTGCTTTAAGGGGATGCCGTACTTGTTACCCTTCGTCGAGTAATTGCGAATATCGATCATGGGGTTTACGCGGATCACCGTACGTACCTGCGTACGGAGCTTTCTGGCTGTTGCCGCGATGTGCTCCAGATCTTCGACGCTGTCCGCGGTAATGCTCTGGACGCCGACCTTTGTTGCAAAGTGCAGATCCTGATCGGTCTTGTAGAGATTGGTATACGAAAGCTGCCGAGGCTTGAAGTCTGCAAGAAGCCCGAGAATGATCTCACCGACACTTGCGCAGTCCAGCTCAAAACCCTCCTCGCGAGCCATGCGAAGGATCTCGAGGTTGCTGTTGCACTTCACGGCGTACTGGAGCTTGATCTTCTCCCCAAAAACCTTTTTGAAACGCCGAAAATTCCGGCGGATCTCCTTCTCCACCATCACATAAACGGGTGTCCCAAATTTCTTGACGATACGATCCACCGGCACGTCCTCGATCGTCATGTACCCTCTGTGATCCACAGACAGGAAATTACGCCATCGCTCGCGGATGTAGCGGTTCTCCGCGTGCCTGCGCCGTCGGGAGAATTGGGGAACAGAAGAGTGTTCCACCGGTGATGCGTTCATCGCGTACGCTTTCGCATAGGAAACAGCGCGGA
>CAYYFD010000025.1:0-12941 GCA_964471125.1 uncultured Candidatus Peribacteria bacterium
GGAGCCGCCGGTGAGGGTGTCGGCGAGGTCAGCGTTGGGGGCCGGGGTGTTGGGCCGTGACGAGCGCGTGGTCAATATCAAGGAGTAAGCCGCAACCGGTTTCTTCTACTACCGTCGCAATGCTTTCCGGATGCACCGTCGCACGCAGTACTTCCAGACTCTTTTTCCCGGGGAGGGAGCGCGCTGAGGCATGGTATGGAAAATTTTCTACAATGACGCTCTTGGAGCCGAAGTGTTTGGTCACTACTTGCACATCTTTTAGAAGTTGCTCAAGCACACGCTTGCGGTGATCTTCCTCAGCAGATTCGATCGGAATATTGGGATAATCTTCGTTGGTTGCGCCGAGGTGGACACTCACTAGCTTTGTACTTGTCTGCTTCAGCATCGCTTCCACGGGTGCCGGATCAAATGGCTTCTGATGGGGCTTGCCTGCATTCAGGGAAAAGTGCACGTATACAGGCTTGAGAGTCAGGGCATCGGTGATATGCGCCGGAAAATCCGACGAGCATTTAAACAGGTCGATATCGATCGCCTTTGCCCGTATCAGATCCATGGCCTGCGGTGAATAATTGAGGGCGAATTGCATGGGACAGCCTCAGGATACTGGTATTCTCTCGAGCGATGAAGAATATCCTCGTCACAAGCGCAGGAGGAGCTGGGGCCATGGATCTCGCAAAGACCCTCGCAACCCGTTATGCCGTCTTCTTGGCTGATGCGAGCGATGCCGTGCACGAGCAGTATCCAAACTTCCCCTTCCAGAAGATTCCCTTTGGCAGCGATCCCGGTTACAAGGCCGCGGTGAAAGCCCTTATTACGCAGTCAAAAATCGATTGCGTCTTTCCCGGGAGCGATGACGAACTACTTCCCTGTTCGGAGCTGCGCGACGATGGGCGAGCGGCATGCGTGACACCTTCAAGTACCTTCATCGCCGCATGCCTCGATAAGAAAAATTTGATGACGGTGTTGCATGCAAAAAATATCTCGCATCTTCCGCCGTTTGCATCAGCGGAAGCTGTCACCTATCCCGCGTTTGCCAAGCCCATCCGGGGCAGGGGATCGCGGGGCATTCATAAACTCGAGCGGCCGGAGCAACTGGAGGGATACCTGAAGCTCTTTAATACGCCTTTCGACAAAATTCTCGTTCATCCTTTTGCCGGAGGACAGGAATACACGGTATCCGTCATCGTGAACAATAAAAATAAGATCATCGGTATCGTTCCCAAGATTGTTCTGGAGAAACGCGGACTGACGCTTGCCGCTATCACCGAGCGCAATGCGACGATTGAAAAGACCTGTCAGCGGATCGTCGACGAAATGAATCCGTGTGGCCCCTTCAATGTGCAGATGATGCTGGACCACAACGAATGTTTTGTCTTCGAGATCAATCCACGGCTTTCCAGTACGGCGGTGCTTACGGAAAAAGCATTCGGCAATGAGGTGGATCTCTACATCCGGTATTTTGATCAGGAGATCATTAATGATGCGCCACAGATGAAAGAAGGCGTGCGGTTTTCGAGGGTGTATATCCAGGAAGCACAGTAGATCAGGGCGTGAAGCGTTTCCCATCGGACCGAATGGCTGTGCGATTTTCGATGCAGAACGCCCCGATGTATTTGTTCCGCCGCGAGCCCAAGTCGATATTGATATACCCCGGCGCAAACGTCGGTTCTTTGCCAAGATAATGATGTCCGGCCACAAGCGTGTAACGGCCAAGATACTTTTTCTCCACAGGAATCTTCGGGGGGCGGATGAAATAATTGGTTTCCGTAAACTGCAGATTTTTCTCGTCGTACTGCTCCGGAAGCAATCCTGCATGGAGTGCGATGTAATCGCCGACGATATGAAAGTCTTTCGTAAGGGCGATCAGGTCGAGATAGCGATGAAGAACCTTCTTCAGCGTCACGATGTCGTTGTCCGTCAGCGCCTGCTGTGCATCTTTTCCGTATTTCTCAAGCGTTTCCATGCCGCCGCACTTAAAGAAAAAATCCTGGCGTTCAATTTCTCCGTGATTCAGGTACCGCTCCCATACGAATTCATGATTGCCTTTCAGGAAAATGCATTCGTATTTTTTTGCGAGCGCAAAGAGTAGGTCAATCGTCTCTTTGGTGTGCGGAAGGCAGTCGACGTAATCGCCGAGGAAGATCAGCGTGTCCTCTTTCTTTGGTGCGATTTCATGCAAGAGCGCTTGCAGCTGCTCAATATTCGCGTGGATGTCTCCAATGACGTAGTGCATCGTTACGCTTGGGAAACGTGCGATTGCATTGTCTTTTTGCGAAGTACCAGCGACGGCTGCGTGACCGTGGTGATGTTTTCCATCACGTACATGTCGCCGTACTTCTCTAGGAATTCCCGGACGGCCGTCGTCTCCCCTGGGTTCTCCGGATCATTCCATTCATCGAGCACGAATACACCTCCAGCAGAGAGTCTTGGATGGAGATTTTCGAGAATGGTCTTTGTTCCCTGGTACAAATCCACATCGCAGTACACAAATGAGAAACTGAGGCTGGATTCTTCTGAAAGAAGTTTTGGCAGTGTATCTTCAATCAGTCCCTTGTGGATAGTGATCTCATCATTCATCTCGTAGAGATCCATAAAATCCTTAAGTTCTTCAAGCGATCCTTTATAAGCACCTTTGGTTTCAATGGCGCGGCCGTCCTTGTCGTGGAATTCCGTGAGCCCTTCGAAGCTGTCGAAGCAGTGAAGCATTTTTGTGCTGTGGCACTCGAAAATTCGCAGGATCTTTCCCAAATACATCAGGTTTGCGCCGCGCCAGGTGCCGAACTCCGCGACATGGCCGGGAACGGCGATCGTCGTCTTGAAAATCTCATAGATCGCCAGATAACGCGCCATGTTGCGCACACCGCAATAGAGCGGCCAGTGATCCATCACCGACCAAAGCTCCCGCGGGCCGTACTTTTCCGAAAGTTCCGTGCGTCGCTTCTTATACGCGGCGTCTTTCGTCGCGAATTTCATGAACGGATGCTTGATGAAAGTCATACAGGCACCCTACGAGAATGGGGCGCCTTGGGCAACTCTGTTGGCTGGTTTCTCAGGCACGTTGCAGAAGTGCCTCCGGGGATTCCGGGAACTCTCTTCGCAGTGCCTCGCAGTCCTCCGGTTCCATCGTCCAATCCAATGTTCCGAGGGCATCATCCAGATGCTCTTTTGTGCCGCATTTTGCCAGTGTCACTACATTTTGCTGACTGATCAGCCAGTTGAGCGCGATTTGCGTCGGCGTCTTTCCGTATTTCTTTGCGATATTCATCAGAACATCCGGCAAAGGATTCATCGCAAGAATATCACGGATAGGGCGCCACGCGACAAGCATCCAATCATTCTTTGCGGCATGCGCAAGGAGACCTCGCCGTTCGGGATCGCGATATCCCAGGTTGTAATGCAGCTGCACCGCGACGATCGGTTGGCGGCTTACACGCATTGCCTCCTCAATATTTTCCGGATGGTAATTACTAAGCCCGATATGGCGGATAAGGCCTTCGTCCACAAGCCGATTCATGGCGCCGATCGTCTCTGCAATCTGCACAGCGGGGTTGAAGCTATGTACGAGATACAGATCGAGGTAATCCGTCCCGAGGCGCTTGAGGCTCGCGTGCGCAGAGCGCAGGACATTCTCCGCTTCCAGGTGATCTTTACGAACCTTGGAAACAATCAGCAGCTGGGATCGGTCGCGTCCACGGATCGCTTGCCCCACCAGTTCTTCTGCATGCCCGTCACCGTATTTTTCCGCGGTATCGATATGGGTGATACCGGCATCCAGCGCGCGTGTAATCGAGGCAACGTCCTCTTTATCATGTGTTCGATCCGGGGCGTCCTTCCCACCCATACCCCAAGTACCAAGACCGAAGACTGGCATCTGAAAACCATTGCGGAGGATTTTTACGGGAATGTTCATTCTCGGGAGAGAAGAAATTCCGCCCACTCAAGATCCAGCGGCTCATCAATATCTACTGCGCGCTCCGGTGGAAGAATGTACGGCGCCACTTTTGCGATAAAGAAGGTTTTTTCGCGGAGGAATACAGCAGTCTTCATCACGTTTACCGCGCCGTTTGGGACATAGAGAGGCGGAAGATCCTGACTTTGTTTCTCCACATCCGCTGCTTTAAAAAATGGCTTCAGTAATCCATGTTCAATGATCTGCGCCCGCTGGGGAGCATGCGAAAGTGTTGCGACGCTGATCACTGCGCCGGCGGTATTCGTCATCAAGAGATCATAGGCAACGCAAACGTCGATTCCCGTCCTGAGCGGCGATGTTGGCTGCAGCATGGCGAAGATATCCGGCGCATCATTTCCTGCATATTCCTTGAGCACATGCAGACAAACATCAGCAATTGGGACGCGGTCGCCCGAAAGCTCTTCCGGCCGTAGAACGCCTTCCACTCCATATTTTTTCGCGACTTCTAGGATTTCTTCATCCTCCGAACTCACAATGATCGTACCAAACACGCCGCTCTCTTTCGCTGCATTGATCGTGTGGGAGATCAGCGGAATGCCTTTCAGTATCGCCAAATTCTTCCTTGGGAAACGCTTGGAGTTTCCCCGTGCTGGGATGATGCAAACGGGCTTCGATGTGGTCATGGCGCTATCTTACGGTAGATTGTGAGACCTTACATCACACAAAAGAGCGGTTTTTGCCCTCCGGCATGGGACGCCGAGCACAGTCGATGCTATCGTTTTAGTGATGAGCGCTGCATCCAACGTGGTCATTATCGATAGTGGCGTGGGCAACCACACTTCCGTGAAAAATGCGTTCGGGCTTCTTGGCATCCAGGTGACGATCACAAGCGATGCGGAAATTCTGGCTGCAGCCACACACCTTGTCCTTCCGGGCGTCGGTAGTTTTCAGGAAGGGATGGAGGGATTACAGAAGCGCAATCTCCCCGATGTCCTGCGGTCGATTGTTCTTGAAAAGCACACGCCGATTCTTGGGATCTGCCTTGGCATGCAATTACTTGCGTCTGAGGGGTTTGAACATGGGCACTTTCAAGGACTGGGATTGATCCCGGGGAAAGTGATTGAGCTTGAGACTGCCTCGAAAGGACTGCGGCTTCCGCACATCGGATGGAATGATGTGCACGTAAGCGCATCGCACAGGATCACTCAGGGATTTGCGCACGATCCGATTTTTTATTTCGTGCATAGTTATCATGTCGTGCCCGAAGATCCGGCAGTCATCGCGGGAACGTGTGACTACGGCGTGAACTTCGCGGCGATCGTGGAGAAGGGGAATATTTTTGGCGCGCAGTTTCATCCGGAAAAAAGCCACAGCGACGGCATGCAGATTCTCAAGAATTTCCTCACTATCGCATGCTGAGACCGCGCCTCATTCCCGTATTGCTCCTTAAAGACGGTGCTCTCGTGCGCAGCCGTACATTCTCCTTCCATCAATTCACGGGAGACCCGCTTGGGCAAGTAGAACGCTTCACGGACTGGCGCGCCGACGAGCTCATTTATCTGGATATCAACCGCGAGGGATCGCATGATTACCGCGAGACGATGCACGTCATCGGTTCTACGAGTTCCCGGAAGGATCTTCCGGCGACGATGACCAACGACGTGGTTGAAATTATCCGTCTCGTTTCCGAAAAGTGCATGATCCCGCTGACGGTCGGCGGGAAAGTCCGGTCACTCGACGATATCCGCATCCGGCTCAAAAATGGCGCGGACAAAGTCAGTATCAACACGAAGGCGCTTGAAAATCCCGCGTTCATCACGGAGGCGGCAAAGGCGTTCGGCAACCAATGCATAGTCGTCTCGGTCGACGTGAAGTTTGATCCTGCGACAGGAAAGCATGAAGTCTTTAAGCATTTCGGCAAAGAACCCACCGGACTTGACCCCGTTGCCTGGTGCAAGAAAGCCGAAAGTCTCGGGGCGGGGGAAATTCTCCTGCAATCCATTGACCGCGACGGAACCGGTAAGGGATACGATCTGCCGCTCATCAAAAACGTCTCTGACGCCGTATCCATCCCCGTGATCGCGCTCGGGGGCGTAGGAAAGTTTGAACACCTGATCGAAGGATTGCGTGACGGACACGCATCGGCCGTTGCCGCGGCGAATATCTTTCACTTCTCAGAGCACAGCGTGATCAACGCGAAAAAGGCGATGTATTCCGCTGGAGTCCCCGTGCGCCTCTAGTATAGTTCCCGCATGACGACCTACGCGCCGATGCGCTATTGCAAACGTTGCACCTACCCCATGGTGGCGGTGAATTTGGCCATGAACGAAAATAATGAGTGCAGCGGGTGCATCGTGCATGATGAGAAATACCAGATCGACTGGCCCAGCCGCGAAAAGGAATTCCAGGATATCGTAGAGCAATACCGCAATCCCGACGGTAAAAACTATGACTGCATCATTCCGGTCAGCGGTGGAAAAGACAGTCATTTTCAGGTGTGGTACATCAAAAAGAAGCTTGGACTCAATCCGCTGCTCGTCTCTTACTACACGCATAACTACACTGAAACAGGCGACCACAACCTGGAAAATCTCAGCCGCGCGTTCGGCGTGGATCACTATGTGTTCCGTCCCGGTCTCGACGTGATTCGGAAGATGAACCTGGCGACGTTCAAGAAAACCGGCGATATGAGCTGGCATTTCCACTGCGGCGTATACACGCTGGCGTTCCAAGTGGCGGTAAAGCATAACATTCCTCTGGTGATCTACGGTGAGCACGGTTTCCTCGATCTTGCCGGGCAATTCAGCTTCGACGACCGCCCCGAGTTCACGCGTTTGTACCGTAAGCAGCATATTCTTCGTGGCTACGATTGGGACGATTTTCTTGGCCTCGAGGGACTCACGGAAAAAGAATTACTCTGGGCGCAGTACCCCACAGACGAGGAGATCGCCAAAGTCGGCGTGCGCGGCATCTTCATGGGGGTCTACGTGTACTGGGATGGCAACAAGAATGCGGAAGAGATGCAGAAGTGGGGATTCCGGCCGAATCCGGAGGCCTATGTCCGCACCTATCGCCGGTCTTCAAACGTCGACGATATCCATGAGAACGGCATCAAAGACTGGCTGAAATTCGTGAAATTCGGCTACGGACGATGTACCGACCACACTTCCAAAGACATCCGCCTCGGTGCCATGACCCGCGAAAAGGGGATCGAGCTTGTGTCGCAGTACGATCACGTCGTCTGCGAAAAGTCCCTCACGCATTTCTTGAATATGACCGGCATGGACCGGGAAGAATTCTTCCGCACTTCCGATCGCTTCCGTGATCCCAGAGTCTGGTGGATCGAAAAGGGTGAGTGGTGGAAGGATAATCTCTGGGGAAAGCCCTCCTCCTACGGAAAAGTGCAACTACCGGAAGATCAGTGGGAGAAGTATCTTCAAAAATGAGGCTTTATTTATATAACGGAATAATCTGCACGCGCTTATTGCCGGTATCCGCGACATAGAGTTTTCCAAAAAAGATCTCTGCGTGAAATGGACTGGAAAATGCTCCGGGCTGTACTCCCTTCTGAGAGATCCCTCCACCGCGCCACATCATTGAGGTTACTCCTGCTGTGTCTGCCCCCAACCACCCCTTCACTTTGCCATCCATACCCAACTGCACGATGCGATTATTTTCTGTGTCCGTGACAATCAGGGAGTTTTCTTTCTCGGCATAAGTGATGGCGGTCGGCCGATGAAAGCCCCCCAGCCGGTTGGTTGCAGTAGAAAGTCCTTTTGCAGACCAGTCACTCGTCACATTCCCTTCTTTCTGCATGCCTGTCCATCCTACAAATATACCCTGAGAAGAAAATTTCTGGATGCGGTGATTTCCGGTATCGACTATATAGAGATTTCCTCCCACATCGGTCGCCGTCATATGCGGCTGATGGAATCCTCCCGGGGCAGAGGACTCACGGGCCGCTCCTTCCAATGACCAGCCTTTGGTTTTGGTGCCATCCGTACGTTCCCCGATCCATCCTATGAATGATCCGTTTTTATCAAACTTCAGCACACGATGCGCTTTGTAATCGGTGACAAAGATTGCCCCTGCTGTATCTATAAAGGCATGTACGGGTCCGGCCAGTGCGGCATCAGATGTGAATACCCCGATCAAGGTTCCATCTTCTGCGTAGCGCTTGATCCAGCCATTCCGGTGATCGGGTACGAGATATCTTCCTGTGGCATCGCGTGCGATTGCGTGCGGGAATTCCTTCGAGTCCGAATTCCCCAACATTCCTTCGCGTGCGAGAGCAGAGGAGAAGCGCACGACATGGCCACGTACGGAATCCACTACAAAGAGCGAGCCATCTTCAAAAACTTTGAGGCCGTACGGTGCCTCGAAATCTTCCACAATAACAATAGAGGACTCCGCCATTGGCTCGATTGTCCTATCTATGGCAGCGTTCTGAAAGAAAAAAGGAGCCAACGCGGCCAGGCTTTTTAAAAATGTCAGCAATGCGGATCCTCCGAATTCCATAGATTGTCATTCTATCATTGTGTGAAGTGCATATGCACTTTCCGTACCGCCTCGATTACATCATCGGCATCCTGATCGCTCATCGAGGAGAAGAGTGGCAGCGTGAGCATTTCGTCGTAGGCTTCTTCCACAATCGGGAAGTCTCCGCGTTTGAGTCCAAGTTTTTTCCCGTGGTAAGCAAGTAGATGGATGGGGATGTAGTGCAGGTTCACGCCGATGCCTTCGGCTTGGAGCGCGCCGTAGATCGTGTCGCGGTCTGTGGAGAATTTTTCTTTGGTCCACCGGATGACGTACAGGTGATGTGAGTGCGTGTTTCCGCCATTGGTTTTAAGCAGTCGAATGCCTGGCATCCGTGCAAAGGCTTCGTCGTAGCGCTTGGCGATTTCTTGCCGTCGGATTGTCCTCTCCTTTACGCGTTTCAGCTGGCTTCTTCCCAGTGCGCACTGAATGTCCGTCAGCCGGTAGTTGTAGCCGAGATCTTCAATGGCATAGAACCAGTTGCCACGTTTCTTGCGCTCTTCGGGATCAATCGAAATGTTGTGATGCCGGAAGCGGCGCATGCATGCTGCCCATTCGTTGTTCTCCGTCACGATCATTCCACCTTCGCCAGTGGTGATGGGCTTTACCGGGTGAAAACTGAACGCGGTCAACTCTGCGAGTGATCCTGCAGGCTTTCCTTGCTGTGTTGCTCCCAAAGAATGGCAGGCATCTCCAATGACAGGAATACTTTTTTCGTTACAGATGGTGTGTAGCGCAGAGTAATCCGCAGGTTGACCAGCGTAGTCGACCGCGAGCACTGCTTTTGTTTTTTTACTGATCTTCTTTTTCACCTCCTCCGGATTGATCAGCAATGTATTGGGATCGATCTCCGCTAAAACTGGCGTCGCACCCTGCATCAGCACAGCATTGGCCGTTGCAGCCATTGTCATGACGGGGATGATCACTTCATCGCCGGATCCAATTCCCAATGCATAGACAGCACAGTGGAGTGCTGCGGTGCCGTTATTCACCGCAACCGCCTCGGAAGCGTTCACCTGTAGGGCAAATGCTTTTTCAAAAGCTGCGACCTCGGGCCCGGTCGTGAGAAAATCGCTTTTGAGGACTCGCGTCACCTCAGTGATATCTTCATCGGTGATGCCTTGCCTCCCATACGGAAGCATAGTGGCGCGAACCGGTATGCCGCCATGGAGTGCAAGAGTGGACAAAGTCATTGCGCGGAGGAAGAATCAGGCGACGCTTGCCATAGCTGGGGCGATGAGCTCATGGCGCACAGAGTCGGCGGTTTTGAGGATGCCCGTATCGAGATCCACAGTTGCCTCAAACCCGAGCAAGAGCTTGGCCTTGTCCACATTCGGGATTCTCAAATGGATTTCCATTGGCAGCGGCGGGTTATGCAGGATCTTACTTGGGGAATCCAGGAGCTGCACTACTTTCTGGGCAAGACCCAGGACCGTGATGGCGGTTTTTGCATTGCCTATATTAAAACTCTCGCCGATTGCCACGGGTTTTTCCATACAATTGATGATGCAATCGACGAAGTCATCGATGTAGCACCATGCACGAATGGGGCTGCCATCGCCATTAATCGTGATATCTTTTCCCTGCAGGGCATTGGCGATGAACATCTTCATGGCACCTGCCATCGTCTGTCCCGGGCCATAGATATTGAAAGGACGGACACACACAGTCGGCAGCCCATATTTCTTATGGTAACCATTGGCAAAGTGCTCCCCCGCGATTTTGCTGATGCCGTAACCCCAGCGCGCTTCGCCTGGGGGGCCTGAAATCACCGGATCATTTTCTGAAACCCGGTACGCCATACCTCCAAAAATCTCCGAGGTGGAGAAGACAACGGCGCGGTCACTGATGCCATTTAACCTCGCGGCCTCGAGCACGTTTGATGTTCCGAGGATGTTGGTCTGCATGGTGATCAGCTGATCATTTACTTCACTCACGCCCACCACCGCTGCAGCATGAATCACAATATCCGCACCTTTCATGGCCTCCCGCACTGCTACAGCATCCAGAACGTCGCCTTTTATCAGCGTTACATTTGCGTGTTTGTCGTACCCCAGGCGCATGAGTGTGTCTTTTCGGCAGTGGTCAAAGACCGTTACCTGGTGATTCACCGAAAGACGCCGGACAAGGTGGGCGCCGATAAAACCCGCTCCGCCGGTGATGAATACGTGTTTCATTACAAATACAGAGGACCGTCTCATAGTATCGGATCAATGATTCCGTGCAAGGCAGGGATTGGCATTTTTACGGTAAAAAATCCCCTCGGGGGCACTCCGTACTGCACAGTATTTTGTTTCTTCTGCTCTTTTTCTGGGATAAGCTTTGGGTGTGCCCAGCAAGCGGATTCTCATCACTGGCGGCGTTGGTTTTATCGGCGTGAATGCCGCCGAGCGGTTTTTGCGTGATGGTTGGGAGGTCGATATCTTCGATAATTTTTCGAGAAGGGGAGTGGAACTCAATGAGCAGTACTTGCAGGGAGTTGCCAATGTACACAATCTACTGATTCATCGTGGTGATGTCCGCAAAGATCAAAGCCTTCTCCTAGAGCGTTGTGAGAAGTCAGATGTGGTCTTGCACCTTGCGGCGCAAGTTGCCGTGACTACATCCGTCACCGATCCACGAACAGATTTCGACATCAATGCACTGGGGACATTCAATGTTCTCGAAGCCGTACGCGCCAGCAGCAAAAAGCCTATCGTGATCTACGCATCCACGAACAAAGTGTATGGATCACTCGAACATCTCTCCGTCATTGAAGAAGAAAGCCGCTACGCGCTTGGCGGTGGATTAAGTGCAGTCGATGAACATCAATCCCTTGATTTCCATTCGCCGTATGGTTGCAGCAAAGGAGCGGCTGATCAATATGTCCGCGACTACAGCAGGATCTACGGCCTCAAGACGATCGTCTTTCGTCAGTCGTGCATTTACGGGACCCGGCAGCTTGGCATCGAAGACCAAGGATGGGTGGCGTGGTTTATGATTGCTGCGATGTTTCAGCGTCCAGTGACGCTGTACGGCAACGGAAAGCAAGTGCGCGATCTCCTGTTCGTTGAAGATCTTGTTGAGGCCTATGCGCAGGCAATCGCGCATATCGATACGTGTTCGGGGCAAGCTTATAACCTCGGTGGAGGACCGGAAAATACACTGTCGCTTCTGGAATTCTTTGCCATTCTCGAAAAAGACTTTGGACAGAAATTAACTCCGGCACATTCTCCTGAGCGCCCCGGAGACCAGCCGATTTTCATTGCGGATAACAGAAAGTTTTCCGCGGATTCAGGATGGAAAGTAAAGACAAATGTGCGGGATGGATTACAAAAGCTCCATGATTGGCTGCAGGAGAACAGGGGGATGCTGGAGCAGTTCTACAGATACTAAGAGTAACTTTTCATACGGACAAACCTCAAAAACTCCTCCAACTCTCTCCACATTCCATACTTCTCCACCTCGCGACTGTGTCCGTAGAGATGGAAGAAAGGCTGATTCGTTTTCTTTGCATATCCAAACATGTATTTGGCAAGTGCCAGCCATGATGTCATCGCACTATGCGGAGTGTCGATTTCTCGTAATCGTCTGTAGCGCGAACGCAGCGGCCCCAGTGGATCGAGCACTTTCCATAGCGGATGAAATCGCATGCGCATAGGGAAGGGGGCGATTTGCAGAGTGATGGGCTGAAGGAAAGGATCAGTTGCAGAAAATGCCAGATCACTCGTTGTCCGTGCATCCGTAAAGCCCGCCCTTTTCACACATTGTTTTACTACATCGTTCACTGCTCCGTAGGGGTAACAAAATGTCGTGCAGGGTTTTCCTGTAACGTCCTCCATCCATTTCTTGCTCTCAGAAATCTCTCTGGACGCATCGTTTGCAGAAATCTGCGTGAGCTTGGGGTGCGTCATGCTGTGGGCACCGATGGCGTGGCGACTGCTCAATTCTTTGATCTGATCCTTTGAAAGCATTTCCGCCGTGTGTTGTGCGGCGGGACATACATAAAACGTGCCTTTCACTCCGTAGCGATCAAGCAGATCTGCAATGCGCAGATCCAGAAGATAGCCGTCATCCCACGATGTCAGGAATTGCATCCATTCCATGGTAGCGGAATTCCCGCCCTTCCCCCTTACTACTTTCCCTGAAATACGGTTCAATGTTCCCTATGGGGAAGAAGGCGCTCATCACCGGCATCACAGGCCAAGATGGCTCCTATCTTGCCGAATTGCTTATACAAAAGGGATACGAGGTTCATGGCGTCGTGCGCAGAGCATCTACGTTCAACCGCGGTCGGATCGATCATCTGTGTTCCGATACTCTTCACTCCGATGCCTCGATTTCTCTTCACTATGGTGATCTTGGTGATAGCAATTCACTTCTGCGCGTTTTGAGTGACGTGAAGCCTGACGAAATTTACAATCTGGCCGCGCAAAGCCACGTCGGTGTGAGCTTTGATATGCCGGAGTACACAGGAGACATTACGGCGCTTGGAACGACGCGATTACTCGAGGCA
>CAYYFD010000026.1:0-12713 GCA_964471125.1 uncultured Candidatus Peribacteria bacterium
CTCCGAGGGAAACATGGTGATCTCCCCTGCACGCACTCTCTGCCTCACCCAGGCGAGGGCATTCACAAAATCGGGTGGGATGTTTTTTCGGGGAAACTCCAGCCATAAAGCCGTATGCTCTCCTACATTTTCACCTGTGTTCCACGCCCGGAATCCTTCGATATCCCAACGCCAGAGAAAAAGCATGTTGGCTATGACAAGACAGAGAGCCGGAAAGAGAACTGCGACCCGCCAATAGTACCGGGCATGCGTGAGGAGATAGGCGAGATATCCCCCCGCAAAAATTGCTAACGGGAGCCACGCGACTTGGGTGAATTTCACGATGTCCCAGGAGTAAAGGTATGTATAGCGGTTGAACACAAAGAGGGCACTGAGCGCCATAATCAGCGCAGGCATATACATTTTTCTTGCTCGTATCATGCCCATGATGCCGCACAGGAGTGGAACGGAGAAAGCTTGCAGATTCCATAGAATCATTTGAGACCAGCTCCCTCTCAGCACACCATCGCGGGGCACGATGGATTCAGAAACAGCGGTAAGAATGAGTGAGGACGTCTGCGAAATACAAAGAGAGACGAACGCTCCAGCCGCGACTGCATAGACGATATCGATGAGATGATGCGGACGTTTCGTAGATTCCCTTCCCGTACTTCGTACGATCACTATCAACCAGGTCAGAGCTGCCCACACGAAAATAGAGCCCACAAATATACCATACAGAGCCGTCTGAGCCATTCCCAAGACAATGGTAACAATCATGATGGCGGCTAAGGACGAGGTGCTCGCCTTCTTTTCGGTTTCAATATTGGTCAGTATGAGAAACAGGGTGAGGAACATGGGAATTCCCAGCGTCCAGGGTTGCTGAAACCAATTCGAAACGACAGGCTCGGGCATGTCACCAAAGCCGAATGCGGAAGGAAGGCCGCTGGAAAATGTCCCTAAAAATGCGGCGAATGGACCAACTTTTTTACCGAAGAGACGTACACCGATATGACCATAGAGCAGTGCACTGTAAAAAAAGAGGACGGTGGTAACAAGGTCGATTGCGATATCAAAACGCAGCCTGAAAGTGGATCTCACCATCGCAAACAGCGTATCCACGCCATAATGATACGGAAGAACAACATTCGCAAACGTGAGATGCCTGGGAGGATAGATGCCATTCACGATCTGTTCTGTGATGGAAAAATGTCCCGTGACGATCGATAGCTTGTCCCAAGCATCTTTCAGTACCACCGAGGGGAGCAGGAGCAACGTGCAAATGACGGCACTCCACCAAAGCAGTGACGGATATGCATATGTGCTTACACGGGAACGCCCCTTGTATTCGAGCGTTATGTAGCCCAGACAACCCAATGTAATAGTTCCCACCGCCATTCCCACATAGAAATCCTTCAAGAGTAATCCAGAAACGTGCACAGACAGAATCCAGAGTGCCAATGCCAATCCGGGAACGATTCCCACGGCATCTTTCTGCAGAGAACTATGGGAAACAATCCACTGCGCAAAGAACCAAATACCCGGCAGAAACAAGAGAAGTGCCCCCAAGGTCTTCGGCGACGGATTGCTGACAAATTCATCCGGAAAAAAGGAAAGCGCGAACAATGTACCTAAGCCCAAGGTCCACAAAAATACACGTTCTACTGAAAAATGCTTTGTATGCGAAAACATACCCTTCATGGACAGCATGGTATGCGAAGATAATGGAAAAATCATTTGCACATTCCCGAGAACCATATCGAGATGAATACAGATACGCAGAAAGGATATGGAGTTCTTGTGGATTGTTGCGGACCCCTGCCTCTACAATAACCAACCATGCAATCTATCCTAGGAAAAACCTGTCTGGTAACAGGCGGCGCTGGATTTATCGGCACGCACTTGGTACGAGCACTCCTCGTACACTCTCCAAAAAAAATATACGTCCTTGATAATCTGAAATACGGAAAGCTTTCCACAGATATCACAGCCGACAGCCGTGTGACGTTCTTGCAGAAAGACTTTGCGTCAGAGTCTGCAGAATCATTGCGTTCGATACTCACTGGGGTCGATTACCTTTTTCATCTTGCTGCAGAAAAACACAACCAGTCCGTTGACGATCCAATGTTGGTTTACCATGTCAATATTCTCGGCACTTCGCGACTGTTTGATGCTGCCGCAGCAGCTGGTGTACGCCGTATCATTTTCACGTCGTCACTCTACGCGTACGGCGCTATGAAACCACCCGCAATGCATGAGGCCGACACTCCTGAGCCCTGGACTCCCTACGGCATTTCCAAGTTGGCAGGTGAACATCTGCTCGCCGCATGTTCCAGGGCTCATGGTATCGAATACGCAGTTCTCCGATTGTTTTTCGTCTACGGAACAGGTCAATTTCCGGGCATGGGATACAAGTCCGTCATTGTGAAGAATTTTGAGCGCATCCGGCAGAATGTAGCGCCTGTCATCGTGGGAGATGGAAGCCAGTCACTCGATTTTGTCTACGTGGAAGACGTAGTCGACGGCATCCTCCGAGCAGGTTTTCTTGCGCCCTCCGGCACGCAGGTCAATCTCTCCTCTGGCATTCCGACCTCAATCCTTTCACTCACCGAGATGATGCTGAATGTCGCAGAGTCGCCCCTGAAGCCCGAATTCGTATCGGCGGATTGGACGAGTGGATCATCCCGCGCAGGCAGCACGACCGAAGCCAAAAGAATACTCGGCTGGGAGGCAACCACTGATCTTGAGACCGGATTACGCAAGGTGTACCAGTCTCTCCGTAACTAATGTTCTATGATTCTCCCATGATGCAGCTATCGGTCATTGCTCCCTGCTACAACGAAGAAAATAATATCCAGCAGCTCACCGAGCGGCTCTTAGCGGTGTTTGAGAAACATAGAATCGTAGGAGAAGTGATTCTCGTCGATGATGCCAGTACGGATAGAACACCCGAAATTGGAGACAAGCTTGCAATGCAGCACCAAAACGTACGCTGTGTCCGTAATAACAAAAATCGCGGCATTGCAGGTGCATGGACCACTGGCGTCGAGACAGCAGTGGGGCGATTTGCTTGCTTGATAGATGCTGATCTACAAAATCCGCCGGAAGAGGTGTGGCGACTCTATAGGGAGATACTGTGGTCAAAAGTGGATATGGTTCAGGGAACGCGTAGTCCCATCGGTCGAATGCGTGACAGTCGCTACTTCTTGAGTAGGGGTCTGAACGTCATCTTGAACATCATGTTTGGCATGAAAGCTACAGACAACAAATCCGGTTTTGTGATCGCCTACCGGGAAGCATTGCAGGATATCCTCAGGAGCCAAGGGCACTATCATTACTATAATACCTTCATCCGCGTGGCCGCAGCTGCCAAAGGGTACACCGTGAAAGAAGTCGAAACTCTTTTTCAGGAGAGAAAAGTTGGGAAATCTTACATAAAGAGGTTCCCGATCATACTCGTTGTGAGGGTCATCAAAGACTGCATGAAAGCAGTCTTCGAATTTCGTATGCGGTTCCAGAGGGATGATGTACTGGAGCAATTCCTTGCATCTCATACGCCCGCTCGGCAGCCGCAAGGGTACCTCGGATGGAGGAAGCTTTGGTACAAATTGTATTTCTGGACGATGCCGATCCATGCCTGGATGATCACCAGGCGAACGAAGTTTTATCATCAACTGCTGTGCTCATCTCAGTACTTGTCCCAAAAGGACATGCGGGAATTACAAGAACTCAAACTGCGCCGCCTCATTCGCCACGCCTGTCATCACGTTCCGTATTACTCCGAAATGATGAAAAATTTGGGACTTGAGCCTGGGGATATCTCCTCTCTGGATGACTTGCGGAAGTTGCCAATGCTCTCAAAAAAGCAACTGCGCGAGAATCTCTATTTTGACCTCTTTTCCAGTACCCACGATAAGAAGCAGATGGTCAGGATTTGCACGAGTGGTTCCACAGGCGAGCCGCTTGTAACCTATGCGGAACGGAGGCAGCTGGAAATGCGCTGGGCCTCGACCCTCCGCGCGTCCGAATGGACAGGCTGGAGATTCGGAGACCCGCAAGTACGTCTATGGCACCAGACCATCGGCATGTCTTTCTCTCAGGTTCTGCGTGAAAAGATAGACGCTTGGTTCATGAATCGTCTATTCATACCTGCGTACGAGATCCGCGAGGATAACATCGACGACTTTCTGAAAAAAATTAAACGTCATAAACCCGTGCTCATGGATGGGTATGCCGAGTCATTCAATTTCCTTGCGTACTACTCCCAGTACGCAAAAAAGTTCGACATACAGCCAAAGGCAATCATGACTTCGGCTCAGGTTATGCCAGACCACGTCCGTGAAAAAATACAGACGACATTCTCTACCAAAGTATTCGACAAATACGGCAGTCGGGAATTTTCCGGTATCGCTTACGAGTGTGACGCTCATGACGGTCATCACGTGATGGCTGAAAGTTACATCGTAGAAGTGTTAGTGGACAACAGGCCCGCCGAGCCCGGAGAAATTGGGGAAATTGTGATTACCGATCTCAACAATTTCTCAGTGCCGCTGATCCGTTACCGTATCGGCGACCTGGCAATGGCGGTGGATGATAAGCCCTGTCCTTGTGGCAGAGGGTTGCCAAAGCTAGGAAAAATCGAGGGCCGCGCACAGGCCATCATTCACGGTGCCAATGGAGTGTGGCTCCCTGGGACGTTCTTCAGTCACTTTTTCAAAGAATATGAGTTTGCCCTGCGACAGTATCAAATCGTACAAAGTACTAAGAATGAGCTCACGGTGAAGATTATCAAAAATGAAAGCTTCTCTGCAGAAGTGCAGCAAGAAATATTGTCAGGACTCAAGAAATTCATGGGTGAGTCCATGAAGATCAACCTAGAGTTTGTGGAATCTATCCCTATGGGGAGAACTGGAAAGCGAGCCTCGGTGATCTCCTTGATGGAGAATGACTTCCAGAACATTTCACGCGAAGTTTGATATTCACTAGCCCAAGGGCCCTCTTCTCTTTACTCTTGGTTCCGTGCTGCGCATTCCCTCAACCGACGACGGCAAACGACTGCTCCTGCTGCTGGGCCTAATTACCGGCATCGGATACTTCACCTATGTCCATGGATTCAGCAATCCGCCGGCATTTTTCTGGGATGAGAACTACCACATCGCCAGCGCACAGAAATACCTCAACGGCGTGTACTTCATGGAGCAGCATCCGCCACTCGGGAAACTACTGATCGCTGCGGGAGAAGGGATCCTCAACCAGAACCCAGTCGATAACCAGTTCCTCGGTACAGACTATGGAACAGAGATCCCTACAGGGTTTTCTTTCGCCGGCTATCGCCTCTTCCCTGTGCTACTTGCATGGCTCACTGCTCCGCTCCTTTTTCTGATCTTTCGCAAACTCACAAAATCCGACCTCTTCGCGGCATTACTCTCCTCGCTCTACCTCTTCGATAACGCACTCATTGTCCACCTGCGCGGCGCAATGCTGGAGCCGGCACTGCTCTTCTTCTCTGTTCTCACCATACTTGCATTTCTTCATCTGCGTGATGAGAAAAATCCACAGCGATTCAATGCGTTTGCAGCTCTCTTCGGAATCGCTTTCGGATGCGTGCTATCGACGAAAGTCGTGGGATTGGTACTCATTCTGCTCGTTCCCGCCCTGATCTGGCATCTGCGGAAAAATCGCAATGCACTTCAACGATTCGCTGCAATAGGCGGAATGGCCTTTCTCGTTGTCTACATTGGCGTATGGCAGACGCATTTCGCCCTAGGAAGAACGATCAATCCGGCACTTCCCGATATGGGCTATTACCAGGCTTCGGTGGAATACAAAGCAATTATTACGGCAGGAGCGCAGCACTCGCTGCGGTGGTTTCCTGTCATGCTTCGCGATTCTCTCGCTTTCGTCGGTCACTATAACGGCGGCGTGCCGCGGCTCGACCTCTGCAAAACAGAAGAGAACGGCAGTCCGTGGTTTTTGTGGCCCATCGGTGCCCGTTCCATCAACTACCGCTGGGAAACACCCGACGGCGGGCTCTACCAGTACCTATACCTGCAGGTGAACCCGGCAATCTGGTGGATATCATTTGCAGGAATTATCGCCGCTGTTGGGCTTTTGCTTTCATCGTTCGTCGGCGACACAAAATCTGTTCTGAACGACCGGCCTTTGCTTCTGACATTCATGGCGCTCTATGGCGGATATATGGCAGCCATCTCGCAGATTCCGCGCGTTATGTACCTCTACCACTACTTCCTGCCGCTCATCTTCAGCTTCTGCATACTCGCCCTCGTCGTGATGGAGCTAAAACGCATAGGACCGTGGATTATTTCCGCATCCCGCCGGACAGCCCTGCTTGTCGGACTGTGCGTCATCGTCTTTGTTTCGTTCCAATTTTATAGGCCACTGAGCAACTATGAGCCGATCAGCGACGGAGCATTCGGCAAAAGGGCGCTTTTGGATGTCTGGGAATTGCACTGTACGAACTGTCCGCGATTCAGTCCGTTCGTACAGGTGCCGCTGCAAAACGGCCAATAAAGGATGTAGAGCAAATGCTCAGGGGTTATCGTAACGACCAATAGAGCTTTGCGAGTTCCTTAAACATGCGGAGAATGACGAGAAGATTCGCTCCGGTCTGCATCCCCCGGGTACGCGGGTAATGGGAGACATCCACCTGCTGCCAGTGCACACCCGCACGACGCGCACGAGCGAAGAGCTCTGCATTGAAGAGTGCGCCGGTTGCATGCAGAGGGCGTACGCGCGACCAGAGATCCCTGCGATAAATCTTCATGGCGCAGTTGATATCGCGTACCCAGACCCCAAGCACGACCCACGCGAGGAGTCCGAAGCACTTCGCATTGAGCTTGCGCATAAAGGGATCAGCACGGCGGCGGCGGCGCCCGACCACCAGTGGAGACTTTCCTGAAACCGCAATGAGCTTGTCAAAATCCTCTGCATGAAACTGTCCGTCACTGTCCATGAATCCGATCCACTCGGTCAGCGCAGCATCGCAACCGGACCGTACTGCAGCGCCATATCCTCTGTTACGTTCATGATGGACAGAGCGTAACTGCGCATACTTTTTTTCAAGATCTCGTAGCACCGCAGCGGTCCCATCAACGGATCCGTCATTGACGACTATGATCTCCCCATCAATGCTCCGACTGGACATCCATCCATCGACATCTGCAATCGTGGAAGGCAGGTTCGCCTCTTCGTTAAAACATGGCAACACTATGGAAAGCTGCATGGGTGCATCTTATCGTAGAAGGCAAAGTACGGGAATACAGGAATATGCGAGTACGGGGGGCCCCATACTCGCATATTCAACTATGTATCTACTCTCAGTAAATACGCAGCGTCGCATTCGACGGCGTGATGAGCTGCGCTCCGTTCGTCGGAGCACCAAGGAAGATATTCACAGTCTCCTCCCCGTCAGATTCCGCATCATAGAGGATGGGAATGATGAAACTCTTCACAGACTCACCATCCTCAAACGTAAGGGTGCCCGAAACGGCACTATAGTCTTTGGAAGCTGTCGCTGTTCCGTTGCTTGTGGAATACGTAACCGCAACCTTCCCCCGGGATCCGCCTGTGCGCTGGACCATGATCTCCACTTTTCCCTGCGACTCATACCCGTCGTAGGAAGATTTGGAGAATTTCAGCGAACCCGTGCCAAATGCTGCGACTTCATCATCATAGACGACAACGGTCGCAGATCCGGGTGAAACGGTGACTCCTCCGGTTGGGTTACTCAGGACGATCTTAAAGTTCTTATTGCCGCCAATACTGGAGTTCGCAGCAACAACAACTTGGAACGACTTTGTTGCTTCGCCTGCGGCAAAGCTTACCGTTCCGCTCGTCGATGTGTAATCCGAGCTGGACTTTGCCGTGCCATCCGCTGTCGCGTACTGAACGGTGACGGCCCCTGCGGTACCGCCGGTGCGCACTACGATGACATTCAGTGTGCCACCGGCATCAGCAATGGAGTACTCCGAAGCACCGAATCCGACGGCAGGTGCAGCACTACTTGTTGCTGCAGCTCCAGCCGAACTCGTCACCACCGTTTCATCATCAATAATTTTAAGCTCCGCAGTCGAAGGCGTACCGATGCTTGCATTGTTGGTCGGGTTGCGCAGGACAATCTTCAGCGCCTCTGTCCCTTCTGTCAGCGCATCATTCTTTAATTTAATGGTAAATGTCGTGCTCGTGGCCTTTCCCTGAAATGTAAGCACTGCTGTTGCGACCTCAAAATCATCAGTCGTTGCCGTACCTGCTTCGAGTGCATACTCGACAGTCACCGTCCCCTGATTTCCCCCCGTACGTACAACGCTAATCGTTGCTGTAGCTTCTTTTTCATTCACGGTGAAGACCGGCGATGTAAAGCGAATGGTACCGTAGGGATTCTGGCCTGTAGAAGCTATCGAAGAAGAGGATGATGTTGATGTGGAAGAGACTTGCTCTTCGCTCGATGAGCTCCGGGATGAACGCGGACTCCTCGAGGAACTACTCGATAGGATGACCTCTCCTGTCAGATCCGCACGAAACCGCTCAAGCATCACGGCAACTTGCCCTCGTGTCACGTAGTCATCGGGACCGAATCTTCCATCTGCATATCCTTTAACAACCCCCCTCTGAAACATCGCACCAATAGCATTGTCGTAGTAGGAACCCACCGGAACATCACGAAAGACACTGCTTCCGGCAATGCTTGCTGCAGTAACGGTGGCACCTGTACCAAGAAGGACACCAAGGGTAATACAGAGCACATGAGACAAGCGGATCGCACGCATAGAATAAGGGGAGAAAGTTAAAGCAGTTTAGAAGGTGCAAACGCGATTTGCCATTGCAGGAGGACAAAGCTTATGCGATGAGCAATTCCTGTGAATTGCATTCAACGAAATCCTGCTGCCTTTGCTTCATCCTCCGAAGAAAAATAGATACGATTCGCAGGGCTCAGACCCTGCCCCTGTGAAGAACCAACCGGATAAAACCGTTTTCCTTTCTTCGAAGCGACGAACCGCGTTCCATCGGGCATATCGATCGTACGCACGTCGGTTTTCAGCACGCCTGCAGAAACCAGAAATGCGCCGCTGCTGTTTGGGACAGCAAGATCATCACCGATGAAGAAACGGACATCTCCGCGGATGTAACCGGCAATCTGCCCATTACGAACGCCTTCCAGTACCACCGTACACACTGCAGGACGCGTATCGGGAACAAGACTTAGCGAGCGAGCAGAAACAACAGGAACCCCCGAACTTCTCCACATCAGCGCAAGGAAAGCTGCAAGCAGGACAATATAAATGACGCGCATGAGAACATCATGTTTTCTACATGCCATCATGACGATAGCTCTGTCGCAGTCATCAAGCATCGACGCAGAAAATACCGCTTAGAGAAAACGAAATACCGGTTCCACAGCCGGGAAGAACACTAGGGCTTGGCTGGAGCAGGCGCTGCAGGAGCGGCAGGCTGGAGCTGCACCGGCACGACATCAAGAATGATGTCCTTGTCAGGATCGTACAGAATGGCGCGATCCGTGGTCACCACGAGATGATCTCCATTCTCCGCTTTGTTATAGAATGAATTCTTCTTGCGCAGTTCTTCAACATTCACAATCGTCGCAACAGTCGGCTCAACTTCCATCGATATCGCCATGTGCTTTTGTACTTTCTGAATAATGCTTTTTGCGGCTTCTCTGTTCTGGCTGCTGTTGCCTTGCAATTGCTCCAAACGAATCGTGAGCTGCTCAAGTTGTTTCTGCGCTTCCTGACGACGCGTTTCAAGGGTGATGACGAGAGCAATAAGGGCAACGACGAATGTAAGGGAAAGAAGTTTGCGCATAGAAACTGGAAGAACGCTGAATAGAAGAACACACACAGCCTACGAAATCCCCAGAATGAGGGCAAGTTGTCGGCACTTGTGTATTACCGGTTCGATGACAATATATTACTGCTGTTCAACAGCAGACTCGCTCTCGGAAGCCGGCGCATCCGCCGCAGGAAGGGGGTCGGTTTGTGTTGCATCTTGATTACTTCCCGCTGACTCTTCAGTCGGTATCGTTTCTGTTGGCTCTTCTACAGTGTCGCTCTCCTGAATAGTTGGCGTTAGCTCTGACAACACTTCTTCCTCTATGGGATCAGCCACGGAAGAGGCTTCGGATGAAGCTTCACTACTTTGTGAGGATGCGGATGCAGAAGTATCCGCTTCATCTATCTCGCCTGTATTGAGCTCTGTCAAAGGTTCAGTCTCTCCGGACTCTTTCAATTCTTCAGGAATGACGGACTCTTCTTCCGTAGAAGATGTCTGAACCACTGCTATAAATCCCTCCGGAAGAGTAAGCGCGGGGCTCAGGTCCGGCCTCCAGAGGAATTCAATCGTCAGATCCGGATGCGTCCAGACATTATCGTTGTGGTAACGACTACAACTAAAGGGCTGACCTTCACTGTCGAGCTGCACCTGATTGCGGATGCAGGAATTCCAGACGGTATTGCTCGAGAGCGGAATGCCCGCAGCATCCACGGGGAAAGGAATGCGGCGAACGGTGGACTCCCTACTGTCCATCTTCAGCACGCCGTCAGCGACCAGGGCATGCCACGAGAATATGATCGGTGCAGTGGCAGCTTCACGGATTTCGATGAGGAATCCCGTTGCGGAACTTGCGCCAATCCGATGCGATGCAAAACTGTTACTGCTGACGGTGATAACAGGAATATATTTCTCATCGAAAGCGGGATCGAAGAGAACCATGACTCCTGTTCCATTCTGCGGAATCAGGGCAAACCCCGCTTGGTTGCGACTCAAAACCAGAGTGCTACTGAGTGCCAGCGATCCCGACAGCGTGAGATTTCCCTCTATGGCAACGTCACTGCGGAAGACAGCCATGCCCTCGATGGTGACATCTCCAAGAACATACAACGCATGCTGCACGGTGAGCTCCGCAAGATCCACGCTGGATCCAGAGCCGATGGTGAAGAGATTGCTTCCTGAGCTATGCGCAAACGCCTGCGGATCGTAGACAACACCGTTGATGATGAGTTCACCCTCGACCACCGTACGACCGCGGAGAGTGGTACCGGAGGAAAATTCCGTTGCCGCAGTATGGCCTTCTGCCGATTGCCTGAAGCTGGAGATCTCAGATGAAAGAGAGAGAAGCGCACCGGAAATCCTGCTGACGACTGATTCCAAAGTGGAGAATTGCTCGAATCCTATAGCAGTCCCCGTATGGGAAGCGGGACTCAGGCGAGCCACAATCTCCTCCACCTGCGAACGCAAGTCGAATGCGGAAAGTTGTGAACGGAATTCCCCGGCAATCGCAGATTCCAGATCGAGACCGGCCATGGCATCATTTACCATAAGCTGCACTTCATCAGCAATTTCCATCTCTGCAACGGCCTGCATGATCTTGTCTTCGACAGCATCGACAGTCAGAGAGGAATTGCTGCGCGCAACGAGAACATTGATAACGCTTTCCCCCGATGCCAACGCTTCGAGAGCAACACCAACGGTCGGCTCCCCTGCCCGCGCTTTACGCGCATAGCCGGGGATGGAAGCAGCAGTAAGGGCATCACCGGAGCGGATGACTGCTCCACTCTCCACGATAACCTTTGCAGGCAGCTGACCAATAAGTCCAATGAGCGCATAGCCGGGGGGGATAATGCCGTCGGCACCGCCGATGCTGTTACCGATGAATGCGGGGTTTGTGGACACGATGCCCATGATGTTGCTGTCACCATCACGTTCGCAGCGCTTGACTGCATTGTCACGGATGATATCGATACAAACGATCTCTCCTGCACTGAGTTTCTGGGCGCCATTCAAAGATCCGCTGTCATAGAACCACTCGGCATAGTCGGCTCCGGCACTGCTGTACGGCTGGTCGGAGAAAACGGCACCGGAAGCGTTGATCCGGAAGACGTTATTATTGACGGACTGCACGTTGGACTTGATCAAAAATACCGTGCGAGAACCGGTGCCTGTTTCCGTATCGATCATAAATGAAGGTCTGTTCACATTGGATCCACTCGTCGTAACGAGGAACTGCGCGTCTGTTCTGAGAGTGCTGCCCGATGTGCGGTAGAGATTGGTATCGAAGACGCCTTTGTAACCGAAAAGGATACTCGGTTCAAGAGACTGCCCGCCATAAAGATTTTGTGTGTAGCTCTCCAGAGCGAGTACAGAAGCCCCGGAAGCATAGAGATACGCACCAGTCTGGTACTCGGCAGCAAGTCCAACGATTGCTCCGGATCCTCGCTTCACCAGAGACTCAATGATGAGATTTCCCGATGAGGAGAGTGTGTCCATCGCAAAGAATGTTCGGCCTGAGCCAGTGCCAATGATTTCGAGAGCGGTACCCGAGAAGCTATCGCTTAATCTAAGAACACCGGCAGAAACCAGAGTCAAACCTTGCGCCGCAGTGACAGACCCTCCGCTGTTTTGATCTGTACCACAAGAGAACCGACTATTGGTGACATCCCAGAGAAGTTTTGACGTCGTAGGATCATCACAATCAGAGAGGCCGGATCCTTTGAAGCCATTGGATACCGTAAGAGTCGCTCCGGATGCTGCTCCTTCCCAGACCAATGTTCCGGAGGAAGAGAGGCCTGCGGAGCCGTGGATGGATCCGGTGACATCGAGCTCATACTTAGGAGCGGTCATGCCGATGCCGATACGATTGTTGAGAGCATCAATGGAGAGAGTGGAAGTGTCGAAGGCGAGAGCGTTTGCAGCATTGTTGA
>CAYYFD010000027.1:0-12655 GCA_964471125.1 uncultured Candidatus Peribacteria bacterium
CCTCGATGCGGTTCTCCGTAAAGAGCACATCCGATCCCGACGGGATCGTGGCGCTATAGGACGGTGCTACGAGTGTTCGTAAGATCGTTCCCGAGTATGAAGCAAATTCAGGGGTGCGTACCCACATCGTTCCGCGCTCAAGAGACAGGGCTATTTTAGAGCGTTTTACGCCATGCGCACTTTCCACGATCACCAGACTTCCTCCTTTATCCATTCGCATGTCGGTGCCATCGAAAAACGCCAAAGCAGCCGGTGCACCTTTGTCTGTCGTCACGCTGTCCTCGGGGTACAGTTTGAGATCTGTATCGGTGACACGCGGATCGTCGCCTCCGAGCGAAACACTTACAACTCCACGGTTATGTACGGAGAGAATAACTGCTTCACGTTCGATAGCATTGCCGAAATCAAATACAGAGAGAATGGCTCTCAGTGCCCAGATCAGAAGAAGGGCGGCAGCGGCGACCGCAGCAACGGACAGGACGGGGACAAGCGGGCTTCTTGTCTGAGCGAGAGCGTACGGGCCGGTGCGGTGCCTTTTGCGAAGCATGGAGTTTTCCATACTAATGGAATATGACGGTCACTGGAAAGAGCAAAGGGACTTGCCAATTCCCCTCTCTGTGACTTGCCAGCTTTTCCTTACGAGGTCACACGCTCCACTTCTGCGCGTGTTGTTCTCCGGTCAGCGATCAGAATTTCCCCCCATTCCTTCAAAGTTTTATAGCCGTCTTTCTTCGCCTGCGTGACAATGCTTTCAGAGCTTTCACCGGAAAGGATCAGATTCTGGACTGCAGACGTTGCGATGATGAGTTCCGGTAGCGCCATGCGTCCGCTGTACGAATCGTTGGATGCAGGATCACAATTTGCTCCGTCTGCGCGGCATGTTTCACTCAGGGTGCGCACAAGGCGCTGTGCGAGGATTGCCCGTAGCGAAGGTGCAAAGGTGTAGGGGCTGACTCCCATGGAGAGGAGTCTCGGAATTGCCTCGATCGCCGAGTTCGTGTGAAGGGTGGCAAGAACAAGGTGACCCGTGAGGGATGCATCCACAGCGGTCTGCGCGGTTTCGAGATCACGGATTTCCCCGAGAAGGATGATGTTCGGGTCGTGACGCAGAATCGAACGCAGGCCTGAGGAGAAGGTGTAGTCATGCTCTGTATCCACCTGACTTTGTACGATTCCCTTGAGTTCATACTCAATCGGATCCTCGAGGGTGATGATGTTGCGCTGCGTTCCTACAACGGAATTCAGCAGTGCGTAGAGTGTCGTGGTTTTTCCCGATCCCGTCGGGCCCGTGACAAGGATAAGACCGTTGGGAAGCTTCACAAGCTCGGAAAGCTTTTCGTGTACTTCTTTGGGAAATCCCAGATCTACCAGCGGCACAATTCCCTTCTGCGGGTCGAGAAGGCGCAACGTGTAGGTTTCTCCGAAACGCGACGGAATGCTGGCAACACGTACGTTTACTTGCCGTCCTGGAGCATCGAATGTGTACTGGCCGTCTTGGGGAACGTTGGTCAGGTTAAGCTTGAGCTTGCTGAAGAATTTTACGCGACGTACGAGATCCACGTACGTTTCATGCGGAATATCGGTTATTTTTTGCAGCATGCCGTGCAGACGCACTTCGATACGCACACTCTCCTTTTCCGGGCTGGTGTGAATGTCCGATACGCCCATTTCCGTTGCCCATTGCTCGAGTGCATGCAGCAGTTCGGTGCCGTCGAGGGAATTCCAGTTCGGTGTGGGCATTTCTCCATAGTATAGCATAAAACAGCGATTATTTCGAGTGAAGAGGGTGTGTAGATAAATGGCTAAATGGTTAAATGGCTAGATGCCAGAGATGTTTTTTGATGCATACATTCCAATATCAGCATCTAACCATTTAGCCATTTAACGATTTGTCCATCGAACCTGTTGTGTTCCCCCGCTACACTACCTGCCGTGTCCCCCGCACGATCCGCGGCTATTTTTGAGGCTCATCGCAAGCGCTCGCTTGAACGAAGGATGATCGTGGTACACCTTGTTTTGGGTGTATGTGCTCTGGTTGTCGTTGCGAGACTTCTGGAATTGCAGGTGGTGAAGGGAACGGATTATCTGGATCTTGCCCAATCGCAGCACTTTGGCGGCGTCCGTCTTCCCGCAAAGCGTGGGGAAGTGCTTTCGAGAAATTCCAAGACCGATGCAACAAGCATTCTTGCAACCAATGCGACGCTCGACATGGTCTATGTCGATCCGGTCATTACCGATCAGCCGACATTGGTTGCAGAGACGCTGGCAGATGTTCTTCTCACAGATGAAATGCATACTGCGTGCAGTGCGGGCGAGCAGGCATGCCCGCGCGAACTCTTTACGTACTATGGGTCCGCTTTCGATCCGCTCCTGCGGATCCGTACCCTCTTTACCGGAGCACTTCTCGAGCCCGTTCCCGATGATCTGATTCTGCCACCATCACAGAGCACGCCGGATATCACCGAGGTACGCCGCCAGTTTGCCCGCGCCATCGAGACGCGCATCAGCGAGAAGCGCGTGACGTTCGTGCCACTTCTCTACGGAGCGACCAAGGTGCAGATGCAGCAGGTACAGGCTTTGGATATTTCCGGAGTGGATATAGTTCTTGATGCGAAGCTGATTTATGCCAATCCCGAGATCGTGCCGCAGCTGCAGGTTCCCGCTATTGCACGAAGGCTGGCAGTGCCGCTCGAGCTCGACGAAGAAGTGATCCGCGGGTATCTCCGGAGTCGCCCCCTGCGCTACGTATCGGTAATGCATAAGCTCCCTCCGGATGTTTCGGCAAAGCTCCGTGAAGTGATGCTGCGTTCGTTGGAGCTTACGCGGGAGAAGCGTAAAGGGGCTGCGTCCCGGGAGGCGGCTCAGCAGATTGAAGATCCTCTGCGGAGCATTGCCCTCATTGCCGAGCACTGGCGATTTTATCCGGATGGCACCGTCGGGTCGCACGTCGTAGGATTTTTGAACTCTGTCGGGGAAGCCCAGTACGGTATCGAGCGGACATTCAACCCTCTCCTACGCGGTCAGGAGGGTCTTATTTCGACGGTCAGTGACCCGCAAGGGGGGCAGATTCTCACGTCAGACCAGCGCATTGTGAATCCGAAAGATGGTTCGACGATTGTTCTCACCATTGATCGGTTCGTGCAGGAGAACGTGGAAAAGCTTCTCGATGATGCCGTGGAGCGGTTTGATGCGGAAAGTGCGCAGGCCATCGTCATGGATCCCTACACCGGCCGCATCATTGCCATGGCGAGCGCTCCTCTCTTTGACAGCAACAATTACGGCGATGTGTACGAGAAGGAGCCCATCCTTATCGATGAAGGAAAGCGCGCACAGATCATCGTGGAGCTCTACCATCCCGATACCCGAACATTCGTCGTGCGTTCCTACATCGACGATCTCTTTACCGAACAGGGTAGAACCGGCTTCAGTGAGGAAAAACAAAAGGAGATCGCTGCGCTCGAAGCCCTCTATGATCTTGAAGACATTGTTCGCTATTACCTCCTCGTCGGAGAGCATCATCGCCGTGAGATTTTTCCGACGGAGCGCACCGATATCTGGCTCAAGTACAAAAATACCATCGGTGTTGGTGCCTACATCAACCGGTCGATTCAAGAAATCTACGAGCCAGGATCCGTCATGAAGCCCGTAACGATGGCCATCGCGATCGATCAGGGGGAGGTGGCTCCTAGTGACGAATACAATGACGAGGGTCCGGTGAAGGTTGATGAGTACACCATCAAAAACGCGCTCAACCGTTACTACGGAAAGATGACCATGACTGGATGTTTGGAGTTTTCCATCAACACCTGCATGACGTCGGTCTCGGCGAAGCTCGGGCGAAAACTCTTTCACCGTAATCTTGAGCGCTTCGGCTTCGGACACGTCACGGGCATCGAGCTTGAAGACGAGCTCCCCGGCGAAATGTTGCCATGGAGAAAATGGAGTAATGCGCTCCTTGCAACCGCTGCGTACGGACAAGGCGTTTCCTCTACGCCACTGCAGATGATCACGGCGTATACAGCTCTCGCGAACGGAGGAAAGCTGATGCGCCCTTCGATCATCGATAGCATTATCAGCAGTGATGGCACCACGGAGGTAGTCGCGCCGCGCGTCATCGATCAGGTCATCACGCCCGAGACGAGTGACACCATCACGGCGATGCTCGTGAGCTCCATGAATATTGGTTTTGCGAAAGTCGCGAAGGTGAAGGGCTACCGCATGGCAGGAAAAACAGGGACATCGCAGATCGCCGGTCCGGGCGGAAAGTACGAGTCTGGAACGGGTTCAACGATCACCACGTTCGCGGGCTACGCTCCGGTCCCCCGCCCCAAGTTTCTCATTCTCGTAAAGTTCGATCGCCCCAGAAGAGACATCTACGGAGCGCAAACGGCAGGACCGGTGTTTCGCGACATCGCGGCCTTCCTGCTGAAGTATTATGGGATTCCGCCAAATGAGACGTAGAGACATTACGCAGTAACGTCTCTTGTGAATTATCCGCCCGCAATCATCGGTTCCAGCTCTCTTGCTCTTGCGATGATTCTCGCAGGGAACTTCTGTTGCTCGGCTACATCGATTGCCTGTGAGTGGGCGATTCCTTCTGCTTTTGTATAGGTGTATGTCAGGCCGCCTTCAGCTTTCTGGATCGGGAAGTGGTACAATCGCGTGATACCTGGATAGTCAGTCTTGAATCGCTCCGTGGAGTCGTGGTGATGTGTCGTGAGAAACACCGTATGACCATCTTCGACGAGCATCTGGAGAAGTCCGTACTGCAAGTGTCCCTGGTACTTTGGTGAAGTTGTTGAACCGAATTCGTCGATGCAGAGTGTTGCACACTTGCCTTTGATAGACGCGAGAAACTGTCCCCATACGGCCATCTCTGTTCCGAAGGCACTGAGTCCGCTACTACTCTCGGCATTGATGCGGTCGATGTAGCAGTGTGCATCGCGTACGGGAATCTTTGCCTCTGCTGCGGGAGCCATACCGACGGACTGTGCGCAGAGATGCGCCGTGAATCCCGCTTTCATGTGATAGGTTTTTCCCGACATGTTCGCTCCGGTGAAAATTTGCACTTGCGCACTGGGATCCAGAATTATGGAGTTGCGCACCTGTCCTTCCACCGGCTTTGCAATGTTCCAGACGTCGGTGAGGTGTCCTTCCTGATTCGCGGAATATTCGGCTGTGGCAAATGGCTGAGTCTTCAGGGCTTTGCTAATTTCAAGGAGTGACATCAGCTGACGCATCTCATCTGCAAGCGGCGAGAAGTTTTCACTGTGATGGCTCGCATCGCCGTATCTGTGCCGGTCTTCCCTCCGTTCGACCATGTTCGCAAGTAACTCTCTGCCGGTCACCTTCCCGTCGAGATATGCCTGGAACAGTGTGGAGAAATATCCGCCGAGACGGTGCAAATGTACTGAGTCTGTCTGGCGTAGCGCTTCAGAAAGGCTTTCCAGAGGTCTCTTGTCTGTCAGTGTCGTCATGGCCTTCATCTGCATGATGATGGGTGGCGGGAAGAACAAATCCACCTTTGCTGTTACCTCGTGTGTCCCGTTGAGTGCACTAAAAAGCAAGTCGGGGTCCATAGTGGCGAGATCTTTTGGTTCTACAGTGGGTAACTGTGCTGTGCAGCGATCTATAAGAGGAAGGAGATGCTTGCCGATAAATGCGTACTGGGACAGTTTCACATCTTCAGGCGCACCGACGAGGGTGGCTAATTCTTGGTGAATTGCCAGAATGCGGCGATGGTTCGGGCCATCGGGCTGTTCATCGTAAATACCAGGGAGAAGATGCTGCCATTCCAAGCTGAGTGTGAAAAATTGTCGGACAGGCTGCAGGATCGTTTCCATAAATGCAGGATCCCATTTTTCAGTCACCGCAAGCGTCTGGAGAATTTTTTCAAAGACTGGCAAAGACCCCGCTCGTACGCGGTCGGATCCGGCCATGTGTGCATCCCGCATCAGATATGTTGCTCCTTCTTTCAATCGTTCATTAAACCCGGTAAGAAGATCGGGATATGCACATGTAGCTGCGCCAAGGTTCGCCCATGTCGTAGTGATGGCTGACTCAATACCGCTGTGGTTTTCCGATAATTGTAATTCCTTCCACATGCGCTGCCTTTCTAGAAGCTCGGCAACGTCATTAGTGACTCCACTTCGCAAAAACGACTGCGCCATACCCATTTGGCTGTGCTCTGTTCCGGGGATGCACAGGTGGTAATGCAAGTCATTATCTCTGCTTGCGATATGCACAAGGCTATCAAAGTGATCGAATGTTGCGTCTCTCCCTTCGGGTTTCATGATACGGGTTGTTCCCTTTTCCCTGCGGCTTCTTTGAATCTGTACATCCAGCTGATCCGGAAAGAGCTGTGAGAATCCTTTGGGTTCGCTTATGAGTCTTTCGCGGTCTTCATCAGAATAAGCTGTGAGTGTGCGGCCAGGCCATGCTGCTTCCTGATTCTGCAATGGAGCAACATGCACGGGGTTTCCTTCGAGAGATGCCTTTGCATAGCGAATCACCCGCGGGTCGAGAAACTTCGCAGCAACTTCCAGAGCGCGTGAGTCATCTCTTCCCGGCTCCAGTTTATGTGTGAAGACCAAATCTTTCGCGCCAACTTCGGTACGAAAATGGGAAATACACTGTCCCCTCTCCTTCTCCAGATGATCCATCAGGCGTTCATTGTGTGTCGCAAAAACAATGTGATGTCCTCGCTCAGTTAAGTCATCGGACACGGCAGCAGCGAGAGATGCCTGATCAATGTCTCCTGTCGTCGAAAACGGCTCATCACTCCATATACGCGTAGGTCCTTTCTCCGATACCTCCAGAGTTTTCCTCCACCAGTCGATTTCTGTGCCAAACGCACTGAGGTTCCTGTCCGCATTTGTCGACGCACGGTCGATGAGCACGAGCTGTTCATGCCGTGGAATATTCACATCGAGTCCTGGGGCATAGCCAAAAGATTGAGCGCAAGCCTGGAGGTAAAGATCTTGCAGCAGGTACCAGGATTTTCCGGACATGTTTGCACTCGCTAGTGCATGAACGGGATCATTGGGAATACTTGGGTTACGAGTCTGATCTGGTGGTACACCGTCTCTCTGCCATTTGTGTGACCGTTGTAACTTCCCTGTTTTGGAGTGCAGCATGTTCCATCCTTTTCTATACCCGCGGGGCTTCTTTTCATCGAAAGTCACTTTCGAGTACCTGTCTTCTTTCATGACGTTTGCAGTTTCGAGAAGGCAGCCGATACAGGAGATGTCTCTCATGCATTCACTCAGTGCCAGCTCTATTGCTGCAAGATCTGTTTGTGATGCAAATGTTGCTTGGATCGTCTCCCATGATCCTGTGAGATGTTTGGTAAAAAGCGGCCGCAGTGTTGCAGTGTGCAACCGTAATTTGGCTGCCGTAGCAATGAGTGACGGGTGGAACATCTTCTCAAGTTTCTCAGCAAATGTATCGATATAGTTCGGTGCATCCGGCAATTTCTGAATAGTAAGCAGTGTCTCGGCAATCCAGCGTTGTTCGTCGTCGATGTCTTGCCTCGCTACTCTTTGCAGTGCTGCTTTCATAGCCTCCTCAAGAGGCAATCCTGCAAGGTCACTCTTCAGCAGCTGCACAATCAGGGTATCCGCAGCATCTTTATCACCATTTTTCACTCGCTCCGTTTCTGCATTCGACACAATAGAAAGTCTTTCCCACTCGAATGATGACGTTGCGGAAGCATTTTTTGTTCTCAGTGTCTCCTCATACGTTTTGTCGATGAGGGTTTCCATAATGTCTTGACGCTCCAATGTCTTGCTGCGTTCAAGCGGTACACGATCCAGAAGTGTACCCAGAAGCGTTTTTGCATTGAAAACATTTCCCATGTCCATATCTTCAAGAGCCATATCGCTCCCGTGCTTCTGTGTGAGCATCACGACTTCAGCTGTCCCCTCAGCTTTGAAGAAAATATCAATCGCATCGCTCACTTGCAGGACTTCCCTTGCTTCACTGGTGACTCCCGCTACAGCATCGGACACCGTTGCAGGTGCTGCACTTTCAAGTGGTACAGGTTGCTCGTCTCCAAGAGCCAATATGCGTTTGCTGAATTCTGAAACCATAGCGAACTATTACGCCAGAATGCGAAGGCTTCGACAAGGGTGATTACCTACAATTCATTCCCGAAGACGCAACAGCGTTGCGTCTCTACGGAACCGCATTATTTTACCGTCACAGATTTTGCGAGGTTACGAGGCATATCCGGATCCTTCCCTCTTTGCACTGCCAACTCATACGCAAGGATCTGCATCGGAATCACCGTAACAATTGGCTGTGCTGCTCCTGCATCCGGAGTTTTCAGCCATTCGTCGAAGATGGCATTTCGCTCAGGGGCTATGCCGATAAGCATCGCGCCGCGGGCTTTAAGTTCCGTTGCGTTATTGATCATGTCTCCCGTGACTTCGTCGTTACCCAGAAGCGCGATGCACGGTGTTCCTGTTTCGATAAGGGCGATGGGACCATGCTTCAGCTCCCCTCCAGCAAATCCTTCCGCGTGCACATAGCTCACTTCCTGAATCTTGATCGCGCTTTCGAGGGCCATGGGGTAGTGCCAGCTCTTGCCTATGATGTAGAGATCTTCGTGCCTTTTGATCTTTCCGGCGATCGTTGCAATGCGCTCGACGTAGCGCGGGTTAAGCATGTCGTTGATGAGGGCGCTCGTTTCAAGGAGCAGAGTCTTTCCTTCGTGCAGTGCGTGCTTGAGGGCGTACGCAATGAGGAGCATAACGGACATCTGGCCCGTAAGAGCCTTGGTGCTGGCTACCGCGCGCTCGGGGCCTGCATTGATGAGGAGCGTGTAGTCCGCCGCGCGGCTCACACTCGATCCCTCGACGTTCACAATCGCGAGGACTTTGGCTCCCTTGGACTTTGCGACCTTCATCGCCTCAAGCACATCCGCAGTTTCACCACTTTGACTCACGACAATAAGCAGGCTCTCCGGCTGGAGGAAGTGATGGTAAAGCTTAAACTCTCCTGCCGAACTGACGTTCACGTGGTGCTCAGCGACGACAGAGAAAAAGTACTCCGCCGCCATGCAAGCTTTGTGCGCTGTTCCACAGCCGACGAGGAAGGTACCCTTGGCACTTCTGATGGCTTCTGCAACTGCGCGGATCGCGTCGTCATCCTGATTGACTGCTCTGGCGATGCTTTCCTTCTGCTCCATGATTTCCTTGAGCATGAAGTGCGGAAAATCCCCTTTTTGTCCCTGCTCGACGGTCCACGTAATACGCACCTCTCTTTTTTGGCGCTCCTGTCCTGTTTCGATATCACGAAACTGAATGGTATTGCCGTCTGTCTCTACGATCTCCCCGTCATCGATGTACTGCACCGTTCTCGTATGCTCGATGAATGCGGGAATATCCGAAGCGATGTAGTAGCCATCATCCCCTACTCCCACGATGATCGGACTTCCCGTCCTCGCCGCAACAAGCTTTCCGGATGCTTCATGCATCGCGAGGATGGCGTAACGACCTTCAAAGCGCAGGCAGGCCCTGCGTACAGCTTCCGGAAAAGCGTGACCGGCTTTCATTTCTTCCTCTATACAATAGGGAATAACTTCCGTATCGGTTTGCGAGACGAAGGTATATCCCTTGGTTTTGAGTTCGGATCTTAGCACCTCGTGATTTTCCACGATGCCGTTATGGACAACGGCGATGGTGCCGTCTTTCGAAAGATGCGGGTGCGCATTCTCTGGCGTGACCCCTCCGTGGGTTGCCCAGCGGGTATGCGCGAGAGCGAGGCAACAGGTATGCGCAAACTGACGGGTATCGACTGAGCTGATTTTGCCGATGTCCTTCGTGACTTCGATTCCAGATGTCACCTTGCATGCCACACCCCAGCTGTCGTACCCGCGGTATTCGAGATTCTTGAGTCCATCGACAACGACACTTCCCGCGTCACTGCGCTTGCCTGTGTATCCGAAGATTCCGCACATAGCAGAGATATTTTAAGTATTTTTGGGCTTTTTGCAATGCTTTACGGCTCCTTAGCATCCTAAACGTCTAATCAAAGGATTTCCTTGCAAGCAGCCTGCTGCACCCTTAAGCTGGCGCCCATGCCTCTCACATCCTCTGCCATCAAAGCCTCCCGTCAGTCCCGTGTTCGCCGTGAGCGGCGCCAGCCGGTGAAGACGACGATGAAGACGATGATCCGTAAGGTGACGACTGCCGTAAAGGCCGGAGACAAGGCGGAAGCATCCAAACTGATCGCAAGTGCATACAAGGCTATCGATATGGCTTCGAAGAAGCACATCATTCATCCGAAGAACGCCGCGCGAAAGAAATCCGGTATCGCGAAAATGGTAGGGGCGATGAAGTAAGCACTGGAGTACGCTTAGCGGGTATTTCCTCACGATATTTTTCCATGCCTTCTCTTCTCGCGTTTGATGTTGGATTACGACGAACAGGAGTAGCAATTGCCTTCAGTGGGACAGATATGGCTGTGGTAAAAGATACAATTCATCATAAAAACATGGCTGTTTTGGAAGCGGAAATACAGGCACTTGGTTCTGCATATACCGTGAAAACCATGATTCTCGGCCTTCCGCTCCTTGCCTCGGGAACCGAGGGCGAGCAGGCAGGTATCGTTCGGTCTCTGGCCAAAAATCTTGAGAAGTTGGGATTTGAGGTTCTCTTCATCGATGAACGCTATACAACACTGAGAAATGTCCAATACGATGGAGATGCAGCATCAGCTTGCCAGATTCTCTCAACATATCTTGAGCGGAAAAAGAATTTGACACAGTCGTAAAATTGTATAATATAATATCCTTTACCTGTTCATTGAACATCTTCGTCTTACCGATAGCTATGACGCTACAAATGAAGTATAGCGTCTAGCCAAATCTGAATCTGATCTTTTGCTTCTGTCAAATATTTGGTAAAACGAGAGTTGTTCTTTTCCCAGCTTCTCCTATGGCAGATTCTGCCGCTACAACAACGACCAAGTCCGGTGCTGCTCTCAGCATCAATCTTCAGGAGCTCCTTAGCTCCCTCTTCCTTGTCCTTACGGACAAAGAGGCGCAGGTCATCCGCAGGCGGTTTGCCCTTCAGGGTAGCCAGAAGCAGACGCTGGAGAAGATCGGAAAGCAGTTTAATGTGACGCGCGAGCGCATTCGCCAGATTGAAAGCATCGCTCTCGGAAAGCTACGCCGCACCGTACGCACCACACGTCTCGACGAGGTCAACGAACTCGCACGTTCCATCGTCCGCTCCCACGGAGGCCTCCAGCGCGAAGACCTTCTCATCAGTGCCGTTCTCCAGCAGATTGCCGACAGCTCTGATCTGGACGGTGCCGTACTGCGTCTCTCCATCAGCATCGATACGGATCTTCATGAGGGCAGCCGCAGTAACACGTTTGTCCCCTTCTGGAGACTCGAATCACTCTCTATGGAGGATATCTCCACGGTGGTCGGCGCTATGGTGAAGACCCTGAAGAAGCGTAAGTCTTGTATGTCCCTTGGGGAGATGGTCACAACCGTTCAATCACTCAATCTCTTCTCCGGCCGCGTCCCAAGCCCCGAGCTCATCGAGAGTTGTCTTGCCGTTGACGAGCGTTTCCGCGCAATCCCCGAAGGTTGGGGACTTACGGAGTGGCGTTTCGTCCGCCCGAGAAGCATCCGCGACAAAGTCGAGATTATCCTGAAGAAGTCCGGACAGCCTCTCCACTTTATGGAGATCGCCAACCGTATCCGCGAGGCAAAGTTCGATCACAAAAACGTCACCGTACAGGCAGTCCATAACGAACTCATTCGCTATCCGCAGTTCGTGTTGGTCGGTCGCGGTCTCTATGCTCTTCGTGAGTGGGGCTACGAGCCGGGCACCGTCGCCGACGTCATCGAACGTATCCTCAAGGACAAAGGACCCCTCAGCAAAAAAGAAATCATCACGGAAGTTGGAAAGCAGCGCACCGTAAAGGTGGGAACCATTTCCTTGAATCTCCAGAAGATGCCGTACTTCAAGCGTGTGGGTCGCGCGGTGTACGCGTTTGATTCCACAAAGAAGTAGTCCTTCAATATTGCACTGTAAAGACGCACCACTGGTGCGTCTTTTTTATGCAAAATAATGGCCATTCATACGCAGGATCCGGCAATATGGCCATATGGATACCAATCGAGTCGATGCGCCCACAGATCACGAAGCTGCAGTTGATACCATTGAGCATGTTTCTGTTCGTGGATATGTGAAAGAAGTCCGCTGGCCGAGTGTCGATGTTGTTCTGGAATCCGGGACAGGGATTACCGCTCCGATACATCGCATCATGAGCGCTTCGTTATTTTGGTCACAGGGATTGCTGAATACCGGCGATCGCTTTGTCTACCAGGTCACGGAAACTAATGGAGATGTGACCACTGAGGTTTTACCGGACCCTAACGCCCGCACGAGGAGTCCCGAGCAGATAGAAGCAATACTTGAACGTCTCAAGGAAACTGCCCGCCGTGAGTTCGCTCACATGGATGCTGAGTTGGATGAGGAGTTGGTCGCTACAGAACTCTGAATCACTTTTTCCTAAGACATTCTTTCTGCTGTTTCCGGAGTTGCTGTATCCTTCTCTATGAACATGCAACGGAACAGATTTTCTTTTACGGCTCTCGCTCTTCTCTTTCTTGCTGCCTGTACTTCAATGACTC
>CAYYFD010000028.1:0-12546 GCA_964471125.1 uncultured Candidatus Peribacteria bacterium
GATAATGCCATGTTGTTCTCCCTATGGCGTATTTCAGGTGCAATGATCTGGTGCATTACCTACGTTTCGCATGCATCACTGGCTTTCTTCCACTACTTTTCTTCATTGCAACGCCTTTTGCTGAAGCGCGCACTGTTCTTTCCGAGGTGATGTGGGCCGGAAGTGATCTAAGCAGTGCAGATGAGTGGGTGGAGATTGCTTGTAGCAAGGACGAAGGAGACGAAAAGGAATTATGTGACCTGAGTGGATGGTCGCTTACGTATTTGGATGCCAAGAGTGTCGAGCAGACTATGGCGACATTTCCCGTGGGTACAAGTATCGGTTATGGGCGATATTTCCTCGTTAGCAACTTCGCCGAGTCTGAATCTCGATTAGCGATCACGCCGGATATAGTTACTTCGGCTGTCAGTCTTCCCAATACAAAACTTCTTCTGCGTCTCCGTGATGCATCAGGAAATGTTGTCGATGAAGTTGATGACGGAGTTGGCGATCCTTTTGCAGGACTGAATCTGTCCGGTACTGGAACAAAGGCAAGCATGGAGCGACTTGATTTGAGCATATCCGGAACATTGAAATCGAACTGGGTAACGGCAACAACAGCAATCAGCTTGGATCTTGGATCATCTGTTTTAGGTACACCCGGAGCTGCCCATCCGCAGGGGTGCTGCTCTTCTTCTTTTTCATCCTTTTCTTCATCCTCTGCATTTTCAAGCTTTTTGCAATCTGTAGATTCGTCTCTTCGTATCACTGAAGTTCTCCCTAATCCCGAAGGAGCCGATACCGACGAATGGATTGAGATCGGAAACTTGGGTGATGATCCAGTTACCATCGCAGGCTTAACACTAAGTACCGACACCGGATCATCACGGCGATCATTTACGATTCCCATTGACGCTTCGGGAGGCATTCTTCTCCCCGGCGTCTACCGTTCCTTCCGTTCAAACCAGACACGTCTTACCCTTGCCAATGCCGGCTCATCGGTGCGGCTTCTTTCGTCGTCTCTCCTTCTTGATGAGCTTACTTACCCTGAAGTTCCGGAGGGCATGAGTTATGGGCGAGACACGGTTACTGCAGAGCGTAAAATATTCTGTATACCAACCGAGCGTAGTGCCAATGCAGATATTCCCATTGGCCTTTCGATAGCTGTCCAGTCCGGTCAGCTTCAGGGAACCGAAGATGTGACACTGAATCTGGCTTCAGCAGCGAATGATCCAACTGCACTGAATGGCGCCGCATGTAGATGGGACTACACCGATGGCTACAAGCCTGAAACCTGTAATCCTCCATCGCATACACTTTCATCATCCGGTGTGCATTTGATTACGCTGCTGGCGCGGCTGGCTTGCGGGAGAGAAGAGCGGGCAACAGTGACTGTTCGCATAGATCCAAAGCTCACACTTGAGAAAACTGCTATCACACCTTCACCGGATTCCGGAGAGCTACCTCACATCATTCTTTCTGCCGCGATGCCTTATGGGCATTTTTTGAGTAAAGGCTGGGTGTCTGTTCGCAATACCGGTGATGAACCCGTTGACCTTCTGAGTTTTTCTCTTCATGGAGGGCTGATCCCCAATGATCACCATACGTTTGCATCTTTAAAATTACTTCCTAGAGAAGAGCGAAGATTTTCTCTGGAGTTTCTCCGACTAGATCTTCCTGAAACAGCCGAGCTGATTCTTCGCGATCCCGAAGGGGAGATACAATCTGTACTGGCATGGAGAGATGTTTCGAACAATCAGATCATTCGTCCGCCAGTGCATCCTCTAGGTTCCATAGCGGTAAAGGTGCTCCGCGTTCTCGATGGAGATACGCTCGAGGTTGCATTACTGGATACTAATGATACGGATATACCCCCATCTGTTTTACAGCGATGGCGCAGGCAGGAACTTTCCGATTCTGCGTCTCTTCGTCTACGTTTGATTGGTATAGATGCACCGGAATTATTTACGGAAGATGGATCTATTTATGAGCAAGGATTAAAGGCATTGAAATTTGCATCAGCCCTTATAGATAACAAAAAAATTGAACTACAATTTGATACAATACTTTGGGATAAGTATGAACGTATCCTTGCCTATGCACGATTGCCAGAGTCGGAAGAAACACTTCAAAGTGCTTTACTGAAGAGTGGAAATGCCAGTGCTGAAAGGGGATTTGATCATCCCAGCCTTGATGAATTTATTGCTCTTGAAGGTGAGGCGAAAAGTAAAAAATATGGGATCTGGGCGAAAGCTGAAACACCCAAAATATTCGTGAGTACCGCTATGGTATTTTCTTCAAAATCATTCTCTTCTTTTCCACCCTCCAGTGGACATTCTTCCTCTCGAAGTAGTTCATCAAAAGTACATTCATCAACGTCGGCTATTGTAAAAAAGACAACTGCCTCTGCCGCTGGCTGGATGAAGGTGAAGTGGGTAGGAGCTTCATCCTCTTCGACATTTTCCTTGTCACCAGCAGCGCAAACGGGGGTCCTATCGCTTCTCAGGAGATGGGAAATACCATCATCTTCTGAAATAAATACTATGCCAATAATACGTTCAAAAGCATGGTATAAGAGGTTTATAGACTCTTTTTGCATATTTCTCTGTCAGTAAAAATACGTCAGTAATACTTGTAAATAAATAAAAATATTGTATAATATAATAAGATCCTTCACAACATGGGGACACTCCCCATAGATCCCACATTCCTCGTAGTAGGGATGTGGAATGACGTGGGGAGTCTAATCGAACACACTGTTTCTTTTCTTTGAAGGAGGCGAAAGCCATGACCAAGTTTGTTTCTGATGATCGTAATGACCTTGATGATTCCGAACGACGCGAAGATGCCCGTGAGCTGCAGGAGAAAAATCACTTCATGATGTATCTCTGGCGGTATCTGGGCGCTCTCATCGTGATCGTTCTCATCATCATCCTGGTTTTGTGGAACCGTGGCGGAAGCTCGGTTCAACAACCCCCAGCGACAGGGAATGTCGCAACCAATGCGGCTTCGGTCGCAAACGTGAGGGCTCCAGCCCCCGGAAGCACGAATGGAACATTCGAGTTTGCAGAAAACACCAAGACTCGCGGAGAATACGCAAGCACTGGTGTCGATCTGCCGACCGACAGCTTCATCAAGCAAAGCAAGGAACTCATGGATGCACTGGTAGAGGCGCAAGCCACTAACACAGCGCTCCAGAAGGAACTTGCTCAAGCAAAGGAAAAGGCTGCCTCTCTCGGGGCGACTGAAACTTTGCTTAAAGCTGAAGTGAAAAGACTCAGCGGGGATGCCGCCGCTCTCAAGCGGCAACTCTCCGACGAGGAGAAAGCCAATGCACGGCATGTGCAGGTTCTCCAAAAGCGCATCAGCGATGCTGAAGCGGCGCAAAAGGCCTCTGAGGCCGCACGCGCTTCCGAGAAGTGTGAGAAGTGTCCGGAACCTGTGATCGTCATCCAGAATGTGATCCCAGTTCCGGTTCCTACCGCTCCTGGTACTCCAACCCCGTCTCCGGCCCTTCGGCCAAAGACGGACTGTGTTCCCATCCCCGCCGTCCGATGACGGCACCCACGTCAAAACCCCGCGATCTTCACAGATCGCGGGGTTGGGTTATGTATAAAAAGATTGACTAAATGTCAAAATAAAATAAAATTACCATTTGTTCCAGACATGGTTCCAGACGTCTGGGACAATTGACCTTTGGAAACATCGGACACTTCAAAAAAAGGAGCGGGATCATGAAGAAGACAGTCGATCTGTGGTTTTTTGTAGTAGTGGTTGTTCCATTACTTATCGGATTTCTATTCCTCTTGTACGGAGCGGTTTCAGTATTCGTTCCGCTGAATGCAGGCATTACACTTGCGACAACGGGCGCACTCTGTCTGCTTTGGTCGCTGCTGTGGTGGGCAGGTGCTGGCGTTCGCATCGAGTCCAATCAATGGTACGAGCGGTATTTCATTGGCGGTGTTGAGTACTACGAAGAGTGTTGGATGCTTTTTGTCCCCAGCTTGATGAAAGCCTATAAGTACGACTCGCGCGTGCGCGAGGCAGTGACTGGTCGGAACCCAGATGATGAAAGGACGGTTGTGGCACAGATCTTTCTCTCCGATCAGAGTGTCGAAATTTCCGGAGTGCAAACACGTCTCAGTCAGGGGTTTATCCTGAGCTTCCTCATCTCGTATAGTCTTGATGGAAGTAATCCGGCACTTGTGAGCAGAACATTTCTCGACAATGTTTTGGAAAGGAAGTGGACACTTCATAAGTCTGTTGCTTTCGTTCTTGCCGAGCGGCTTGCGGATCTTGTTAATCAGGTCTTTCAGCCAACGACCGGGGATGCGATGACCATAGAAGATGTCATCAACCATCGTCAGAAAGTGAATGAGAAGTTGCGTGATCTGCTCGCCAAAGAAATGCTTGGTAGCTACGCAACAAAAATTCTTTCAGTCCTCATTCATGGCGAACCGACAGACGTGATTCCTGATGGATTCATCTTCCAGCGCAATCGTGTGCTCGCTGCCCGTGCCAAGTCGGATGCGGAAATGGATATCGCTACCCGACAGGCAGACACACGGGAGAGGCAGTCTCAGGAGACCGAGCGGGGAGAAAAAGCCTATCAGAATGCACAGAAGGAGATTTTGGTAGTTTCTCAGGCTCGAGAGGAGGAGCGCATAAAGCTCATGGCCCTTCAGGCGCAGGCGAAGTATCAGGATCGTCTTGCTGAGCTGGAGATGTACCGAGTGGGAGGCAATCTCGAAGCAGAGCTCGCTCGGAGATTTTCGGACGATCAGAATCTCGGTATGATGCCGGGGTTTGTGATGCTGGCAAAAGCAATGGGCCTCAGCGACCTTTCCGCTGCGCTGAAGACCTTTCTGGAGAGCAATACTCCAAAACAGAATCCTTGATGAAGAAGATTTCGTCCGATGATCCAAAGTTCCCCGCTGCACTTGTGTAGCGGGGGATTTTTAGAGAACCTTGTCGATAGATAAGTGAATGATGCTGGATTTCTTCCGCTCATCCCAGTCTTTGATCTCTGCATATTCACCGGGTTCTTTGAGGATGCCCAGTGCCATGCCTACATCTTCCAGTACTGTGAAGCGCTCTGTATCGGTGAGCTTGTCATCGCGAAACGGGCGGGATGGGTAGGGATCACTATTGGGCAGTGATTTCCCTGCAAACCCCTTATCGTAGAGCTTCGCGTATTCCTCCAGTGAGAGCGTGCCGATATTACCGAGGGCATAGACGTATTTCTTTTTTTCGTGTTCCTCATCGTACTCCGCGGAGTTTGCCGTTCCTGTAAAGATATCTGCAGAGAAGTTTGAAGATTTCAGTTGTACGAGAGCCTGATCGACTTCGAGGCCAACGAGGAATGCCTTCCTATCTTCAACGGATTGTCCTCCTTTAAATGCTGCGAAATTGGAACCTTTAATCGGATTGAGCGAATTGGATGGATTGAAAAGCGGAACCCCAGTCGTTTTTTCATAGGATTTATTTACTGCTTCAGCTGCGAGGTAGATACCGAATCCTCCGACGGCTACTCCGGCAATATCTTTCATAAGGTGTGGCTGGTTATCATCTTTACCAAAGGTTCTTTTCCAGATCCCTTTTACCATCATGTAGGAGAGATAGACCCCTGCGAGCATGACTGCTTTGTCTTTGACATCTGCTTCCATAAAGGACTCCGCAAGTGTGCCGCCGAGGCCCTTGCCTGTTTCATACATCTTCGTAAGTATCGGTGCAGATTCAGGCTGATCTGATCTGAATTTCTGAAGATCCTTTTGTGAGGAGAGCACAACCTTGTTACGCAGTTGCAGATAGCGGATAAATGCCTGAACGCGCTTGTCTGCAGTTGTACGATCATTGCGATCATTGCTGATAAGATTATCGAGCTGATCCTGTAATTCCTGTTCAAAAAGATTCAAACCCCTTCCTCGTTCTGCAAGAAACGTTTTGAGTCCATCGACGGAAATGACAGATTCATCCTCTACTGCAGTGAAGCGGTTAAAGAGTTCGTCAGCGCCGTCCGCGATAGCTTGTCCTTTCCATGTAGAAAGAGTTTCCAGCGCTTCTGTTGCGCCACCGTTTGGTGTGCTTGGGAGCTTATCCGATAGTTCCTGAAGGTGCGGCATATTATTTGCGCTTGAGAAGGTACTTGTCGCTGCGGAGATTTACGCGGTCAATGAACCACTTTGCTGCATTGCCTAGCATCTTCACGCTTTTCATTCCCAGTAAGCTATCTCCTGCCTTCGGCTCCATCGCAGAACCAGTCATGATTCTGTTGTACCAGTTTCCACCTCTATACCAAGCTGGTCCTGTGGCATTATGTGTATGCGACGCAGTAGCTTGATTGGAGTGTGGTTGTGAAGATTGATTCGGTTGTGCAGGGGGAGACTGAACATTTTGTCTGACAGGGGCTTGCAGTACAGCAAAAATTTTCGTTCGAAATACATTTTGTTCATCTTCGTTATCGAGAACATCATCGTGAACTTGTAGCAGTAACCTCTTTAGGGCATCCGGGTAGTTTATACTGTCACGGATTTTTTTCAGGCTTTCAGTTCCATCGGAAGTGTCCAATTCAAGGTCATATACTCCATTTCTAACAATGCGATCGTGGTGTTCTTGTGTGAAGATTGACCGCATCACTTGGACAACACCATCCCGTACGGAGTTAATATCTGCCGGAACAGCATTAATCACTTCATGTATCGAAAGGGCTTCTGCGTTTGTCGCAGGAGCAGCTGTCTCAGGCTTTTCGGGTGCTGGTGCGTTCAGGATTGGAGCCATCAAACTATTGTACCGTATTTCCCTATTTCAGACCAGAGGCGGGTATGGACGGGAGAGTATAGATTGTGGTAAAATATCTGGAAATGCCCGCAACACCAAAAACAGTCTCTTGGACTACGGAGGACTTGTACAACCTGCTGATGCGGGGCGTCGAGCCGGATCTTTGTACAGACACGCTGCCGCTTCTCGATGTGATGTATGCCGATGAAACTCCTGACCAAAAGAAGGAACGTATGCAGTGGTACAGCGAAGCCTTCCAGCAGTTTCTCGGGCGGTACGAAAAATTTACCGCTGCTCTTCATGGGGAATTTCGCAAGATTCATTCATCTTTGCGAAGCATGGCAGAGGGCAAGTCTGCTCCACGCGATGAAGATGCCGTGAGTCATCTTGAAGATCTTTTCCAGACCAATTCCTAATGCGCATCCACTGCTATTTCTCCGGACCGGCAATGTGGGACTGCGAACGCAGACTCATCTTCAAGGGCACTGGTGATGTCCCTCAGGCAAATCCAGAATCAAAGAAAGACATCAATGAATACGTTAAAAACATTGCGAAAAAGGGTGAGGTTGCCCAGACGGTCTATGATTTTCTTAAGACGAATGACCCAAAAAAAGAGATGAACCGGATTCGCAGCTCGATTGAAGAACAGATCGGCAAGGACCCGGATATCCAGAAGATGACTGTTGCCGAATTTAAAGCCCTCATGAAGGGAATTCCCGATGACCAAAATAAGCTCATTGGCTTTCTCTTTGCTAATGGCGTCATTGAGGCAGATGAGTACAACAGTGCTCTAGCGCTCGGCGTTCAAAACAGACCCATGCCCGGAGCAAAAAATTCCAATGCTGCACCTGCTGTCGGTACACCGAATGCGCAGTCCAAGTCGGGCGTGAAGGGCTCACCCATGGATAGTGCGCCTAAGGTAACCAGTGATCCTCCAGAGGAGGAAGCTCCGCGTGCAAAGACAAAATCCTCTCCGGCGGACAAGGGTTCCATTGTCAAAGATGAAAAATACTGGGATGAAAGAGTTGTACGCGAGCGTGAGGACTCTGAGCAGTTTAAGAGGGATGTGGCAGGACGGTTTAAGGATGTCACTCCGAAGAATAAGGAGGCAGCACTCGCAAACCTTCGTGAGGAGATGGGTGAAATGCAACAGGAACTGGAGCAACTGCAGCGTGATCGTAAAAATGCCGCAGACCAGAAGATGATGAATCGTCCCAGGGCAGCGAGCCGTTATACGAAAGCAGGAAACTCACAAATGGGCGATGCGTATCAACGTTACTCCGCTGAACTTAGGGACATTGGGGCGCGACTGGCTCCTCTCACCAAAGAGTACAATCTATTAAACGAGCAGCATGTACGTCTCTCTGGCAAGCGATTCGGAGAGTGGCGCAAGGGCAGTGATCCGGAGTATGCCGCCAAATTGAACCAGCAGCAGAAGCGTGATCAGGCTCTTGCCATGAAAATGGATCGGGAATACGACGAAGAGAAATCGCAGAGCGCGAAGTCCAAAGCTGAGGGCGACCGCGTACTCGGTCTTCGCAGCCGCGATCCTGCTGCTTCACGGTTTGCCGGTATCGATGCGGAGAACAGAAGCAGAGTTGCTGGCATTATGGGGTGGGATAAGGATTCTATGAATGGTTCTTCATCTGGAAATGATGTGAAGTTTGCCGGGAAGATCCAAGGTGCGCGCGATAGAGGAATGGATGTACGTCAGCGCGGAAATAATTATGCGTATATCGACAAGACAGGAAAATATGGAGAGTTTGTCGGTGGAGGCGGAGGACAGTTCTCCGTTTCCGATAATCCGAATGGTCCTCGTAATGCTCCCAGCAAAAGAGAGAGTAAATTTACGAAGGATCAGAACACTCTCAAAGAAGGCTATGCGGATCGCATGGCCTCCAGAGAAGGTCTGGAGAAGGAATTCAAAGATCTCATCAAGAAAGATCCTGATGCGAAAAAGGTATGGAGCATACTTATGGGTCGCATAGGCAATTGGGAGGAAAACCCCCAGGAACGTTACGGAGATCTCGCGTGGGCACGATCGCAGCTTGAGACTATTCGCAGTGCAAACAAACAACAGGCTAGTCTGAAGGGCGCACGCGACAAATTTCAACCGGTATCCGACAGGCTCGAGGGAGACCCGCTTACTAAATTTCAACCATTTATTTTGCCCATCGACACTGTAGATCCGTATCTCCAGATTCCCATTACCATCCCGGGAAGTGTAGACCCCTATGGTAAGCCCCGACGCGTTCTCGTTCAGCCCAATCGTCTGGAGGAACTCTGGGGAAAGAATGATGGACAGATTCTTAAGGAGGCAGGCGTCTGGATTGAGAAAGACACCTGGGATACAGGCAAGGCGCGTGGACTCAAGATCCATTTCACCAAGGAGGGTCTATACAATGTGAATGGTACGCCATGGCCTGTGGGAGCTGAGGCAGGGAAGGACGCAGACAATGTTCGTGAATCGCGGAATACGTCTGTGATCAATACATTGGATTTCCCGATTCCGGATGGCGCTTCGGTTATTCGTATTCTTCGTCTTCCAAAGCGTACCAATATCGATCTGCCTATTCCGCAGAATGCCGGAGTGGTGGATGCCGATATGGGCATCAGTCTTATCCGCGAGAAGGGATCCAAAAATCTCCGCCTCACATTTTCCGAGGAAGGGAATTTCCAGGTCCAAAGTGTAAATACGCGCATGCAGGATTTCAGGATTCTGAATAAAGCGTTACGGGTGGAAAGGCAAAAGGCACCTACTTCAAATCCCGACTCTCCACGCCCTGAAAGTGAACGAAATCCTCGTTCTCCTGAACCTCCTCGCAGAGATCCAGGTCCGAAGAATGTAGACCCAGGATCTCCCAAAGGGCCTTCCGCACAACCCTCCACAGATCCACTGCCGAGAGTTCCTTCTACTCCTGAACCCAAACCAGGATCTCCCAAAGGGCCTTCTGCACAGCCCTCCACGGATCCACTGCCGAGAATTCCTTCTACTCCTGAACCCAAACCAGGATCTCCCAAAGGGCCTTCCGCACAACCCTCCACAGATCCACTGCCGAGAGTTCCTTCTAAACCTGAACCCAAACCTGTGAGTGATCCTAGTCGAGCGCCCGATGTCCTAGAGAAAAATCGCGCTGTGAGTGATGAGGAAAATATCGCACTGCTGGTGCAACATGCCGAGAAGCTTGATCCAAACACCTTCAAAGACCCGCTATTGAAGAAAGATTATCAATCCGTTCTAAAGGACTTGCAGCAGGCTCAAGTACGATACACAAAAGCACTCAGCAGTAACGCGACTGACTTGGACGAGGCAAGAGAGCAATATGCATTAAAAGCAGGACGTGCTCGTAGCTATATAGCCCTATTTAAACCAGGTTATACACAGTTGCCACAGCTCGCGAAGATTTGGGACCAAGTTCCAGGATCGCCCAAAACGCTCCTAGAAAGGGAGGCTTCGCAAAAAGTCGGGAAGGACAACTTAATACCCAATGCCAAACCGAAACTCACTTCAGAACCTCCAGCCAAGCAGGATCCAAAGGAAGTAACACCAAGATCCCCAGAACCCAAAAGAGAATCCGCTCCTGTGACCACTTCCTGGTTTCGTGAAACAAATAATCAGCTGGAATATAAAGTTGCCCTGGGTGGCTTCCAAATTCTGCCTCTCGATCAGATGATTGACCGCATCGCCACAATGCCCCTTTTGGGCTCGGCGATGGATCTTCTGCAGGGCAGTGATCTTCAGAAAGGGGGGTACCTCAAAATTCTCCAGAATCGGATTTGCGCGTATCAGGATATTGCCAAAGAGATGAAGCCGAAGGACAGAGAGTCCTTGCGTAAGGCTCTCAAAGATATCGATGCACTTCCAAAGTATCCCGGGAATATACTCGTGGCCGATCTTGGTGAAAAAAATAAAGATGAGGATAACTTTTCCAGAGAAGAGGCTGCATTCCTTCTTAGGGACGGATGTTTGAATGCATTCAGAAAACAACTTTTCCTGTCGGTCAATGCATCAGAGGAAAAGCAAAATTCAGCACCCGTGACGCGTTCTGCTCCCGGGCCCAAACCAGCGTCTGGAGGAACAGTGAGACTCGCAGAAAATGGGCGTAAGCCAAAAGAAGACAAAGATAGGGAAGCTGCGAGGCAGAAAGCTGAGGAGGAAGCTTCCGCGAAGAAGAAGGTCGAGGAAGATGCCGCCGCCAAGAAAAAGGCTGAAGAGGAAGCAATCGCGCGGAAAAAAGTGGAAGAGGATGAAGCCGCACAAAAGAAGGTTGCTAATGAAGTAGCTATGCGAAAGAAGCAAGAGGCCGAAAAACAAGCAAAGGAAGTTGCTGATCGAAAGGCCAAAGAAGACAAAGATAGGGAAGCTGCGAGGCAGAAAGCTGAGGAGGAAGCTTCCGCGAAGAAGAAGGTCGAGGAAGATGCCGCTGCTAGGAAAAAGGTAGAGGAGGAATCAAAGAAAGCGGTTACCGGTAAAGATCTAACAGACGTAATTCACAACATTCCATTAAGCCAGGAAATTCAAAAGAGATTCGGTACATCGTTGGAAGTTGCCGATAGTGGAGAGCCACTTGTTCAAGAGCATATAAGGCATTTAGCCTTACTGCCGAAGCCTCTGGTAGAGCAAATGATAGCCAGGGGTGTAAGAATTAAGATCAGTAACAAAGATATGCCCAATATGGATAGCAATCCGAAATGGCAAGATGCTCCAAGGGGTTGGACGAAGAGCAATTGGTCAGGGGTGCCGGGTGGTTTTGATGGTAATACAAATATCGTTTATGCAGGCAAAGGCGACCATGGTTCTATTAGCTTGGTCCTGCATGAGTATGGACATGCATTCGGCAAAGCCTTTGAACTCGATTCTTCCCCAGTTGTCATTGCCGCTCATAAGCGGCTCTATGACAAGCTGCCTAGTTATTTGCAGCAAGGAGGTCCTGGAGGTTTTGCAGGCCGGCAAGAGTTTTTAGCAGAATCATTTGGAAATTTTTTCATGAAGTCGAAAGATGATTTTATAAGGAAATACGACAAGGAATTGTACGATTTTTTATCAATATCCATCCATTGATCATATCTTGAAAATGAGAGTGATTAAAGTTCTATAATGCAGGAGATATCATTTATTCCTTCCACCAGACGACAATGAACATTCGAAAATTGGAAAATGGCACCCTGTTAGTTCCGAAGCGAGTTGAAGTCGAAGGTGTGGTGGGAGATGCAATGCTGGAAATTCAGACAGATCATGCGGATTATGCAAGATACTTTAAGGAATATGAAAGGGAGCAAAAGCTGGAATTATAGCTACTGCACAGATGATGAGTCGCGTGAGGTATTTCGATAGAAAAAACCCGCTAGCGCAGTGCCAGCAGGTCTTTGTCGAGGGTTAGCTTTCGGCAATTCATTGCCAAGCGGTCTGCTTGATCCACCGGTATCCATCCCAGTGCACCAGATGCAGACGGGCATCTTTTTCTTTGTCGTACACGAGATACCCAAAGACTCGGGATGCTCGTTCCGTCGCAGGAATGACCGCTACCGGTTTTCCCTTTTTTGTCACCTTCCCGATGAGGGTCCATGTGCGGCTGTGCGTATCCTGGAATGACCTTCCGTCCTGAGCCCAGGATTGCACATCGTAGTGGCCGACATCAGTTTGCCTTTCTGTTGGAGCAGTAGTTGTTTTTGCCCGGTAGTTTGCGACAGAAACCGTTGCTGTTGTTGGTACTGTGGTCTGGACCTCTTCCCACCCTCCGGGTGGCTCTCTGTAAAACCTCTTGTCATACAAATGGCCTTGGTACTGTC
>CAYYFD010000029.1:0-12014 GCA_964471125.1 uncultured Candidatus Peribacteria bacterium
CAGATGCTGCTTTCCTTCGGTGACGAGGGAAAATTCACACGCGGACGGACAAGTATAACATGGGCGCTTATCGGATTCGGTCTTGTGCTCGGGTCCCAGATGATTGTGAACTTCATCGACGATCGCGCCGCCGTGGCCGTTGGCGGAGCGCCACTACTCGATCTTATGGCATCTGTCGTGAATACCATTCTCATGCTGATGAATGTGCTCTTCGTTATCATCATCATGGCTGCGGGAGTGAAAGCGGTCATTGGCCGTGGGAAGCCTGAGGAGTTCTCAACGGCCAAACGTGCCATCGGTTATGCTATTGCTGGTGCTCTCATTGTGAATCTTGCACGTGCGCTCTCTACCGCAGTCTTCAATATTTTCGGATGATCCTGCATATTTTTCTCTTTTTGGCACTCACCCCATCCCGTGTGTCAGCGCTCGCGTGGGATCCCAAATGGGATAAATTTCGTACGCCTGTTGCAGGACTCGGTACTGGGTTTGGCCAAAACTTTCTTAATGAACTTGCATGTGGGTGGTTTGCATTTATTTCAAAGTTTATCATTTTCGTATCTCTCTGCGCGATCATCTGGGGGGCAACGACGACGCAGGGAACTGCGCGCGATGAGGGTAGCAAAGAGAACGGGAAAAAGATCATCATCGGTGGTCTTATCGGTCTCGTGTGGGCGGTTCTTGCGGAGAGTATTGTCGCTTTTGCTTACAATTTTGTAGGAGGTCTTGTAGGAATATCTGCATCCTGGCCTTGTTAGAACGGGGGGGGGTTGCCTTCTGTATTCTCTGTGTATCCGCTAGGCTTTTTGCATGACCCGCCAGTACATCACAACGGCCATCGATTATCCCAATGCTGCTCCGCATATGGGCCATGTGCTGGAGAAGGTTCTCGCAGATGTCTGCGCACGCTGGATGCGGCTTCGCGGAGATGAAGTGCGCTTCCAGATCGGCACCGACGAGCATGGCATCAAGATCCAGCAGACAGCGGAGAAAGAGAAGATCACGCCAAAGGAACTCGTTGACCGCAATGTGCCGCTGTTTGAAGATCTCTACAGAAGACTCGGAATTTCCAGCGATGTGTTCATCCGTACATCGGACCGAAAGCAGCACTGGCCGACGGTTGTCGAGCTATGGAAGCGACTACAGAAAGCCGGAGTTCTCGAGAAGCGCACATATACTGGGCTCTACTGCTCAGGTTGCGAGCGGTTTCTCACAAAGAAGGATCTCGTCGACGGGCTCTGTGAGAATCACAAGAAAGCTCCCGAGGAAGTGAAGGAGGAGAACTGGTTTTTTGTGCTCAGTAAAGAAACCGAGTGGCTGAAGAAATTACTGAAAAAGGATTACAAGATCATTCCGGAGTTCCGTGAAAAAGAAACGCTGGCACTGATCGATCAGGGGCTGGAGGATGTGTCGTTCTCGCGTCCGAAGTCTTCTCTGGCGTGGGGTATTCCTGTTCCGGATGACGAAGAGCAGACGATGTACGTATGGTGCGATGCGCTCACCAATTACATCTCCGGACTCGGGTACTTTACGGATCATGAGAAAGAGGAATTCTGGGATGATGCAATGGTTACGCATGTTATTGGCAAGGACATCGCGCGATTCCACGCTCTCATTTGGCCCGCGATGCTGAAGGCTGCCGGAGTGCAGCCACCCGATCAATTGCTTATTCATGGGTTTCTCACGAGTGAAGGGCAGAAAATGAGCAAGAGCACGGGCAATGTGGTTGTGCCGGACGATGTGCTTGCGAAGTTCGGCGGCAACCCTGATCCGCTTCGTTTTTATCTCAGTCATGAAGTGCCCGTAGGGAATGACGGGGATTTCAGCTGGAAGCGGATTGAAGAGCTGTACATCGGAGTGCTCAGTAACAAGATTGGTAATCTTCTGAATCGGGTTCTGGTGCTTTTACACAAAGACAGTGGTGCATTTACTCTTCCGCAAGACGATGAGATGGCCGAGTATATTGCAGGTTATTGGAAGCAGTTTGCAGAGGATATGAATGCATTCGATCTCTCTAAGGCAATTGGACAAGCTGTGGATTTGGCTGTTTCCGGAAACATGGATATGGAAAAAAGGAAGCCATGGACTCTTACAGGAGAAGAAAAGACGGTCGTTCTTGGTTCTATTGCAGAGAAGCTTCGTCATATCGCGCTTATGCTTCTGCCATTCATGCCTTCCACTGCTCAGCAGATGAGTGTGCAACTGGGCGTGGAGTATGCAGGGGAAATGCTCAAAAATTCCTTTGTTATCACGGAGCAGATGAAGGTCTGGGGTGGTATGAAGAAATGGAAAAAGGTAGGCAATCCAGCAATTCTCTTTGCCCAATTGAAATGAAGTCGAAAGAGTGGAAAAGGGAATAGCTATCCTTTATTCTTACCATACCTCTTTCCTATTGAGTGCGGTGCAAGAACGCAGCGAGAGTATGCGCGGGCGACGGCATCGGCAACAGGATGGGGATATCTATTCCTTTCACCCATTTGTATGTTTGACCCCATGTCAGAACTCACAGGAACCGGCGGTGGATTCGGTGACGATAATCCAGCCCCTGCTGCTGCTCCTCGTCCTCCCCGTGCCCCCAGTGCCGGTGGACGCTTCGCAGACGAGATACACTCTGTGACCATCCACGGTCGCCAGCGCACGTTCTACATCGATCTCAAGCAGAGCGGCAACGGTAAATTCTTCAAGATCTCCGAGAAGTCCCGCGGAGGACAGAAGACGACTATCATGTTCGATGCGGAGGATCTTCCGAGGTTCATTGCTGCATTCGATGAGATGAAGGGCAAGATATAAATAGAAAATAGATGGCAGAAGACAGATGGCAGAATCTCGGGTTCTGCCTTCTATCATCTGCCTTCTGCTTTCAGTTTTATCGTACCGACATATTCTTCTGCATCAGCAGCGCCACGATTTTCGCTGCTTCTGCGCGCGTGATGGGGTTTCCTGCCCTGAACGTATTGTCGGCGTATCCCTGAATGATGCCTTCGGCTACAGCTGCCGCCAATGCAGACCGATACCACGCATCTTCGGGTACATCGGTAAAGGAGAGCGGGGTTGGTTCGGTATCCGATATGCTATGGCCCGTAGCCCGTAGCAGCATAGCCATGGCTTCTGCGCGGTTTACCACGATATCCGGACGGAAGTCTCCTTCGTCGTACCCCTCAACGATGCCACGGGAGAGACCGGTATAGATGACTTTGCTTCGGAGGCGATCATCCTCAGAGGCGTCGATGGCTACGACTGTTGGCACGTCACTAAACACCCGGGCAGTGAGTGACCCTTCAGGGAGCCAAAGTACGCATGTCGACATCAGCGTGATCTTCAGGAGCTCGTAACGTGAGATTTCCCTGTCTGGGAGGAAGTACCTCTTTCCTTTAAAGAGGTATCCGTCGACGATGGCTTTTCCCTCGGCGGATGTACGGGTGCGGTGCAGCAATTCTATGTGCTCAGCGGCCCAGTGTCCGCTGGCATCCGAAAAGAGGGAAGGGGGCGGATCGATTATTTCAAGACAGGGTGCAACGGTTGGATCTGTCTCTTCGGCAATCTCCTCTGCATCGGTCTTGCCGTCCAGATCGGTATCGGCATTATCGGGATTTGTCTGTAATGCAAATTCCTCGAGGTTCGTGAGTCCGTCAGCATCTATATCCTTCGCACTGTCATCCACTTCCGGGCGCAATCCGTTCAGCGCTTCGTACTCGTCGGGAATACCGTCCCTGTCGTTGTCGGATTTGTAGCGTGCATCCAGCGGGAAGGGGTCATCACGATCATTCATGCCGTCCCCATCCGTATCTGCGCGCGACGGATTGGTGCGCTTTTCGAATTCCTCGCCGTTGGTAAGTCCGTCCCCGTCTTTGTCCCACGTAAAGTCATCCACCTGAAGCAGGGGATTTCTCCCTGCCTTTACCTCTGCGCCATCTGCCTCTCCTCCTCTATCGCTGTCCGCATTCATGCGGTCCGTTTCAAGGATATCGGTATAGCTATTGCCGTTGATGTCTTCTGTGGTATCCAGCAGTCCATCTCCGTCGGTATCTCCGGGCAGCGCGGGGGCAGCAAGGGCGAGCGGGAACGCGACTAGTAATAATGCGAGAAAGCGCACGAGCCTATTCTCTGTGATGCACGGGTGATTGGGAAGCGACTATACGAAAACATAGGTTCCCTGTTGCAAGTTGCAGGTTGCAAAACCCTGCTATCTCCATTGTGGAATTTGCAACCTGCAACTATCTCTTTCTTCCTCTTTCCCATTCCTGTCCTGTAACCGGTTTTCCTCCGGAGACCTGCACAGACACAAGATAGAGTGTCGTGCTTCCTTTGCAGGGCAGGGCTGCAGCACCCGACGCCGGCTCCAGATCCGTTGCAAGAATTTTCAACGAGGAATCACTTCCGAGGGGGAGGGTAACGCCCGGCCAGGGACTCAGCGCACGGACATGCCGGTCGATTTCCTGTGCTGTCATTTTTTGGGGATCAATCACGCCGCTGGCGCGCGCGAGCTTTTTGCAGACGGTGATGCCGCTTTCGGTTTGTTTGACAGGCTTCAGATCCTGAGTGAGTGCTTGGCAAAGGAGATCTGCTCCCATGGTCGCAAGTCGATCGTGGAGCTCCGTAAATGTTTCACGTGGACCTATGGGAGTGGATTGCTGCGCAAGCACTGGTCCCGCATCGAGCTGCTGCACCATCCGCTGCACGCTGATGCCGGTGGCCGTGTCTCCCGCAAGAATAGCGTGCTGGATAGGTGAGGCACCTCTCCATCGCGGCAGGAGCGAGGCGTGGACATTGACTGGGGCGATTTTTGGAAGCGCTAGGAGAGGATCTTTAAGGAGCTGGCCATAGGCGACGACGACGAGGTAATCCGGCACAGGGAATGTCTGAGTATTGATATCCTGCGGCTGCAGTACGGGGATCCTCAAACACTCTGCGGCAATTTTCACCGGTGGCGGCGTAATGATTCCCTTGCGTCCTACAGGCTTGTCGGGCTGTGTGATGACGAGATCAACAGAGAAGGCACTGTTTGCCGCAAGTGCTTCCAGAGAGGGGATGGCAAATGCAGGAGTGCCGGCGAAGATGATGTGGAGAGGGGTCTTGGACATTTCTTGAGGATTGTACACGGCTCTCAGTGGTTGCGGAGTTTGCGGAGGTTACGAGGGTTGCGAAGATCTCTCCGTGTCACCTCTCCGCAACCTCCGTTACTTCGTAAACTCCGCAACCTTTATCCAATCAACGCAAACATCTGCTAAGGTTCCCTTGTCATGCCCCGCCGCCCAGAAATGCTCGCATCGGAAGTACGCAGGATCATCGCGCCTGTGCTGCGCCTGTGCCCACCGGAGTGCGGCATCGTCACGATCACGGAGGTGGACGTCACGCCGGATAGCTCATTGATCACGGTTTCTGTTAGTGCGCTTGAACATAGCGACATGGCACTCGCATTCATGAAGAATCAATACCGTGATCTGCGCCATGCACTGCGCGTGCTGCAGATGCACCGCATTCCAGAGCTGAGGTTCCGCATCGATCCCCGTAGCGAGCGCGGAAGCAGGGTTGAAAAACTTCTGGGACAGTGACGCGGCATCCTGATGCCCAGTTCACCCGCCATATTGTGATCACAGTGTAGCGCCTCTTTCCGTGCAACAAGACATCGTTGCCGGGTGCAGCGTCCCTTTCTACACTTCCGTCCTTACCTATGACGATTGCTTTTGCGGATGTCCGGCGTACCGAAGAGATCATCCGCTCGGCTTCCCGCGTCGTCTGCATCTGCCATCGTAATCCTGACGGCGATGCTGTCGGATCGCTTCTGGGTATGGCACAGATCATTGAACAGAGCTTTCCGGAGAAGGAAGTGATCTTTCAGTGCGTCGATCCACCGCCCGATAGCTTCCGGTTTCTGAAGGGCGCTTTGCGCATGCGTTCCGATTACTCCTGGCGCTGCGGTGATGCGGCCATCATTCTGGATTGCGGGGAGCCGAAACTGACAGAAATGACGGAGAGTCATCCGATGCTTTTCAATGGATCTATGCCGACCATCGAGCTGGATCATCATCATCGCAATCCTTTGTTTGCTTCCGTCAATATCGTGCTTCCGGAAGCAGCATCCACCTGCGAGATCGTCGTGATGCTCTGCGATGCGCTTGGCTGGAGCCTGACGCCCGATATCGCCACGTGTCTTCTGACCGGCGTCTTTACCGATACCGGCGGGCTCCTGCACAGCAACACTTCACCGTCGGTCTATCGCACGGTTGCAAGACTGATGAGGGCAGGCGCGCGCAGGGAAGAGATCGTACGCAACGTTTTCCGGACGGCGAAGATCAGTACGCTCAAGCTCTGGGGGCGCGTCCTCGAGAAGATTTCCCTCACCGATGAAGGCGGAGCGATTTCTGCGGTGACCGAAGGAGATTTTCGTGCATCGGGTGCCGGATATGCGGAGCTCACCGGTGCGGTGGATTACGTGAATGCCGTTCCGGGGATGCGGTTTTCCCTTATTCTCTCGGAACGCAACGGAACCGTGAAAGGTTCTCTTCGTACACTGCGAGATGATGTCGATGTCTCGGCAATGGCGGCGAAGTTCAGTGGGGGAGGGCATCGCAAAGCTGCGGGATTCGCGCTTCCGGGAAAGCTCCGGCCCGAGATCCGCTGGAAAGTGGAGCAGACGGAGGACGAGCAGGGCAGGTCCGCGTTACGGTGAGTCGCCTATGGTTTGGGCTCAGCCGGCTTTGAAGCATCCGGCTCCGGTAACGGTTTCTCCGTTGTAGCCGGTAATGGATCTATCTCTTTCTCCAGAGTTTCTGCTGCAGGACTGATATCTGCGGCAACCGCAGGTGCGGAAGCGGCTTCACCGGAGAATCCGCTGAAAAGCTCTTTGTGTTCTGCCGGCTGCTTTACTTCGTCGGGAGCTTTGCCTTGATCATCCGAAGAGATCTTTGTCTTTCTCCCCGCCCGCATCGCGAGAACTTCTTCCGGCTTCGTCGTGATGATGCGCTGCTCTTCGGGGCTGGCAACAATCTGGATGGCGACGTGCTTATTGCCAGCGAAGAAAAGTCCTTGTCCTACCTCGGAGCTGAGGAGCAGGAATTTCTCTCCATCTGTCAGGTAGAACAGTTTCTGGAGATTATCGACGGCGGAAGCGGATTGCTTGAGCAGGATCTGCAGAGCAGCATTGGTGATGATTGGCTTGCCGTACGGCGAGTTTACGAAGTCCTCGATGTCTTGGGTGATCGTGGTGACGCCAAGGTAGTACTTGCGCGCGCGCTTGATGAGTCCGTAGAGGAAGCGTGCGGAGTCGTCATGCTGCAGAAGGTTCCATGCCTCATCCACGACGAGGAAGCGGCGCTTGAGCTCCGCGCGGATGCGGTTCCAGAGGAAGTTCAAAATGACGTACATCGCGATGGGCCGGAGCTGCTCTTCGAGATCGCGGATCTGGAAGACGATCATCTGGCTGTCGAGCTTTACGTTGGTCTGGTGATCGAAGAGTCCGGCATAGCTTCCTTCGGTGTACTTTCTCAGGGTTTGTGCCATGTTTTCGCCTCCCTGCGTTGTCATGAGCACATCGACGAGTTCGTGCATGGTCGGCGGTTCGATAGCGGATGGGTCGACGGTATCGAGCATGATGCCCTTTAGTGCGTAGGTGTCGAGGATCGCTTTGTCGAGAATGCCGTCCTCCGCCGGCGTGAGTGTTCCGAGCATGAGCTTGAAGAGTCCGTGCAGAGTGATGGAGGCCGCTCGGAGGTTTTCGCCGGTGAGTGCATCTTCTCCGCGGATGGCTTTCGGGAGATCGAACGGGTTGATGCGGTTACTACTCTGCAGCGACATCGGAATGAATGTGCCGCCCACAGTTTCCGCGAGCTCGACGTACTCATTTTCCGGATCGACGACGAAGACTTCCGTTCCGAACATCAGTGAGCGCAGGATTTCCAGCTTCACCGTAAAGGACTTACCTGCACCGGATGTGGCAAACACGGTTGCGTTTGCATTCGGCAGATCGAAGCGGTCGAAGATGACGAGAGAGTCGTTGTGCCGGTTGATTCCGTAGAGGATGCCGTGGTCGTCCGTGAGATCGGCGCTACTAAAGGGAAAGCTCGTTGCAATCGGTGATGTATTCATGTTGCGGTTGATTTCGAGCTGATCGAGACAGAGCGGCAACGTGGAGATCCATGCATGTTCCATCTGGAACCATGCCGGTTTTGTCAGGATGAGCTTCCCACCGAGGATCGCCTCGATATCCACCTGCAGTTTCTTCAGCTTTTCCGGATCTTCGGAATAGACAGAGACGTACATGCCGAACTGGAAGAGTTTCTCGCGACCGCGGGCAAGGAGGTCACGGAGTTCTTCCGCATCCTGCAGTGCGGCTTCGAGCATAGGGTCACGCACGATACCGCGTTGCTCAAGCATGCGGATGGAGCTGCGCATTTCCGCAACTTTTTTGCGGAGCATCTTCATGATGATCTTGCTGCTTGCAGGGTAGATGTACTGCGCAATGTCCATCTGCGCGTCGAAGTTCACCAACGGCGAGAGCCAGTTGGGGAAGATATAGTTCGGCCAGTTGTAGGTGAAGAGTGTATGAACATGCTGCTCATTGAGAATGATTTCATTTTTCCGGACTTCCATCGCAGCAGGAGCAATGAGATCCATCGTTTTCTGCAATCCTTCCTCATAAAATTTAAGAATCAGCTTTTCATCCTCAGGTGCATCTTGCGGTAACTTCTTCAGGGCCTTGTGTGCCTGCGCGTGGAGACCAAGAAGGTCGTCCATCGCAGCGATCAAGATCTGCAGTGTCGACGGTCCGGCCGTTTTTGGAGTCGCTTCAGGTGTCATAAAATCTTATTATTGTAGCAGAAAATAGTGTTTTGTTCAATATCCGCTCTTTCCTCCTGTGAGCGCTTTGTACTCTGATTAGAGACTTCCTGCACCGAAACCTGCCTTTGGCGTTTTGCGCTGGAATCGACTTTTCTCTAGGAGAATATTGAGATCCTCGATACCCGGCAATTTGATCACTTTCAGGCCGGCGATCAGGATAACGCGGTTGGATTCTATGGCGATAATCCGTTCCTTTGCGATTTCCAGTAGCTTGGTAAACACATCCGCCACTTCAGATGTTTGCTCGCGCTTGGTAGTGATCGCTGCAAGCGCGCCGTCCGCAGCGGCAAGATCGCGCTGCCTTGAACCTACAGCGGTGTAATCTTCATTTTCCAGTGCCTCGTTAATTTCCCGCTGGATGACCTGAGCGGCTTTGCGCTGTTCGCGTTCCTCTTCCTCGAAAGCATCAACCGATGTTGTGAGCTCACTAGCTTTCCGTTCCGAGAGAACGAAGATGTTGTGCATGGATTGCAGATATTCATCCAATGCCTTTCTGCGCTCTGCGCTCCGGTTAAGAACGTCTTCGACATCCACCTGAAGAATGTTTCCCAGCTCCTGCAGAAGCGTAAACGTTTCATCTGTTGCTCCGCCCTGTCCGCTGGCGAGCTTGCGACCGGCAGAGATTCCTGCAATGGCCGATTCCACGGAGACAAACATCCCCTGTGAAAGATACGTGGAGACATACATTCCGAGGGGTGCGCTCGGGCGCTTCTCGTCTGTCAGTCCCGATGCGAGTACTGCACTGGCAGAAACTCCCTGCAAAGCTCCCTTGGTATCGGGAAGATTTTTTGGGGCATCCTGAGCATCGCTCCCGCATGCGGTTAGACCAATTGCGATCCCTGCCATGATCAACAGATGTATTCGCATTTCCTTCTATTGTAGCGGTTTTTCACAGTATGGAGAAGGGGGAATTTACGATGATTATGAGTAATTGCATCAGGGGATTTCGTCATATATTTGGCTAAAAATAGATGTTGAATTGAGTATAACTTTTGTGTTCAAAACATGAGTACAAACTGTATGCAAGATCAAATTATGGTTTCACGTGGAAAACCGCTTCTTTAGTGTTACATTTCGCAGAGAAATCCGACGATATTTTTTGTTCATTCGGATTGTGCTGCATCCATGTTTGAAGATCTACAAGCCAAGGCGATCCAGATTCTCTGTACCGAGTACGGCATCAGTGATTGTTCCGTTGTGTGGGAGAGGCCAGCCCAGCCGGAGTTTGGGGATCTGGCGACGCCGGTTTCCATGCAGCTTGCGAGGACGCTCAAAAAAAATCCCAAGGTCATTGCCGGAGTGCTTGCAGAAAAACTTGCGCAGGATGCTTCCGTGGAAAAGGCAGAGGTTGCTGGGCCGGGGTATGTAAATATCTGGCTTAAGCCTGCGGCACTTCTTCAGGAGCTGCAGAAAACGCGTGAGGCGTGCACTGCTCGTGTGACGCGCAAGGAGCCGCCGGTGATTGTCGAGTATTCGCAGCCGAACATCGCAAAACCGCTTGCGATTCATCATGTTATTGGGACGGTACTTGGGCAGGCCATCGTGAATCTGTATCGACACGGCGGTGCGAATGTCATTAGTTGGAATTATATTGGTGACTGGGGAACGCAATTCGGCAAGCTGGCCGTGGCGTATGAGCTTTGGGGTAAAGATAAGCCTGTAAAGGATTACACGTTGGATGAGCTTCTTGTGCTATATGTGAAATTCCATAATGCGGTTGCGGACGACGAGTCGTTGGAAGTAAAAGGGCGTGAAGCATTTTTAAAATTGGAACAAGGAGACAAATCGCTCAGGATGTTTTGGCAGGATGTTGTGGATGTTACAAAATCATCGTTGGCTTCCATCTACCAGCGACTGCATGTCTCCTTTGATTTGGATTTAGGCGAGAGTTTTTATGAAGATAAGATGGAGTCCGTACTGGAAGAAGGAAAAAAGAAAAAAGTATTCACGGAGGGTAAAGAGGGAGCGTTGATTGTGGATTTTCCAGAGGGTAAGAATTTGCCTCCCTACCTGGTGCTCAAGGGCGATGGCGCGACGCTCTACTCCACTCGTGATATCGCACAGATGCGCTATCGCATCAATGAGTACAGCCCGCAGAAGATTCTGATCTGCACTGATATCGCGCAAAAGCTGCATTTTGAGCAATTGGTAGAAACATGTCACATGCTGGATTGGACGTTACCGGAATTCGAGAATGTCTTGTTTGGTCGCATGCGATTTGCAGACAAGTCTATGAGCACCCGGAAAGGTAATGTGCTCAAACTAGAGGAGGTCGTGGATGAAGCGGTGGAGCGGGCGGCTGTTGTCATCAAGGACCGTGGTGACTCGATCCAAACGGATGATCCAGAAGGTCTGGCAGAAATGATGGGCGTGGGATCTCTTGTCTATGGCATCCTTAGTCAGAACCGCCAGAGTGATCTTGTGTTCGACTGGGATCGGATGCTTTCGTTTGAAGGCGACGCCGCCCCGTATTTGCAGTACACGCATGCCCGCGCACGATCAGTCCTCCGGAAGGCGGAGCTGGACGATGCCACGGAATTTCCGAGCCAGATCCAGAATCTCAGCGCATCAGAACGAGCTCTTGTGAGCGGATTACTTCGCTTTCCTGAGGCCTTGGAAGAGGCTCAGAGAAGCCACCTCCCGCATATTCTCACGCATTACCTCTATCAGCTTTGTCAGAACTTCAATGCGTTTTACAACAGTGAACCGATTCTCCAGTCACCCGAGCCCCAGAAATCTTTGCGTATCGCTCTCACTGCTCTCACTGCAACCGTTCTCAAGTCCGGTGCCGAGCTTCTTACGCTGCGTGTTCCCGATCGTATGTAATTTCCCTTCTCTTTTTCTTTTCTCTCTTTCCTCCCTCTCCCATGGTCCGGTCTTCCCCCCGCAGGTCCCGCAGAAGCGTCTCCCCATACAGGCGCCGCAGACACTCGGGATTTACTACCCGCCCGTTCGTGGCATTTCTGCTTGTTGCCTCGTTCGGCATACTCTTCGCTGGTTGCGGAGCACCTCCGCCGCAGGACGATGTCTTCTCGTTCACCGAGGACGATGTCGCACGGTTTAGGGAACTGGCACAGGAGGATGAAACAGGAAGCGGAGATACGGTGACAACGGTCCCGCGACTGACGGGTACGGGCGCTGCAGAGCCGGGAATCGCCAAGCTCGATCTCTCACTGGCG
>CAYYFD010000030.1:0-7292 GCA_964471125.1 uncultured Candidatus Peribacteria bacterium
ATGCGGCAATGAAATTTGTGGTGGGTATTCCGACGAAGCGCACGGCGGGCAAACGCAAAATTTTCCACAAAATCTTTGGAGAGAAAAAGAGGTCACAGACAGTGGCTTCCCACTGGTGTCGAGCGTAGCGCAAAGGCAATTCCTTCTTTCTGCACCCAAAAAGTACCATCGCTTCCGGATGCCAAACTTCCGACGAAACGACGCATTGCTCATGGCGCAAGAAGAGGACATACGTACATGGCTCCCCGATGATCTTCTTATGAAAACAGACAAAATGACTATGGCCTCATCCATAGAGGCCCGATGTCCATTTCTCTCCGTTCCACTTGCCGAGTACGCTCTCGGTCTTCCTTCGCATTACAAACGCACGGGGACTGTAAGCAAAGTGGTTTTGCGTGAAGCGTTTTGTGATCTTCTTCCTCCAGAGATCTATCGTCGTCCAAAGCAGGCATTCGCAGTGCCCATAGGTACATGGCTCCGTGGTCACTGGCGATCATTTGCGGAGGATGTTTTTCGATTACAACAGGATGATGGATGTAGGCCGGATGCTTGCATAGCGCTGCTGCAAGAGCATATGAAAGGTGCTGATTGCGCACGACTGTTGTACGCTATTCTTGCCTACCGCCTGTGGTTCCATGAACACTCTCACTCCGGAAACAAAGCACCCGTCGCGGTTTCGCCCTCCACTTGCAGCCGCGTGCTTGCGCGGTAAGGGGCTGGAGATCGGCGCACTCCACGGCCCTCTTCCACTTCCCCCATATGCGCATGCAGTCTATGTCGACCGACTGCCGATTCATGAACTGCGCAAACACTATCCCGACCTCCAAAATTCGCCATTCTATGTCGATATTGTCGACGATGGAGAAACTCTTCTCACGTTCGCGGACTCCTCACAAAGTTTTGTTATCGCCAACCATTTTTTGGAGCATTGTGAAGATCCTATTACTACACTCCAAGCGTTTGCACGCGTTTTGCAATCCGGAGGAATGCTGTACATGGCCGTTCCAGATAAACGCTTTACATTTGACCATGCGCGCCCGGTTACCTCTCTCCAACATATCATCGATGATCACGCGTTCGGACCCGAGCGCTCAAGAGAATCGCACTACGATGAATGGACAAAATATGTGTGTCAAATCACCGATGAGCATGCATGTAAAAAAAGGTCTATGGAGCTTATGAAGATGTCCTATAGCATCCACTTCCATGTCTGGACTGAGAGGGAATTTCTGGAGTTCTTGGATTATGCATGCAGCATTGTGCCTTTGGAAAAACTATGGACCCTTCAGGATGGGAATGAAATTCTCTGCATCCTGCAAAAACAATAGCCTTCCACAGGTGCCTACTCTTTGACTCCAGATAGAGACGGTGACGCTCTTTTTTCCTCTACGATCTCACCCTTTTCCATAAAAAGAATACGGTCGCACATCCTTTCCAAATCGCCGATTCCGTGGCTCACAACGAGCGCGGAGTGGCCGCTGCGTTTCAGGTGGGCCAGTCGCTCTTTGCATCGTTCCTGAAAATGAGCATCGCCAACCGCAAGGATTTCATCCAGAAGTAGCAATGGTGAAGGTGCCGCTGTCGCCACAGCAAATCCTACGCGGAAGCGCATGCCTGTGGAGTAGCACTTCATAGGAAGATCCCAATGGTCCGCTATCCCCGCAAAGCTATAAACACTCTGAAGGACCATCTCCGTTTCCTTGCGATTCAGTCCCTGCAGCATTGCATGCATCCGTACATTCTCCGCTGCTGTTCTCTCTTCGTGGAAACCGATGCTCAGCTCGAAAAAGCAGGAAACGGCAGTTTCGCGATGTACAGTGCCCGAGTCCGGCGTGAGCAACCCTGCAAGCATACGCAGGAGCGTTGTCTTGCCGCATCCATTCGGACCGTAGATCCCCACCCACTCCCCCTGTGAAAGCTCGAGCGAAAAATCCTGCACGGCTTTTGTGATGCATATATCCCTCTTGCGATGCGGGAGAAGTATGCGCTCCTGCAAATGCCGAATGGGAATCCGCATATGCTGGAAGGTCTTTGCAAGATGCCGGCAGGAGAGCGCGATCGGTGCCACAGCCAAAGTGTACGTTAATATTCCTCGATGAAATACCGACTGCGATTTTGGAAAATCACTGCGGCAACGGTGCAAAGTGCCGCCAGTAGTAAGGTGACTCCGCCGATATGCGTCACCGAAGGAAAGGCCAGATCTGCAGAGTAGAGCGTCACTCTCCGCATGTCATAGATAAGCAAACTCAGAGGCTGAAACTGCACAAAAAGATCAAACGCCGTATGGAGTGATGGATGATGAATCATGCTGAGCATGCTCCTCCACTGCTGGGAAATTGGCGCATCGAGCTTGTATGCGTACGTGATAGGAGTCAGCCAAAACAGTACCTGCGACAGGATGCCCCACAAATGAAGAAGATCCCGGTACTTCAGACAGTACGATGCAAGGAGCATCCCTACCCCAAGCGCAAGCAGCGTCATATGCAGAAGAACAACGGGGACATAGAGCCAGGGAATGATGTCGATATCACCTGTAAAAAGTAGAAAGACGATAAAGATAAAAAAGTGTGTGAGAAAGATGATCATATTTGTCCATCCGACGATGAACATAATGAGAAGGCGGGGAAAAGGAATTTTCAGGAAGAACGCCTGTTTCTCCTGCAGAGCAGTCATGCAGTGTGTCGTTGTCACCGTGAAGTGTTCCCACATGATGATTCCCAGAAATAGATAGAGTGAATACTGCGGGATGCCGCCCCCGACAAGCGGCTTGAAAACGTAGTAGATCACAAGAAACTTTGCGAGCGGAGCGAGAAGCGACCATAGGTAACCCAGGACCGATCCTCTGTATTTCAGCACAAAATCCGACCATCCCACAGCCCAGACGATGCGGGCCATTTGCGGAAATGTATATCGACCGGTTGGCATGTATGAATCCTAGCACTTTCTTTATATCTCTATCACCTCCTCCCTCTCCGGCATATGCACAACAAGTTCGGAGTGTATAGCCTGCAAGCGACGAGCAAACGGTTCCATTTGGATAGGCTCTCCATGCACAAAAATCGCACGCTTGAGTCCCTGGATAGGCAGTACAAATGTATCGAGATCCGCCATATCAGCATGGCCTGAGTAAGCGTGAATATAGATCACCTCGGCTTTCTTCGCGACGAGCTCATCAAAAATCATCACTTCGGAAAGCGTAGGATCGATGACGCGTCGACCGAGCGTGTTCTCCGCCATATACCCGACGGCAACCACGGAGTTTCTCGCATCGGGCAGTTCGTTTTTCAAATGGTGACGGATGCGCCCTGCCTCGCACATGCCCGATCCCGCCATAATGATCATCGGCCCTGGAGTACCATTGAGAGCCTTACTCTCATCGGTGGTACCTGTGTAACGCACAAGAGAAAACTGAAAGGGATTATGCGCGCGACTGAGAAAATCATCGTAGATATGTTTGTCGTAACACTCCGGATGCTTCATGAACACATCCGTCACACGCTGTGCCAGCGGCGAGTCGATGATAATGGGAAGTGCGGGAATCTGCTTGCTGTCCCAAAGGAGATGTAAATCATAAATAATCTCCTGCGTGCGCTCGAGAGAGAACGCAGGAATGAGAACTTTTCCCCCGCGACGAGCGGTTTTTACGATGATGTCCCGCAGTTTCTCGCGGGCAGTACTGATGTCATCATGCGTACGGTTGCCATAGGTACTCTCGCAAATAAGTGTTTCCACGGGTGGCATAGCCTCAGGATCACGAATGATCGGCAGGTGCTTGCGTCCGAGATCGCCGGAGAATCCGATACGGTGTGTATGGCCATTCTCCGTCGCTTCGATGACGATCATGGAAGATCCGACGATGTGCCCTGCATCAAGAAATTGTGCACGCACTCCTTCGACGACGGGAAACCACTCACCATAATTGAGTCCGCGAAAAAGCTGAATGCATGCCTGTGCGTCTTTTTGTGTATAGAGAGCGCCGTCAAATGTGATCATCGAATGCTTGAGATGTTTTTGAAAGTACTCCTCATCTTTCTCCTGAATGTATCCCCCATCAAGCATCATGACTTCGGCAAGATCTTTAGTAGCGTACGTACAGTGAATGGGTCCGCGGTACCCCTGTTTCCAGAGCAGAGGAACGCGCCCCACGTGATCCATGTGCGCATGACTCAGAATCATGGCATCGATGTCTTTCGCAGGGTCGAATGTGAACGTGCTGTTTTTCACAGCAGCCTCACTGCGCTTGCCCTGAAAGAGTCCGCAATCGAGAAGAATGCGCTTTCCGTTCACACGTAATTCATGGCAACTGCCTGTGACTTCTCGCGCGGCCCCGTGAGAGATGATTTGCATTCACTCCATTATACAGGAATTTACTGTTTCCGCCTATACGATCCCATACCGTACGTACCTTACCTAGTTTAGGTACTTTCCCTATACTCCCTATATGCATCGCCTTCTGCGCTCCATCGGCATCATCGGTCTCCTCTGCGTCATCGGCTTCTCTCCCGAAGTAGCAGATGCAACCACTCCTACAACCATCATTCGCACAGAGAAAAGCACCGCACAAATATCACAAGGTCAGAAGATTCAGCAGAACGTCCGCTTGCGTAGAAACTCGCGTCGCATTCCTTCTATTGAAGCCCGGCTGCAGCAAAAACGCCCTGTCACCAGAGTACCGAGAATTTCGCAACGCCAAAGGCGTGCAGAGCTTTCCCCATCGGCTATCCAGCAGCGCAGTCTGGAGCGCAGAACAGATCGTATCCAGAAAGTTACCCCCGTACGGACATCGGATGAAGAGCGCGCGCTGAAAGACGCCATCATCCGCGCAGTCAATCGTGAGCGTTCTGCATTTGAACTTCCTCTCCTCAGTCCGAATGCCATTCTGGAATCTTCTGCACAGCAATATGCGGAAGACATGGAACGCAGGAATTTCTTCAGCCACACATCACCAGAAGGCGAAGGGCCTCAGCAGCGCATTGAGGACGCGGGTTACGCCGCCCTTACGTCGGAAACCTGTAAGTGCAGGGGCTATTACGCTTCCTTCGGCGAAAACCTCGCCAAAGGCCAGCAGAGTGTCGAAGATGTAATGACAGATTGGATGCGCTCTCCCGATCACCGTAAAAACATCCTCTCCACACTCTTTACCGAAATCGGTATCGGGATCAAAGGCTACCTCTGGGTCCAGCACTTCGGATCTGTGGAGATCGAGCCACGGTAAGTTACTGCTCGATATGAATATTTTCCTCTTGAGCGGTGCGCATGGCTCCATTGTATTCTAATTCAAAACCTGCACTATCACCCTTCGCACGCAGCAGATCTGCCAAATATGCGCGCATCGCTGGGCTATTTGTGGGCGCATTTTCAATCGTCCAATCAATTTCCCGATCCAAATGCTCTGGAGGGATAGCCTCAATAAACCTATGTCGGTAGAGAGATATGACTGTCTCCGCTGATTGACGAGGAAGCATCTCCAACACTCTTTGCAGAAATAGAGCCTTTGGCACTTCATCAGCATGGTACTTAGCATGGAGAAATACTCCATTCATCATGGCGGATTCAATCTTGTGTTTATCTGCCTGAGGATACGAAGAAGATACTTCGGTCATAGATTTTTGGGAATCGAAACATATGCCATCATCGATGCAACTTCTATCTCTGTCAATGCACGAATCTGCCCTTCTTTAAGCCGTTCATCCGTGAATGGGCCTATGCGTATGCGCTCCAATCGCAGTACTTCTACACCCACTTTCTGACACATTCTGCGAATCTGCCGGTTCTTGCCTTCCGTAAGGGCTAAACGAAATTGTGTCGGCGAAACACGGGAGATTTTTGCAGGCTTTGTCCGCTCTCCGAAAATTGTCACGCCTTCGCGCATCTTAAAGAGCTGTCCGTCCGATACCGGCTGATCCACAAACACCATGTATTCTTTCTCATGATCGAACTTTGGATGTGTGAGTCGGTACGCAAGGACACCGTCATTTGTAAATAACAATAATCCTTCGGAATCTTTATCAAGCCTTCCCACGGGGAATATTTTTCCGCGCAATGGTCGTGGCAGTAAATCCCGCACAGTGATTTGGTCGGCCCTTACAACCGTTGACCGCTCCCGCTGGCCGCGCTCCACGTTCGTCGTCTCCACCCCTACGGGCTTGAACATGACGTAATAGAGCATGTCCTTGCGCTCCTGCACCACACTGCCATCGACTTCAATACGATCAACGGCCGCATCTGCTTTCTGCCCCAGAATCGCCTTCTCGCCATTCACGGTGACAAGTCCGCGCTCGATGTATTCCTCCGCCTTGCGACGGGAACAAATACCACGGCCGGAAAGAATCTTCTGAATACGTTCCTGCATGCATGCAGTGTATAGAGGGAAAGTAGGGATTAAAGAGAAATAAGAGAAATAAGGGACTCTGCAATCCCTTATTCCCCGTAGTTCCCTTATTTCCCTTTTTACAACGTCGTCGACTTCACTTCATCCTTAATCTTCTCGTAGATCACTTTCGCTACTTCAGCACGAACGATGTTCTCATTCGGCCTGAAATAGCCGGTGGGATTACCGCTTGCGTCCTTATCCCCACTGACGATTCCCAGTAATGCTGCATAGGCAATATCGGACTCCCACGGGTTTCCTGCGGTATCGCGGAAGCTGGAGAAGAGCGGCAGAACCTGCTCGTCGAACGCATCGTTGATGATGGCAATCACCTGAGAGCGCTTTGCAGCGGAGTCGAGTGAGGGAACATTGGCGCGGAAGATGCGCATATCCATTGCCTCAGCGCAGGCGACATATGCTTTTGCCCAATGGTTTTCCGCACCGGCCAGAGTTGGAGCATTTGTACACAAACTTACATCGACCTTCGCAGCGACCATCGCCATCTTCAGCGCCTCAGCAACCGTCACGTTGCTGCTCGGCTTAAATTCTCCTGTCTGCTGGCCTTCGGCATTGCGATATCCGGAGACAATCCCCCATTCCGCAAGCGAGCTTACGTAGGGACTGAACCAGGAATTTGCCGGAACATCGCGGAAAACAGGCGCGGTAATATCATCCAACTGCGCCACCACGTCGGTGAAGTCCGCGGCTTGTGTAGCCTCCCATGTCTGCAGTTCCTGCTTGAGGAGAACCACTTCATCGAAGAATGCGTAGCCGGCACTGGTGATGGTGACGGCAAGAACACCGAGGATTGTAAGCGAACGCTTCATAGGGGTTTGTGTGGAAGTTTCTGATTATTGTATCAGAAATAGGGAAATAAGGGAAATAAGGGAAATAAGGGAAATAAGGGAAATAAGGGAAATAA
>CAYYFD010000030.1:7392-11823 GCA_964471125.1 uncultured Candidatus Peribacteria bacterium
GGGAAATAAGGGAAATAAGGGAAATAAGGGAAATAAGGGAAATAAGGGAAATAAGGGAAATAAGTGAAATAAGTGAAATAAGTGAAATAAGGGATAAAAGGGAATCCCTTATTTCCCTTCAATCGCTTATTTCCCTGCTAAAGGAACGCTATACGTAAACGTGCTCCCCTTGCCGACCGTAGCCGACACCGTCACATCACCACCCATGAGCTGCGTAAACTGCCGGGCGATAAAGAGACCGAGTCCGCTGCTCTCCGCAGAATTCGTGTTACTCCCTTTGATGCCTGTACGATCGAAGAGATGCGCAAGCATCTCCGAAGGCATCCCTTCTCCGGTATCCGTCACATCGATATAGCCAAAGCGCTCATCACTATGAAGGGTAAGAGTGATACCACCGGTCTTTGTATGCTTAATGGCGTTACTCACCGCATTGGAAACGGCTTCGGCAAGTTTGTCACTGTCAGCGAGAACAGCAATCTGTGCATCTCCTCTTTCAATACGCAATTGCAGTCCCGCCTTTTGGGCGGGTGTGACATAATCACGAATCGCGCGCTCGGCGATATCGGCCAGAGGTACCGGACTTAACTTCACCTCAATCACACCGCGATCCATGCGCGAGATATTGAGAATATCGTTAATGAGTGCGCCGTTCTGAATAACGACCTTATACAGACCCTGCACTTCCATACGCACGCCATCGCTGAGTGCGCCGCTGTCTCCATCAAGGAGGGATTCCAGCGTCCAGCGCATCGCCGTAACAGGAGCGCGCAGCTGATGTGAAACAAAGGATGTGATATCCCGCAGTGTCGTATTTTTGCTTTCCAGATCCCGATTAAGGCGAAGATTTTTGGCACTGGTACGTGCAAGAGCAAAGATAAGTAACAGGGTAACAAGAGAGAGCGACGCCCCTGCCAGCGTGATATTGCGACGTACCGTGCGCAGTTCTCCGTACGCCAGATCCGCCGGCTGCTCCGCAACAACCACCCATGTATTGCGCCCAATGACTACAGGAAGGAATGTGGCAATCATCCGTACACCGGAGAGTGGATCATCGTACTCGGAAGTCAGTGTCGTTCCCGAAAGTGCAGTCTGTATGGCAGCGACGTTGCCGTACTCCGCATACAGCGTCCGCTCCAGCGCATACGTCGGATGCGCTACCAGCATGCCGCGATGATCCACCACATACAGATGTCCTCCATGGGCGATCTTCGCGCTTTGAAGCCACTTGGTGATCTGTTCGGCATGGTACTCAAACACTAAGCCACCGAGAAAAGCTCCTGTCGCAGAGCGTATGGGAACGCCAATCTCGATCACCGGCTTTTGACTGTAGACGTCGGTTCGCAGACTCACTCCCCCCACGTAGGGCTTCGCATACTCACGCACAAAGCGGTACCAGTCTCTGTCTGCAAGCGATGTTCCGTACGAGCCCGATGCAGAAGGAAATTCGCTCCAGAGCCGGCCGTCACTGTCTGTAATGTACGCATGATCGATACTCGGATAGGCCACCACCACGGCCTTCAGGCGTGAGGAAATCGTATAGGAGTTACGCTCCTGCACGGCCTGCACGGTAATGGGAATGGAGGCAATAGCATGTGCCAGAGAAACACTTTCATTGATATCCTTTGTCATACTCTGGGCAAGATTCGCAACAGCCGTCGCGTGCTCCGCTTCAATGAGTTCATGCACGGAATCTGCAGCAACCTGATAGGCATAGACACTCAAAAGGACGATGGGCAGAAATGCGGCGGCAAAGGGAAGAGACCACAGTAGAGTCCTGCGCTTGTGCGTAGTACTTTCGCCGAGCGGTCCGGACCGTGTCTGGCCTTCTGTGCTGGATTCTTCAGGCATCAGGGTATTCTACCAGAAAATCATCTTCTCTCACAGAGGGATTTCTGCTACAATATTCTGATTCATACCCACAAACTTCTATGGCTCAACGTCGCAGGACAAACGTACGGTCGCTCTTCGCGGCCGCAATGATCGGAGCTGTCATCGGCTCCATGAATAGTTTCCGTTCGCACACCGCTGCGGACCTCACGGATCTTGTCGGACAAATCTCTATCAGTGGAGATAGGAGCGGAGGTAGCCAATCTCGGACGTCGGAAAAATCCAACTCCTCATCGAAATCCTCCAATGCATCTTCTAAAGCCAGAGAATCATCTTCAGCAGGCAGAAGTACTGATCAAATCCGCGTTATAGGAGCATCTTCCAGTAGAGAAGAGAATCGAACACAGGTACAGGTGCAGTCCAGTGCAAGAGACGTGTATGTCCCGCCCATGAGCAGCCTTGCGTCCGATGATGGCTGGAAGCGTGAGGAAGAGGAACGCCGTCGTCTAGAAGAAGCGAACCGTATATCCGAGGAAACCCTGAGGAGGGAGGAGGAAGTCCGAAGAGCAGCAGAAGAGGAATGGAAACGGATAGAAGAAGAGAGGCAACGTATTTCCGCAGAGGCAATGCAGCGCCTGCAACAGGAGGAAGCTATCCGCCAGCAAAAGATCGATGAAGCACGCCTAAGTGCCATGCAGTCCATCAATGCAACGGGCGAATCCCCTCTTGGATGTACCGATGCAAATGGGCTCTGGACAACCGACCGATCGGAATGCTCCTATCATCAGCAAGTCATTCATCCGGATCCCGTCTACGTCGACCCACAAGTGGAAGCTGCGCAGCAGCAGGAGATCCGCCGAAAGATGATGGATCGCTACGTTGCAGAGGAGCAAAGCTCGCAAAAACAGTTTCTTGTTGCAAGTCTCATCGGGGAAACCCTTGAGCGCCTCGTCGCCGTACGCGACGCCAATCTTCTCACATCTCCCGAGCAACAGAAGTTCGTTGATGAAAGCATCCAGTGGCTACGGGGCGGTCAGGAATACTTTGCCACTCCGGGGCGGACTGATGATGAAGTCGCACAAATGAGCGGGTACATTCGCCAGATCGTCAACTACGCCCAGCAAGTGACGAATGAGGCACGAACAGCAAGAATCGCAGCCACTGGGGGCATCCCCGAAATTGGCATGATCTTCAGTCGCACCGAGAAGATTTTAAACGTCTTCCCTGATGTGCTCGCTTTGCTCTCTGTGGAAGGAGTACCCATCAGCCAGGACGTTATTGAAGCGTATGGAACGATCGCGACACGCTTTGCGGAGATCCGCAGTGCATGTAGTTTGGATGTCACAGTATGCAGACAACTTGAAGAAGTGCTTACGGGAATGGAACAGCTGAAAACGTACGTCATCGCTGCGATCCATGCCGCAGGAAAACCGGAAGTCGAGGCGACCATCCACGAAGTTGTTGAGGCCCGACTACGACAGTAATCCACTGTAGAGACGTCCGCCTAGGCCGACATCTCCTCACACGCACAAAAAAACCCCGACCATTGGCCGGGGTTTTATGATTACAATGACGATCCAACCACAGTCTCTTCACCATCTCCATCAACATCATCGTTATGATCAAGGTTCGGTGTAGGGACGCTAGGGATATACCGCTGAATGACTAAGCGCTGCTGACCAGTAAGCTGTGTTACTGCTTCAAGAACTCCACTCTGATCTTGTGAAATTAATAGATTCAGATCTTGTCTACATTGATCACCCATTGCTATAAGCTTTCCAGAATCCTCAGCGCGGAGAATCGTATCTGCAATAGTGACAAGTTTATAACGCAGAGATTTTTCAGCCATATGTAAGTTGGGAAATGTATATATATTATATACCTTTTTAAGTATTTGTCAAATACAGAAAAATAGCCTTAATAAGGCTACATATAGCTCCCAAGAAGCACTCTTTCGTTGGATTGCATTGTCCTGGCGTCGACCTACTCTCACGAGACTGATGTCTCACTACCATCGGCGCTAACAGGCTTAACTGCCGTGTTCGGAATGGGAACGGGTGTTTCCCCGTTGCTAAAGACACCAGGACAATACAATCCACGAAGATTGTGCTTTAAAAAGATCACGATGAAAAGATAAACCGCACTGCTGCTGAGGGCTTCCCCTCAGGCGTATGGGTATGTTCTGCCCGCGCATCATCCTTTTAAGGGGATGGTGTGACAGGTAGACAGCACGCTTAATCATACCGTATAAAATACGGTACGAACCAAAAAATGTTCGATCGTCCATTCGCATCACTCGGCTGAACGCATTGCTGCGTGTACACCTGTGACCGATGTAACCGGTAGTCTTCCGGCGGACTTATGGGCAGACGCAATCTTAGGGTGAGCTTCCCGCTTAGATGCCTTCAGCGGTTATCCCGTCCGAACATAGCTATCCTGCGGTGCCGTTGACACGACAGCAGGTGCACCAGAGGTTCGTCCATTCCGGTCCTCTCGTACTAGGAACAGGTCCCTTCACGTCTGCACGTGGTTATGGAGGATAGAGGCCAAACTGTCTCACGACGTTCTGAACCCAGCTCGCGTACCGCTTTAATTGGCGAACAG
>CAYYFD010000031.1:0-11599 GCA_964471125.1 uncultured Candidatus Peribacteria bacterium
CATTACCATGTGCCGGAGCCCGTCATCCAGTGCAATGGGATTTTGGGTCCCAAACAGAATGACAAGGAATGGAAGGAGAAAGAGCGCATACCAACTCCTTGGTCGGCTCAGGATCGCAGGAAAGCTCATGACGTGAAGGATAGTGGCAATGCGTGCGCAGTATCCAGGGAAAAATGTGGTGGAGCCTGAGCGACAAAATTATAACCGATTTCCGCGAACATTGGTGCGGCGGCTGAAAATTGGGGGGCAGCTGCCGCGCCTCCGAAATGCTGCTGCCGTTTCCGTGACGATTTATAACTGCTCTTTTGCTGCGTACTCTTCATTTTCCAGGCGTTCCGTAATGTGCCCTCATAAGCATGATCATTTTTGCCACCTCTGCGCGGTTAATCTTGTCCGTGGGACGAAACATACCCGTCGGGTTGCCTGCGGCGTCTGTGTCTCCGGAGATAATGCCGTCGCGCGCGAGCGCATTAATTTCCGCAGCATAAGCGAAAGATGCATCACCTTCGGGGAAATACATATCGCCTCCGATGTCCAAAAATGCATTCGATTCTCCAAGATCAACGGGCACATTAAACGCCTTTGCTAGGACGGCCACGACCTCCACGCGCGCTGCTGGCCGATACCAGACCCAGTCTCCTGGCCACTGCTCTAAGTTGAAACCATGTGCAGCACCGGTGAATACATAGTTATCCACCCACGCGGTGTATCCGGGTTGTGCATTTGCTGTTTCATCGTACCCCGCACCTTCGGAAGCAATTTTCAGCAGCTCTCCGACAGTAATTGAATTCGAGGGACCATATAACCCTGTCAGATTTCCATTTGCATCTTTGTATCCAGACACAATGCCAGCATCCGCCGCCTGCTGCACGTAAACAGCGAACCAGGCATTCGGTGGGACATCGCTAAAAGCGAGGGACTCTGCAATGACGTTGGCAGGCATTATCGCAACGAGCGATAAAAATAGGAAGAATAAGAGGGAGACCATGGGTGTAAGCTTACAGTTTGTAGCTCTTTCGTGCAATGACATGTTTCGACTTAAAAGTTTTGCCGTTGGCGAACCGCCCAGTTCAAGCAGTCCTGCTTTTCCGGTTTCGCGTGCTGTTCTTGCGGAAACGGTCGCGGCGCGGCGGCTGCCCCCCAATTTTCAGCCGCCGCACCAATATTTGCGAAAATCGGTTATAATTTTGTCGCTCAGGCTCCACCAATTACGACTTTCGGGGCTGGCGCGCAAAACGCGCCACTCTATTTTGGCTTCGTATTGCACCGCATTCTCTTTCCATTCGCCAACGGCAAAACTTTTCGTTTCTGTTATCATACGCTCATGGACAATCGCTACGTCATCTACGTCCGAAAATCGAGTGAGCAAGAGGAGAGACAAGCGTTATCCATCGCCGCTCAATTTCGTGAACTCGAAGAGTACGCAGCAAAAGAGCAGTTACAAATCGTCGCCTCCTTCGAGGAAGCCAGAACAGCACGCGAAACCGGACGAACCGTGTTCGGAGAAATGTTGGGATTGATTCTCAATGGTGAAGCAGACGGGATTTTGTCTTGGCATCCAGATCGTCTTGCTCGTAATGCTGTAGACGGCGGGCAGATTATCCATCTTCTCGACTGCGGAAAGCTGAAGGATCTGCGCTTCCCGACCATGACCTTCGACAACAGCCCCAATGGAAAGTTCATGCTGCAAATCGCCTTCGGACAGTCCAAGTATTACACCGATGCGCTTAGCGAGAACGTGAAGCGAGGAATACGACAGAAGATGCAGCGTGGCGAATGGTCATGGAAAGCACCGACGGGCTACCTGAACAATCCTCATACGAGGAACCTCGACATTGATTCAGAGAAGGCGCCGATCATTCGGGAAGCGTTCAGACTCTATGCAACAGGAGACTACACGCTGGATGCGATCAAGGGCTTTCTCGCGGCGAAGGGCTTCCGCAGTCGAATGAACAAGGTCATGGCAAAGGCCTCCGTCCAGACGATGCTGAAAAATCCCATTCATTGCGGACTTATGCAGGTGAATGGTGAACTGCATGAAGGTTCATTCAAACCACTCATCAGTAAAGAGCTGTTCGACAAGTGCCAACAGGTTATGAAGAACCGAGGCAAGATGAAGCACAGGAGAAATCAGGATTTTCCTTTCGTCGGCTGGCTCAAGTGTACGGAGTGTGATTGCTCCATTACCTGCCAGAGGCAGAAGGGACATCACTACTACCACTGTACGAAAAAGAAGGGACCATGCCCCACAGTTCACTACCTACGAGAAGAAAAAATACTTGAGCAAGCCAGAAAGATCGTCGAACAGCTTTCCATGCCCGATGAATGGGCGGACAACATGCTGCAGGAACTCGACAAGCAGGAAGTCCAAAGTAAGTCAGAGCATCGGGCTGCCGTTCAGCACTTGAAGAATAAGAAGCGAGAATTGGAGAAGAAGATGGAAGACCTGCTCGACCTTCGACTCGATGGCACGATTACCAATGACGAATACATCGGGAAAAAGAACAAACTCGTTTCTCAGAAGGTCGATCTTGAACAGAAAATCGCTCGTGCTGAACGGAACCACTGTGACTGGCTAGAACCGTGTCGGCAAATGATTGTACGCAGCAAGGAAGCCAAAAGTCTGCTTCACACGAAAAATCTCAAGGAAATCCCAACATTTCTCAAGCAAGCCGGCTTGAACTGGGCTTTGAAAGAGAATGCGGTGCAATACGAAGCCAAAATAGGGTGGCGCGTTTTGCGCGCCAGCCCCGAAAGTCGTAATTGGTGGGCGACGGCAGACTTGAACTGCCGACCTCGACATTATCAGTGTCGCGCTCTAACCAGCTGAGCTAGTCGCCCAAGATATAATGAAGGAACACCATTGTACAAACAGCCATGCAACGGTACCAGCTACTCACTTCCCCCGACAAGCGATAAGCTGCTCATATGTGGACAAAAGAACGCCTGATCTCTATGGGAATTCTACTGTACCTTTTCTTCACATGCAGTGCTTTGTCCTACACACTCTTTCGCTGGTCTCCCGTCCATCCTCGCATCGTACGCTTCTTCTACGGGATGATGGCTCCCTATCAAGAAAACAGTGTGAATAACATTGATATTGTCGCAGAGGGAAAAACTCCCCAAGGCACGTGGATGGTAATCGATCTCCATCCCTATTTTTTAAAAAGCCCCAGCGAGCGTGTCTTTCACGCACTGCTCCTCAGCTTCCGTACACGCGGAAAACAGGCCGGGCAAAATGCCTACGATCGCCTCTCTGCAGAGATCCGTAGACTGGAAGAAGAACGCGGCAGGGAGTACTCTGAAGTCCGGCTGTTTTTTGAAGAGTGGCCAGCATCGCCCGAAGGATTCTCCGCGCAACATATTGCCGTCTTTACGAAACGACTTGATCCACTCGACGTCAAATGATGCGAAACATCATCCAACACTGGCGGGTGTTTTTCTTCCGACCTGTTGCGCCGCATGCCCTTGCGTTCATGCGCATAGGGTTGGGGACGGTTCTTCTTGTCGCCTGGATATACTACGCGCCGCATGTAGCAATGTTGTTCTCCAGTGAAGGACTCGTTCTTCCCTATTGGGAATCAAAAGCCGGATCTCTCACCATCCTGCTGACGCCGCCATCGCTATGGATGGCATGGCTTCTCTATACAACTCTCCTCGCAGGAATAGTGGGAATCATTCTCGGATATCGCTATCGCTTCACCTGCAGTCTCACGATCATCCTCCTCATCTACTTCGGCCTACTCTCGTATCACAACCTCCTTGGTACATGGGCGCGTCTACTTTTTTTCTCGCTAATCGTGCTGAGTCTCAGCGGTGCGGACCGCACCTGGTCGCTTCATATGAAGTCCACACAACACTCATGGACGGCATATTCTCCGGTTGCTCCATGGCCTCAAAGGATCATCGCCCTCCAGATTACTGCAACATATCTAGGTGTGTGTCTCCAGAAATCCTTTCTCCCGGACTGGCAGAGCGGCGAAATCATTGCATACTCCTTTGTAAATATGTGGTCCACGCCACTGGCATTTTCTATCGCAAGATGGAATATTTCTCTTCCATTTTTCGATGCCATCCTATGGGCAATCAAGATCCTCCAAGGGATGCTACCCATCGGCCTGTGGTCCAGTCGATACCAGAAATGGTGCTTTGCCGGAGGTGCCCTTTTTCACCTGAGTATCGCTGCGATCATGGGGATGTGGGGATTCCTGGTCATCATTCCACTCTACGCTGCATTTGTGGATCGCGAGAGACCACCTCTCCAACCGTAAGTGAGAAGCACAATCGTTATTCCGTATAAGGCCAAGACGACCCAGCTCAATGCAGAATATCCGGTCACCACACTGAAGTATTCGATGATCCCTCCTAAAGTTGCACCGATTAAATTCCACCCGAAGACATGTTCAGCAACGCGCTGCTCGCGGAATGCGATGCTGAAAAGCAAGTTCGCAAAGAAGATGGGGAGGAGAAGCAATGCACTTGCAGCAAGGAATCTCCAGAATGCATGTTCGAGAACAAGTAATCGCGCTGGGGCGAAGATCAGGGGAACCGCACAAGAAACCAATAGTAAAATCGCAAGACTCCAAAGAAGAACCGAGTTGCGACGCGGAAAAAGCATAGCAGTCCAGTTCGCCGCAAGCACCAAGAGAAGAACGGCAAGAAAGACAAGTGAATAATTGAGCCACGTCGTTCCGAAGAGCAAGCTAAATTGAATGACACTTTTACTCTCCAGTAAGAGAAATGCTGCTCCCATCGAGAGAAAGGCGAAGCGATGAGACAATCCGGCCTTGGCAGTACCCTTACGAGCAAAGAGTTCAAGGAGGAACAAGACCGCAACGACCAATGCAACAACGCCGAGCATTCCTATAACAAACAGCATGGGTATCGTTCTCTTTTGCATGTACAAAAAAGGCCAGTCATCTGATGGAAGCGGCAATGAGGTGTTGAGAGACGTTTCGCCCTGCCCGGGTAATCCGCTCACGATCACGGCAAAATCTCCATCGTTATAGAGAGTGCGGGGAGTAGTACCGGTAACGGACTGCAGCAACCCCGCAATCTTCTCCTGAATCCAAGGACGTCTGTAAGAATTGTAAAAGAGAAGGTCTCCACCGGGGGCAAGAAGAGCATGCGCACGTGCAACGGCTTCTTTCGTAAATAAATAGTTTTCCAGTCTCAACTGTGATGCAGGACTGACTTTTACTAGCGAGTCCGTGAGTGCAAAGATGATCAGATCATAGCCAGGCGTTGCACGCGTCATAAATGCACGTCCATCATCTACAGTAACCGTTACCCGAGGATCACTATAGGGATGGAGCGGGTGATACCGATACCCAAGATCAGCAATCACGGGGTCGATTTCCACAGCATCCACACGCTGGGAACCGCGCTGAAGGGCTGCAGCAACATCATTTCCACCACCAGCACCAAGCACAAGAACAGATTGGTATGGTGGAAGTCCCATGCGTTTCCGCTCATCAAATGCTGCGAAGTAAAATGGAAACAAAGGATCTTTCATCTCCTGATGACCAATGCCATTAACCATAATGAGAGTCTGGTCAATCAATTCCACGCGCTGATAGGGAGACCAGCGCACGAGCGTACTGTTTGCGAAGTTGCTTCCCCATTTCGTGTCATTGAAAAAAACCAGAAGAACAACAGCGCCCATGATCAGATGCATGGAATTACGCACCAAGGATTTTTCACGCTCAAGATAGGCATAACAAAGAATGGCGACACAAAACCATGTCCAAGCCGGTATCTGTAAAAAACTAATACCTATAAAAACCAACACACCAAGACATGAGCCAGCAATATCCAATGTGTATGCGGTTAATGGAGAAAAAGTGGCGAAGACTTTTGCGGTCTTTTGAGAAATAAGAACGAAGAGCACGACAATCGAAATAAACCATAGAAAAAAAAGGGCAAGAGATTGCCAATACAGAGCCTGTCCACTGGTAGCGGTAAAATAAAATTGACCTCCTACTTCCCCTGATGACATTGCAAATCCGGGAATAGCCGGCCGAAACGCAAGAACGATAAGAATAAGAAGAGCGAGGAGTGCTTCAGAATAGTAAAAAATGATACGTGACTGCTCTGTGCTGAAACGAGGATGTATGACAAATCCAATGCCCATGCCAAGAAACACTGCAATAAGAACAAGATTGGGAAAATATCCAAGATTCCATACAACTCCAGACAAAAAGCGGATGAGGGCCAGCTCCAAAAAAAGCGTAAGGAATGATAGCCAAAATAATTGTTGCTTGGGGGTCGCCATTGCATTGAGTCGTACCATTGAAAGTACTTTATGGTTTCGCCCTATGGAGATGCAATATCATTTTTTCTTGCCATCGCACGTTCAGTGGTATAATTACGGGAAATTATCCTCATTTCCCCCTTCTGCATGACCTCTCTTGTAAAAATAGTCACCAAACTCCTCGGTATCGTACTGCTTCTTGCGGGCATTGCCGGATTCTTCGTCAACGGCTCACTCCTTGGCTTTGAGGTGGACAGCGTTCGCAACGTCATCCACATCGTCACCGGACTTGTCGCACTCGTCGCAGCGGGAACCTACAGCTATGCAAGACTGTTCCTCATTGTTTTCGGCATACTCTTCGGCCTTGTAACGATCCTTGGCCTCATGAATGGCGATGTCCTCGGACTCTTCTCCGTGAACATGGAAGATAACTACTTACATGGCGCAATCTCTCTCCTGTGCCTCCTTACGGGATTCGGCAGCAGACCGTCGGCATAATTATCTCCGCATCCATCGTACGAAATCCTCCCACGGCATCGCATAGGGGTACTCCTCGGTCCCCTCTACGATTTGCCGTACCTCGCTGCGATCCAGACGAAGTACAAAGCTCACCGTCCGGTCGCGATCTGTGCCGCCAAATACGATATCTTCCATGCGTACTTCCTCTGCGGACTGAGGAATGATGCGTGTCTCAAGGGAAATAATCGCTCCAGCACGATGGAGAAGATCCTGTGCTTTTTGCCGAACCCCGGCTTGATCGAATTCTTCGGAATTCTTTGGAGAAGGCGATCCTGTCTGAGGCCGCGAAAGAGAAACCACTCCGGCCTGCACACGAATATCCACAGAATCGAATCGGCGAAGCTGATCGAGTATGCGAAGAGTTTCCGGATCAAACTCACCCTGCATACGTTTTGCATTTTCGAGAAGTACTTGGGCAAGCAGTCTGGAGCGTTCCGGATATCCTTGCTCTTCCCTCGCAAGCGCAAGCGGCCCAAGCAATCCTATGACACTGCGTAGCGCCTCTGGCGCGTACTTTTCAGACTGCAGAAGTGTGCTGAGCCCCTCTCCCCAACGCTGCCACATCAGCCCTCTGTGGGCATCCGTACCCGTATCGGTAAACGGGAATGCAAACGCGCGTGCAGCGCTCCTCTCTGTTCCGAGACTATCCGGGGGAAGCGTCCAGCACACACTGCTGACATGGGCATGCAGCGAACACAGCAAAAGAACACCAGGATTGGTGCTCAGTACCGGAAGCAGGAGCTGCTGCAGGGAAACTGGCTGCGGAGTGCCAAGCAGAAGTATGGCAATAACCGTATGTGCTCTGCGGGTTTTCCACACATCTGCAAGGTCAGCATGGAGGAGGAGCTGCTGCACGGATTCTGTGTCTTCCTGCTCAATGTGATAGCGCAGCATTCCCAGTACCATCTCCCGCCAATCTTCCTCTGACCGCGCTATTGCTTGCGGCAATCGTGCAGCATCGAGCGCTGTAGCACTCCGAACGGGAAGAGGACCTGCAACCGGCTCCGGCAGAAGAATATCTGACGGCATCTCCGCTGCTCGCCGTCGTTGTTCGTTCAGAAATCTCTGCGGAAGAGACGATAAATTTCGTACGGTAATCCATGTGGCAATTCCTTCGCTTATGACAGACAGACGCTTTGCGCCCGTCTTCCACTGCATACCTGCGGGAACTGCAAGGAACGTTTCGCCGTCTTGAACAAGAACCGGCGTGCTCACCGCTGCAACGGTAACGCTGTCATCGTCACGGGACAGAAAAGCTGCGCCACCAAGAAAGGTCATATGTAGATCTCCAGCACGAACAACCACGGGAGCCAGAGACTGCAAAAGCACTGTGCCGGCTATCAGCTCTCCGCCCGCATCATCGGCTTCGAAGCGCCCACCCAAAGAAACTTCCGCACTTCCGCCGGACGGGAGAGCAATGTAGGGATTCCCCTTCATTTCCGCCGGCATCGTCGTGGAACCGGAATATGTGCCGACAATGGTGCTACACACCGTGAGGAGCAGGAGAACGGGCAATACGACGTAGTGACGGTGTGGGTTGTGGGTCATAATTTGTGTTTTCCTTATATTCTAGCGGAAAAGGCCCGTCTCATGAAGTCATGGATACTTGCTATATTTTAAAAATGGTATTTTTTATCTATAGGAAGAATGTCCGTAAAACCCTTATCCTTCCCTCATGCGCATCCTCGGTGTCGATCCGGGACTCAGCACCACAGGCATCGGACTTATAGAGGCAAACGGCCAACAGATGCGAGCACTCGACTGGCTGACCGTCGAAACATCTCCAGCTCTCGCACTCCCCGATCGTCTCGGTGAGCTCGGGAAGGATTTTTCCGGACTGCTCGCAGATCTCCGTCCGGATCTGGCCGTTGTAGAACAAGTCTTCTTCGCAAAGAATGCCCGCACCGCCATCAGTGTCGCCCATGCGCGCGGCGTACTACTGATGCATCTGACACAAGCAGGGATTCCGGTCGTGGAAATTACCCCCATGCAGCTCAAGGCCGCCATCACGGGAGACGGTGGGGCCGATAAGCAGCAAATCGGCACAATGCTCCTGCGCTGGCTTTCTCTTGAATCCATTCCAACTCCAGCAGACGCCGCCGACGCACTGGCGCTTGCCGTGTATGGAGCACTGCATCATCAGGAGCCGGCGATATCAGGGAGAAGATAGCTACCCGTGCGCCACTATCTGCGACTGCACAATCACCCCCTCCCCCACATTCCACACGAGCGCATCCTGCGGCATACCTTCGGGAATGTGCGTTGCTGTCATGATCACCTGATGGCCGGCAAAGGAAGAAAGAAGGGCTTCCTGATGCCCTGTATCCAGCTCGGAAAATACATCATCAAGAATGATAACCGGCTTTTCACCGCGCTGCAGCTCCGTGTAGCTCCCGAGAAGAAAGAGCAATGCGAGAACAGCCGCCCGCTGCTGACCGCGCGAAGCAAACGACGGAAGACTGCGGCCATCAACGGCAATTCCCCAATCATCACGATGCGGACCAGTGGTAGTGGACTGGAGAAGGATATCGCGCTCCACCCAGTGCTCCAGAGCCTGAAGTAATTCCTGTTCGATAGCTGTAAGGGAACGCTCGGTACCTTTGCGTTCGTAGATAAATGCTGCAGTCGGCCAGTCCTCACCGAGGCGGAGAAGTTCATCGCGCAGCGTGCACTGAAGCATTTGGAGAAGCTCCAGACGTCGCAGAGTGATGACTGCACCCTCACGAGCGAGAATAGCATTCCAGATCCCCAGATCCTCACGTCTACCTGTCCCCTGCACAATATTCCTCAGAAGCGCAGATCTCTGCTTTAGGGTCTTTGTATACGTTTCCTGTGCAGTGCGGTAGTCCGGAGCAATCTGACCGAGGGAGCGATCGAGAAGCTTACGCCGATCTGCTGGAGGACCAGAAAACAGAGAAAGTTCTTGTGGCAGAAATACGATCGTCGGAAGAGAGGCAATAAACTGCTGAGCAGTGACACGAACGTCGCGGATAAAAAATGCTCTACGTTTGCGCGGGGTGGATTCGGAAACCACTTCAAGCGAGGCCGCCTCACCTGCATCACTTTGCACTTCAGCTCGGACGCGATAGTAAGATTCCCCCCAGCGCACAATCTCCTCTTCGTCCCGACCGAGACAAGATCCCCCTTCCGAGAGAATACTCACCGCTTCAATGACATTGGTTTTCCCGGCGCCGTTGGGACCGGTAAGTAGGTGTATGTCGCCCTGAGACAAGTCGATAGATTGCGACGCGTAGGAACGGAACCGTTCAAGAACAAGGCTAAGAATGCGCACACAGATAGCTTATCGCAATTCTTCATTCTTCATTCTTAATTTCTTAGCCTCTTCCCATACACGCTGCACAACCTGCAGATACGCTTTGCGCTTGATGTAGCGTGGCATTTCATGGGGAAGCACCCATACGTGTTCGTAAATTTCTTTACCATCCACCTGCACCGGCGCATCACTTGATGGCTCAGCGATGACAAACCGGATGCACTGACCGCAGATACTATCCGGCCGAAACCTGCGATACGACGTGGGAAATTCGTACTGATAACACTCCTCACTACTGCGAAGAATAGTCGCATCGATCCCTGCCTCTTCCTTGAGCTCCCGCAGAGCGGCAATCTCCACCGTCTCCCCTTCCTCAATTCCTCCTTGTGGCAGCTGCCAACTATCGCGCTTGCGGGGCTTACGAAGGAGAAGGATCTCCCATACTCCCCCCGGTACCCTCCTACGAAAGAGGAGAACAGATGCACAGCGGCGGTAGCAATCAGACATGTCAAAAGTGTAGGACTCCTCAACCGCGAAAGCTATGAAGGACCGCCTACGCAGAGTGCCTCTCCTCCTTGAGCCTCACCTTTACGCGCTTGCGGCAATCAGAGCAGAACTTCACCAGTTTCTCTGCATGCTCCTTCCACGCCTTGCCGCGCTTATCTTGCTTGTGAAAGCGGAAACTACCGATACGGAAACCGGTTTCAGAACAGAAGGCCGCAAAAACAGTACGCTTACCACGGGTCATGACGGCTAGCTTACGGAAAGTTTAAGCGAGCGCAAGTAAAGAATGGACAAAGAAGAGTGAAAACGTCACTCATTTTCTTCGTCTGGTTCCTCTGCCGGTCCGATCAGTTGGTCGACCCCCTCTGTAAGCTCCCTCTGGATAGCTTCGACATCAATAGGCATATCTACTAAAGACAACTGCAACATATTTCGAATGGATGCCTCGCCACGTTGCACTGCTGCAAGAAATTGGGTTCCATCTATTTGATATGGTTTCCTCACGCAGCCACGAAGTCCGTCTAAAGTATTGATATTAGTAGACATGATAATATTTTAAATCTTAATTCAGATCAGTCAAGGATTTATCGGGTTATCCCTGCAAAAACGTAAATACCCCATTCGCCGCCACCGCCCCCTCCCCTGCAGCCGTCGTAAACTGTGCAAAGTGGTTACTTTCATTGGTATTGTCACCGGCTGCATAGAGTCCTGGAACTGAGGTCTGCTGATCAGGCGTCACCGCAATGAAGCCTTTATCATCGAGCTTGGCACCAAGCGCGGATGCCAGTCCTACAGAGGGAATTGAACCGACTTCAATGAAGACACCGTCGACAGCGATCGTGTCCGCACCCTCGAAAGGTTTATCGATCTTTACACCTTTGACCTTCGCGTCTCCGAATATCTCGAGGACGTTACGCTCCAGAACAAATTTGACGTTGGGACGGGCCTTCACGCGCTCCACCCAGTACGGCTCGGCACGGAAGCTATCTCTGCGGTGAATGAGATAGACGGTCTTTGCGACCTGCGCGGCGATGGCAGCTCCTTCTACA
>CAYYFD010000032.1:0-11301 GCA_964471125.1 uncultured Candidatus Peribacteria bacterium
ACCCGCTACGACGTCTTCAATAACAACACCAAGCTGCAGGGAGATCTCCCCGCGGTCCGCGGCCGCCTGCATCGCTTCGATGGAGGTATACGTCGGCACCCACCGCCCGAAAGAAAATCCGACAGTCAGCAGAATAATCGCGAGAAGAAAATTCATGAACACACCCGCAACGAGAATCACAATACGGGAAAGGACAGGTGCAGCAGCGAAGCTACCTCGGCTGATACGCTCGCGCTCATCCATGGCATTCTCGCCCTTGAGACGCACAAATCCGCCAAAGGGAATCCAGTTCAGCGAGAACTGCGTACCGCTCTTTACGAAAAGGGTTTTTGCCCTTGGGGGAAGCCCGAAACCGAATTCCTCGACGACCACACCCGCGCGGCGGGCAGCGGCAAAGTGACCGAACTCATGGATGAGAATGAGAACGGACAGAAGAAGGAAGAACGCCAGCGAGGAGAGCAGTACTGTCATAGGAGTTCGATCCTAACCGCACTGTGGAAAACATAAAAGTTTTCCACACTACTTCGACTTGCTGGTTTCATTCGCCGCTGACCAGATGGTACTTGGTTGAAAACAATTTACATCGTGAACTAAATAATTATCCTCTCGCCACCACCCACCCCTCCACCCACACCGCACCTGCCTCCTTCAGCGCCGCTGCACAGGCATCGAGCGTCGCTCCTGTTGTTGCGATGTCGTCGATGAGAATACAACGTAGAGGAATGGAACCAGATGCGCGGAATGCACCCTCAAGTGCAACCAGGCGCTTCGCCCGTGTGCGATGCGATTGAAATCCCGTCGGGCGGATACGACGAAGGGCATCCGCAACGGGAATATGACAGTGTGCGGAAACAATGCGTGCAAGAATTTCCGACTGATTAAATCCCCGCCAAAAACGGCGCGTCCAATGAAGAGGAACAGGGATAAGACAGGAAACTGAAGAGACCGAAGATACCGATGACACCGAGGAAAGAGACGCTAAAAGCAATTGTGCAAGCTCCTCCCCGAGTGCAGGAATTCTCCCGAACTTAAATTTCCAGATCGCATTTTTTAATAGCGGACAACGGCGGTAGTTGCTTGCAGCTACGAGGCGATCAAGATGCCGAATTCCCTGTGCGCGCAATTGCACAGCGTTTTCGACAACAGGGAAAGATTTTAACTGCATGCGCTCTCGTTGTGTGACCCACTCCCCCTCCCCGCCGCGGAGAGATTTTCGGGGGAAAACAAGATCGAGAATTTGCGGCAGCATTCGGTCAATCTATGCAGGAAGAATCTGATTGTCAGCTGTACAAGCGTACACTTGATTTTTTTAGAAGATGGTGGGCAATACTGGACTTGAACCAGTGACCTCCACAATGTCAATGTGGCGCTCTAGCCAGCTGAGCTAATTGCCCGAAAGCTGAGATAGACTATCAATAATTCGCTTGGGATCAAAACATGTCATGGCATTTTATTGCTTTTGGCATTCTTCTTTTCTTTTCCGAAAAATCCACAAAACTGCAACCGGGTTTTTGGGCGGGATCGAGACTTGTGGAAACTCTTTCGCATACGCGAGAACACTCGTCGGCCAATTCTGATTTGGTCTCCATTCCCTTATGGCATTCAATTGCTTCTCCACAATTGCAAAAGTTTCCGGTGCGGCTCTGCGAAATTCTTCATCAGTTTCTACAGGAATTACATGCTCTTCTCGCGCCTTTTCAAAACAATATTCTATAGATACACCCCGCAGATGCATTCGGGTACTGTCCTGTATCTGCATAAGTGACTCCTGGGTAACATCCTCTGTGGGACGAAGAATACCGACGAATTCCAGATCATCTCTCTGGAGAAATTCTGCACGTAATTTCATTGCAGCATCATCTCCGCTAAGAAGGAATCCTCCTTCGATAAGCGTTTTAATGGCGAAATCTACCTGCATCGCACGATCGCAACCATGCAATAAAAGAGTATCAACCACCCCAGGATCAAATACTTCTGCAGAAGCCTGCTCAACGTGGACGGAGGAAGGAAAATTTTTGCTGCGCAGAGTTTCCACGCGTGTCGGATCTGTGTCGACGAGAAAAATTTCGCGGTCAGCAAACGCTTCCGTCGCAGCATCATCTTCTCCGCAACCAGGATAATAAATTCGCCTGCATGCAGGCTGCAGAGGAGACTGGAGAAATGCACTATATAAATCCACACGACGCTTTCTCTCCTTTTTTCGCTCCAGTTCAATGATCGCCTTTGTAGAGGACGCACTCTCTGAGTGTGAGTTTTCCAAGGCCATAATAGTATTATAGAATATAAATTCTTATTTGTCACTATTAGGCCATTTTTGCCAGCGATAGAAACAAAGTACATCCATGGGAAATTCAAAGCACGAATACATTCCACTCATAAAGATGTGGTCAAGAATCCCAAATTCCTGTATAATTATTCGATTTGGAAACAAATACACAAAACGACGTTCTGCTTTCCTGGAGCGCCCCCGAGCGACTTCCGGTCGACCGTGGAGCGGTGTGGTACGCCGTCATGGGTGGACTCGTCATCGGTAGCGGCATCTGGAGCATTCTTAGCGCGGCGTGGACACTGACTATCGTCATCATTTTGGGATCGGCGATGTATTACCAAGTGATCCGTAACCGCATCGAAATAAAGACGATCAGCATCAGCAAACTAGGTCTGCAGATCGGTGAAAAGTTCTCTGCATGGGACCACTGCACAGGATTCTGGATCTACCGGCACGGAGAGCACGTCGTCATGCACGTTGAAAAGGACCGCGGATGGGAGCGGGAAATCGTCGTCGTCATCGACGGGCTGGATTACCAGAATGTCGCGGAGGTGATGAGCAATTTTCTCCCCTACCGCTCAGCGCAGCGTGAGAAAGTAATTGACTATATTATTCGCGTTTGTAAACTTTAGATGCTGCGCCACCTGCGCCGCGATCGCTTCGCCCCCCATCTGCCCCTCGAAAGGGAGCACAGAGAGGCTGCGTTTGCGCATGCGGAAGACCGGAAAGTCTCTGGCGTCGAGGGGGTGGATAGACAGGGTATTTTGGGAGCATCTGCAACAAGCCCACAGGAAAACATTCAATCCGTCACCGACACTATGCACGGAGCTGCAGCAGAAGTTTTACAGACGGAAGATCTGGATCGTCTGGTGAATTCTTCGGCATTTACCGATGCCCTGCAAGACATTGGACATCCCCCGGAAACGATCGTTCGGGCACTTGAACATACATCGGATAACCGCACAGACGCCCTCCGGGAAATCCTCAACGACCCTGCATCGCTGATTGCCGCGATTCGTGCAATGGAATATCAGCAAAAACAGTACGCACAGCTCATCGACTCCGTGGAAAGTACTTCGACGAGCGGCATACGAATCGGAGCGAACAGCTCAGTCCGCGAAACCCTCTCGCGATCCGATGCTGCGGAAAGTATCCGCGTGCTGATGGAACATAATGATCAACGGCAACTGGAGCAGTGGATCGCGCAAGCAAAGCCCCGGGAGTTGCAGAGACTTCTTGGCATCGAAGATCGCCCCTCGGCTTTGCGCAGACTGATTACTCTCGTGCAGGACCAGTGGCACAGAGCGACACTTCGCAGTGGCGCATGGGCAAATACGGAAAAGAAACTTTCGGCGAAAGAATTGCAGAAGAGGCAGGAAAATTACTTTGCACAGGTCGATCGCCATCTCGTCAGTCTCAAAAAACTCCTGAAACAGAAGCTTGAGAATAAGGCAAATCAGCTTGAGGAACAAATGACCCGCGAAGTGCGTCAGGGGCTTTCCACGCTGATCGGCAGGGATATTTCAACATTGGAATCTGTCAGCCCTGACGCGTGGGATGCTTTGGACCAGAGAATAGAGAAGGATCTCGGCGTCACACTTGAGGATATCTTCGAGCAGATCAATGCAGCAGCGGACCGCGTCAGAGCATTACGCAATCTCTCCGTGTCTTCAGACAATTTCACAGCCGAAGTGGAAAGCTTGCTTGCGACGGATGCAGGGATCACATGGCAACAGGCAGTGACGGAGGCACAGGATGGCCACAAGATTGTTGATACGGATATCGTAGGCTTCCTTGAGGCATACGACGAAATCAAGCCGCAGCTGGGGAAGGACAGGAATGCACGCACGATGCTTGCGTCCATCATGGGCGTAGAGAATCCGGATGAAGCCAGTGAGACCCTGCAGGAATTTGCAAATGTCCTGCGCGATCCGAATGCGAAGGACCGTATGAGTATTAAATCGAGACTGATCTACAGCAAGGCGCTGCAACTTACACCGGCAATCAGAGCCATGCTCCGTCAGGGGCACCACAATGTTTTGCCCACGCAGGGGGCAACGCCTTCCGCAGAACAATTCTCCGGGCAATCCGAAAAAGTATTATCGAAGGTGAATGAGGTGGAGCAACTCCTGAAAACATCACCCGTGCAGGAATCATTTACCTGCAAGACCGTCGGTATCACCGGCAAATTAGAGGAGCAGATCTCCGCAGCGCGAGTGAACCTGCGCAGGGCGGAAATGGATTTTAGCAACGAGAAAAATAATGCGGAGCAGAAGAAGCGCGCAACGATGCAGCTTGCTGCCGTCGGTTTTCAGATCGATCAGATGAGAAACGCGTTGCGGTTCATCGAAACAGGAATTGCAAAGCAGGCAAAAGTCACAACCAAACCGTGCAGAGGATGCAGTAATTTCGGCACCGGTGAATACTTCGTCAATCCCGAATGGCACCACGTTCCTCCTCCGGATGGTCCCATCAGCGCTACGGCACTCGCCCGCACAGCGGATCATGAACGTGGTCATCTGATCATGGATACGCTCACAGAAAAGACGCACGTGCTCACCAACCTGTTCGAACAACAACAGGAGGATTTCGCGGAATTTGCAGAGAACGGACTGGAGGCCAATGAAAACCTGGAATCCATCCTCGAGAAAGCAGCACAGAGCTGGGACATGGACCGCGCAGGCATCGGCAGAGACGGAGATACCATTCATGCAATTGGAGGTGCAGACCGTTACTACCGCCGCAAGCGCTGGGAGGAACTCCTAATGAAATATGGGACCTACCGCAACAAGGCGGAAGCAATCGGGGAAGGATACAACCTCGATACAGACACCGAGGAATTCCCGTCAGCCGAGGAGCGGAGGTTATTGCATCTTTTGGATGCCCAGTACAACAATGCATCACTGCCAACGGTAGCAAAGGAATTTCCCGAAGAAAGGTTCGGAGCTGATGGAAGAACGATACTCGCCTTTCACAATGGTGGCGCTCACGATGAAGACGACATGTATGGCGAGGGGGATTCGGAAAGTCCGGATGCCAAGGCAGAGAAAATAAAAGGTCCTACGATTGAGGACTTCAAGCAATTACGTTCGCAAATCCAATACCTCGGGCAATTCATACAAACGTATCCGGAGTCCGGATCCGGATGGATTGGTGAAGTGTACCGCGATGCAAAAGCGGGTTACGATCTCTATTTCAGACAGTTTGACGAGCACGTTTCCGCAGACGGATCCACACTACCGGATGGCTACCGCCCGGAGGATGATGAAGACTTCGGCAATATCATCAGAAATGCAAAGAAAGTTCTCAAAACCGTACGCGGCGATCTCGATAAATTTGATGCAAAGAGTCTCCAGAGTGTCGCCGAAGCAAAAGCGGGTGGAAAGGAATTCTGGCTTTGGATGACGCGCGATATCCAGTGGCTCTCCATCATGGATTACTGGACCATCGCCAAAGAGGGCTGGGAGGACGTCTCGCGTCTGTGGAAGCGCCGCGGAGAGAATGCCCGTGGTAAAGTAGGAGAACTCCTTACAGGCTGGATCGGCGATAAAGTACCGTATCTTGGCCAGCTGAAGCATGAATTCCACCGCCGCCAGCAGGATTCGGAGCTCTCGGCAGTGCAAGTATGGGAGAAGGCACTCGACAACGTTGACTCCTACAAACTCATCGATGAGATCGAGCACGTCAACAGCCCAGACCACCTCAAAGCCATTATTGCGCTCCTTACCAAGCGCGGTCGTCTCGTATGGGAAGATAAGAAACTGCTGATCGCCCTGAGCAGGTTTTCCCACTTCAAAATCCCTATTGATGAGTGCCACCGTGACCCGATTCTTCTGGAGAAATGGCTCCAGAAAGTCATCGCTGACATCTGGGCCGATAAAGATCTTTACAGAAGTTGGAAAACATCCAATGAACACAACTACGACTCCGAGCGTGACAAATTTGAAGGCGTTGCAGGATATATGAGCGTAGGAGGGAAACTGCAGTCGGAGCTCGAATACATGCTCAAAACGTTTATCGATGCAAAGGAAAATGATAAACCCATTCCAGATCAGGTAAACCCCCACTACTACGAAAAGCTCTTCTTCTACTCTATGCAAAACGGAAAAATGAGTATGCAAGCAAAGTTCTTCTATCTCGTGCAGGGAATCCGCTACGGGCTCATCCCGCACGACCGCCTCGCGCTCATCAACGGAAAAGTCTCTACAGAATCGTTTCCGTTCATCGACTATTTTTACCAGCAAAATAACACACTACCTGAGCTTATCGAATTGGGAAAAACCATCGAAGAAAAAGGCGAAAAGCGATTCGAGCCCGGACCCAAGTGCATTGCGTTCCTGATCGAAGAAGTCGGGCGAGACGAACGTGCACGTCAACGTCTCGTGAAGGTCATCAGTCGCCAAGGACAGAAGATCGACCACGAAGACATCCCGATGGCGACCGCGCTCCTCAACTATGGTGCCTGGAATGAATTCCTCATTGTTGCATCGGGAGCCATCCAGCGTATGTCACCGGAAGGTATGAAAAATGCCTACGTCGGTTACAACACCCTCTTTAAAACCTATGGCATGATCTCGAAGAAAAAGGCAGACAGTAACCAGCTGCTTTCCAGACAGGATGCAAAGTACCTCGCCAGCCGCCTAGCCGCCTTTGCGCACTTTGACAATATCGTTGTCCGCCAAGCAAACAACGGCAAAGCACGTCCGGATCTCACCATTGAAGAAATCAAGACCGGAACGATGCCCTCCGCGGAAGGAAAAACTCCGGCGCATTTCCGCGACAAAATGCACAAATTAATGGATAAAGTGATGGAAGAATATAAGGGTGAAATTGAGGCCTTCCTGATGCGGAAAGGAAAACTGGAAGTAAAGCAAAAGGATGGCCCAAACAAAGCCATCACCGTAGATACATATCTGGATACGTACCTCGGTAGATCCAGTGACCATAAAACACGGGACGAAAAAATTCTCCAGGGAGACGAGAAGCTTCGCATTTTTGATATGAGCGCCGATATGCAGGAGGCCCTTACGGAAGCCATCGGTAGCGACGGAGGCATGCGCCTTATGGATGTACTTCAGGATATGTCTATTGCCGACCCCCGAAACCCGTCAAAGGAACTCCTCGATAACGAAGGCGATGATCCTTTGAAATTTGATAAGGAGATTTTTGGTCGCCAATCACGCTTTGCAAAAGCCAACGGCGGCAACGGGCACGGCGCGGTTCACTAGGAACTATAGTTGCGAAGCTTGCGGAGTTCACGGCATGATTGCCGTATGCAGATTCAGATCCAGCGCATCGACCCCACGCTTCCCCTCCCCAAGTACGAAACAGCGGGTGCTGTGGGCTTTGATCTGGTCACACGGGAGACGACGACCATTGCCGCGGGAGCTATCGGTCTTGTACCGGGAAACGTCATCGTGAAGGTGCCGGAGGGCTACGCACTGCTCATTCTCCCCCGCTCTTCCCTCCCCCGCAAAAAGTCTCTCGTCTGTCCGCATTCCCTTGGCGTGATCGACGGCGACTACCACGGCCCGAAGGATGAAATCTTCGTGCAGGTGAAGAACATCTCGGATCAGCCCGTCACCGTGGAACGCGGCGAACGCATCGCGCAGGGATTATTTGTAAAGGTGGAGACGGCGGAGTGGCAAGAAGTGGATGGACATGGAGCAGAGACTAGAGGGGGGTTTGGCTCTACAGGAAGCCATATTTCCTAATCACCTACAAAAAAACCGCAGGTGGGACACCTGCGGCTTTATTGCTAACAATACAAAGTTATTTCCCTACCGGCTTTCGCATAAACGCCGGAACCTCAAGCTCCTCTTCGGAAAGGTGTAATGCAGGCTTGCCTGCGGACACCGGAGAACGACTGTCCTCACGCTTAGGCTCGTCAACAACAGCATGCGATCCGAATCCCTTGATGTGACGCAGTGCGCTCGCTGACGTTGCCATCTGGAGCGGCTCGGCATCGAAACCTGTGGCGATCACCGTACACTTGATCTGGCCCGTGTAGGCATCGTCGATGACAGCACCGAAGATGATATTTGCCTCTGGGTCAGCAGCCTCGGTAATGATGCGTGCAGCTTCGTCGACCTCAAACATGCTCAAGTCCGTACCACCCGTAATGTTGAAAAGAATGCCCTTGGCTCCGTTGATGGAAAGCTCAAGAAGAGGGCTGTCTACGGCTGCGCGTGCTGCTTCTGCGGCGCGGCTGTCGCCGGTACCGTAGCCGATGCCCATGAGAGCCGTACCGGCGTCGCTCATGATCGTCTTCACGTCGGCGAAGTCGACGTTCACAAGACCGTGGACGGTGATAACACTGGAGATACCCTCGATTGCATGCTGAAGCACCTCGTCCACAATGGCGAAGGCCTCCGTAAGAGGCGTCGTTTTGTCGATGAGCGAGAGGATCTTGTCGTTCGGGATCGTGATGAGCGTGTCCACTTTGCCCTTGAGATTCATAAGCGCTTCCTCTGCCTGCTTCTTTCTCTTCAATCCCTCAAAGCTGAAGGGCTTCGTCACAACACCAACGGTGAGAATGCCCATACCCCGTGCAAGCTCGGCAATCACGGAGACTGCTCCACTCCCCGTTCCGCCACCGAGACCTGCGGTGATGAAAAGCATGTCCGATCCATCGATTGCCGCCTTGATCTCCTCAGAGCTCTCCTCTGCCGCGCGCTTGCCAATATCCGGATTGGCTCCCGCACCGAGTCCACGGGTCGTGCCGCGTCCGATGGTGATCTTCTTTCCCGCCGGATTATGGTAGAGGGCCTGAAGATCTGTATTTACAGCGATAAACTCCACACCCGGTACCTTGTTATCCACCATGCGGCGAACCGCATTGCAGCCACCACCGCCTGCACCAAGGACACGAATATCTGCACCGGCAGACATCTCGGGTCGTACCTCCTGCGTGGTGAGCGAAGGGGAAACGTGAGAGGTAGAGGAACTTCCCTTTGAACCGGAGAAGAGGGAGCGAAGTGTATCGGACATGGGAATGGGGGTAATGACGGAGAGAAAAGAGAAGGGAGATTGTAGAGACGCCCCGTTGGGACGTCTCAGAAAAAAAGAATTACGGAAGTAAGCTTTTGAACCATGAACCAACATTCGCAATTGCCTTGCGCATCTGCACGCCGCTATTGCGGCCAGAGAATCTGTCCCCTTCGCGCATACCCCATATAAGGGTACCCAGAGCAGTCGCATATGAAGGATCGTCAACCTTTTCGATGACACCACCGATGTCGACCGGAAAGCCCATCTGCACAGGTAGTCCGAGGGTATCTCTAGCGAGGTCCAGAACACCGGGAGCCTTCACCGCAGCACCGGTAAGCAGTGCGCCTGCAGGAAGCATGCCGCTGCGACCGATGGACTTGAGCTGCTCTTTCACAAGCGAGAAGATCTCGAAGTACCTCGCCTGCATGATTTCGGCCATGTAGCGCTTGCTCACGGTCTGGGTGTCCACCTTGCTGACGGACGACAGATCGATCATCTCACGCTCGGCGATCTCCTGAGGGAGCACCGAACCAAACTCGATTTTGATCTTCTCTGCGGTATCGATAGAGGTACGGAGTCCGATGGCAATATCGTTCGTCACACTCTCACCGCCGACAGGCAGAGAGACCGAGTGCAGGATGGTCCCCTCTTCGAAGACCGCGATGCTGGTGCACCCGGCTCCGATGTCGATGACTACGACACCAAGTTCCTTCTGGCGCTTCGTGAGCACCGCCTCGGATGCGGAAATCGTTGCGGGCACGAGGGCGTCGATATCTACCCCCGCCTGGTCGACACACTTCTCCAGATTCTTCACATGCTGCACATGACCGGTGATGATATGCGCCTCGACCTCGAGACGGATGCCCGTCATACCGACAGGATTTTTGATGCCGTGCTGCTCGTCAACCGAGTAGGCCTTCGGCTCGATGTGCAAAATCCGATGGTTTGCCGGAATGCTTACCGCCTGAGCGGCCTCGAGGACGCGCGCTACATCCTCCACCGTGATCTCCGGTCCGGAGATGGCGATGACCCCGCGACTATCGAAGGACTCGATGTGTGCTCCACTCATGCCGACAAAGACATGGTTGATAGGCACACCCGCCATACGCTCTGCGTCCTCCAGAGAGGAGATGATGTTATGGATGAGCTCCTCCACATCGATAACATGCCCCTTGCGCATACCGAGCGACGGCGAGATGCCGACGCCGATAACATTGGGTACACCCGCATCACTCTCCGAGTCCGCAACGGCAACAACCGTGCGAATCTTCGCACTTCCTATATCTAAGCTCGCGAGTACCCGTTCCTTTGACATAAAAATGAATGGAAAGATGGAAGCTTCAAAAGAATCTGAAGCTGGAAACGGTGGCGAGTCTACTGGCGCACGTTTCATGCGAGCAAGAGGACTTTGATCACCTTTGGTACTCAAGACCATACATGTCGTTCACAAAAGATATGCAGCTTCAGTGGCTTTCTGAAGCCAGAACACAAAAAATTTATGCAGGATTTTTATATGACAAATTCAGTGAGTACCAAATGTATACGAAGAAAATGAAGGCGAAGAAGATGAAGAAGTGAAAAGGTTTCCTCTTCGTCTTCTTCGTCCTTTTTTGTCCTATGCTTCCTTTTAAAACATCGCCATCTGTCCCTGCTCCTTTAGTACCTGCACAGCGTGCAATCCTGCATCTTTAAAAATCTTCTTCCCGTACTCCGTCGTCAGCATCTGCCGGAGCCTGCGCTCCAAAAGCGTGAATTCCATCGACCGGAAAAATGCCACGATGGGATCAACCGCGATGCCATCCAGGTGGAGATCATTCAAGGCAATAGGAAGAGGGATGTCGCTGATCAATGTTGCCATCTTTTCGCAGAAAAATGCGCTCTCGCGGTCCACCTCCAGCTTGGAGCGGATGCTGGGTTTGACATCCGCTAGATGCTCGTAAATTCCCGCAAGGGAATCGAACTGCTGCAGAAGTGCTGAAGCATTTTTTGGGCCAATACCCGTTACCCCCCGCAGGTTATCCGAAGCGTCGCCGCAGAGTCCT
>CAYYFD010000033.1:0-11298 GCA_964471125.1 uncultured Candidatus Peribacteria bacterium
GGAATTCGTGCAAGCCGCCCCAAATGTGGTTTCAGGTGCTATTGCAGCCACCATAGGTGTACAGACAAAGAAACCCGAAATGCACAGCAGCAATGGCTACGCCGAGCACAGGTAATCCCACACGCGCATACTGCGGATAAGACCGAAAAAGCTTGCGAAATCCCACAACAGAAAACCCAATGAGAATTGGATAGGCGGGAAAGGCAAATCGGATCGCCTGCACCCACCAGATCGCCGTCAGAACCAGTACACACGCAATGGCCAGCAAGAGAATCTGCTGCTTGCGCCATTCAGTGACGATTCCGTACACCGCTGCCGGCAAGAGGATCGGTAAGATATTATGGAGTGGGTTGAGGTAGTAGAGAACATTCTTCCAAAGCTGCCGCAAGTGATCGGGTGCTTCTGCATTGAGTTCCGTGGTGTAGGTCGTATGAAACGGATTGCCGAACACACGGAAATTGCGCCAGAGCCAGAGTCCGAAGAGCGTGCATCCAAGAAAAAATCCGACGTATGCCCACACAGACCGCGTGTCCTCCCGACGCCAGAAGAGAATGGCAAAGACATAGACAGCAAGCAGCGGAACACCGTTGTAGCGCGTAAGCGATGCAAGACCTATGGCTGCGCCCGCAAGCACGTACCATCGTGTATCGTCCTCCGCCCGCAACAAAGAAAACACCATCAAGAGAAAGAGTGCTGTAAACAGGACATCCGCGGAACCGAGCATCGTCATAAGCACAAATCCGTGATGGATGGCGACCAGTGGAACGGCAATGAGCGCGATGCGCTCAGAAAAACTCTCGCGTAAGACAAGATAAGTGAGCAGTAACACGGCCATCCCCGCTAGAAGCGTCGCCAGCTTCATTCCGGCTGTGAACCCAAAGGCAGAGACAAGTGGATAGGAAAGAAATGCATGGAGCGGCAGATGCTTTGCATAGGGCACATCAAAAAGTTCGTAGCGGCCGTGGGTCCAGAGGCTTTCTCCAAGGAGTGCATAAAACGCCGTATCACTGACAACCGGATATCGTAATGTCGGAAGCCAGAGAAGGAACAGGAGAGCACAACTGCCGCTGAGAGTAAGCGTGCGACGCATAAAAAAGATTGTACAGCGTAAAGATCATAGCTTGTACCGTTATCTGATAAATGCACTTTTCGGGGCAAATCTAAGCTTCACAAACACCCAAACCCACTTAAACCAGTCTCTCCAGTTGATCTTCTTGCCCTCTTCCACTGTTCTCGGAAAATACGATACGGGAACTTCGCGGATGGGGACGCCGCGGCGGGCAAGCATCACTGTGAGCTCGGGATCAAAACGGAAATCATTCTCCTGAAGGGGAAATGTTTTCAGTATATCCGTCCGTACCATCTTGTAGCAGGTCGGCTGATCGGTGAGGTGCGTTCTGTACAGCATGTTACAGATGAACGTCAGCATGCTCCCTCCGATAAAAAATGAAAGATGCACAAACTGTTTTTGCTTCTTCAGACGCCTCGAACCGAACAGAGCGGGAAGATCGTGCTCTTTGGCATACCGGAGGAGTTCCGGAATTTCCTCGGGGCGGTACTCCAGATCCGCATCCTGAACGATCGTGTACATACCGTGCGCATACTTGTACCCCTCGCGCACAGCAGACCCTTTACCACCATTGGCCTTTGTGACGACGGTGTCTTGAGGGCGTGCAAGTGAACGGAGAATCTGCAGCGAGCTGTCTTGTGAGCCATCATCGATGAAAATCACCTGCGCAATTTCTCCGCAACTTGCGAACAAACGCTGGATCAGCTCTGCAAGCGTACGCTCTTCGTTGTACACCGGAACGACGATGGAGAGAGGAAGAGACATAAAGAGGACAATTGCCCCGCTACGCAGCGCAACAGGGGTATTGAAGCATAAAAATTAGAAGAAGAACGGAAAATCCCTCTTACAAACGCATTTCCACCACCAGTCGGTCGATCAGGTGTCCCAAGCTATGCCCGTTAACCACACGCTGACGGAGATCGAGTGCGAGATCTCTGCGTTCCTCCACAGAAAGACCCAGTACCCAGCGCACACGGTCTGCAAATTCCTCCGGCCGTGCACAGCAGGTCATAGGAAGTACTCTCCGCGCAGCCTCGCTTGTGGATATAACAGGGACACCGCAGGCCATCGCCTCAAGTACGCATTTATCCAGTCCTCCACTGCAGGCATGCATCATGCAATCGGCTTGCTGCAAAAGATCCCGCACTTCATCGGGGGACTTCCACCCCATGCTCACACGTGCAGCCACCCCCAGCTCGCGCTGCAGGGAGGCAAGCTTCTGCATCTCACGTTCATCACGTTCGGTAAATGTTCCGCCGGCGATCTGCAGTCTGCAATGCTGCGAAAGTGAGGCAAGAGTTTGTATCAGCAAATCGTAATGTTTCACGGGTGTCACGCGCCCGACGGCAACAAGCAAGCCTGCTGTCTGCGGCGTGAGTGCCGGACGGAATCGCTCTGTGTCGATACCATGACCAACGATGACCCTCCTGCGGGATCTTCGCGGCAAACCGTAGTCCGTCGCCCCGAAGACTTTGCGTGAAAGAAGTAGTGCGATAGGGAGTACCCAACCTCCGCCGCGTGCTTCGTACCACAGGTACACAGGCTTTCCCAAAAGTGCCCACACCGGCCAACCGAGAAGCACCCAAATCGGCGTCATGTGGACGAACACGGCATCGTATTCCCGCCTTTGCGAAATAATGATCCGCCAGAACTGCATTATCTGCATGATGCGTGCTGCACCCGACTCCTTACCCAAAGTATGCAAACGGACATTATGCGGAAGATCGTGCACCCCCGTCTGCTGGCCGATGACCGTCAGCGCTGTCAGGCGCGAGGCAAATGCAGCGATCCATCCATGAAAAAATCCAAGGATGGGATCCGTACGATCAACACGTTGTGTGACAATAAGAAGTTTCATCGTGATGCGTGATGCGAACGGGATATGTCTTTCAGAAATTCTGCATACTGTTCAATCAGCTTCTGACGTTCAAAACGCTTGAGAATTCCTTTAGCGGCCTTACCCATTTTTTCACGTTTTGCGTCATCGCGCAGGAGATTGCCGACTTTTGCGGCAATGTCGCGGGCAGATCCGTCGGTGAAAAGACCACTGACGCCGTCCTCTATCACTTCCGGCATGATACCGACGCGCGTCGCCACGACGGGCATACCGCAAGCCATAGCCTCAAGAGCACTCCTCGGCCCGCCTTCGCTCAAAGAAGGCATGACAAATATGCGGGCAGTGAGCACAGCATCTAGCACAGCCTCGAGTGTGGGAAGCCAGCCGAGAAATGTTACCCGATTGGCAATGCCCATCGCACGAACTTTGTTTTCCGATTCCTTCCGCAGAGGTCCATCACCAATAACCAGAAGTCTAGCATCCGGCAGATACCGCAGTGCATCGATCACAGCATCTAAACCTTTGTTGGCAACCAAACGTCCACAGAATGCGATGTCGTAACTTTTCGGGGGAGCAGATATACGAGCGATCAATTCGTGATCCAGATAGAACGAAGGAATGTTGCACATTTTTTTTGACGGAATGCCCCAACGCTGCAATTCCTGTTCAACGGGCACACTCACGGCACGTACACGGGCGGCTTTGCGGGCTTCACCCGGAAGCACCCATCGCGAAAGCACACGACCGATGCTCTCCTGAAGATTCGCTGCGATGGGCCATCCCACGATGTGATGAATTTCCAGCGCAAACGGAATGCCTGTCTTCTTGTGCAAGGCAATGGCACCACGACCGTTATAAAACGGTGGGTACTCGTGCACGGTCATCACGTCGTGATGATGCTCTTTGATAAGTTCTTTGCCTTTGCGAAAAATCCATGAGGACTGCGAAAGAAGTCCGCGAGGATTCGGATGGAAAAACACATTGCTGGGAACATCACTCTTTTCTCTCGTCTGCCCCCGCGGGCAGATGATATCGATCCTCTCCCAGTACTTCTGCATCTCCTGGAGCGTGTACCAGAAAGCACCCTTCTTTCCGGAAAGGATGGAACGATCCCCTGAGATCATGAGGAGCTTCATGAACATAGTATTGCGCATTCCACCCCCAATGATGAGGGATTACTGGCAAATTTATGACACCTATCGCAGCATAGCTGCATATTTTCCACGCAATCGCTGTGTCGCGTCCTGCTGCTGAGGCGAAGGCGGAGTGGGCTCTGCACAGACTGCAGCAAGAGCATCCATGCGCAGCTGCAACAAAATCCCCTCGCGTTGCATAGCAGGAAGGGTCATTAGATGCTCACAGACCTCACCCGGAGAATCAAACTTACTGAGATCAAATCCAGTCATACGATTATTTTGAAGAAAAAGAATGTAGGGTCAAGGTCAATTCTGAGCGAATAACCGAGAAAACAACTCAACATGCTCCTGTGCGATGACCCCCCAACTACGCTGCAGGGCAGGCTGAGCGCACTCCTGCGCAATAGTCTGATACTTTTTCTCCACCTCACGAATAGCGGAAGCAATCTGCTCGCTATCCTGAAGATCGCGAACCACCATGCCTTTTTGCAGCGAAGCAGAAAGACCATTCTCTTGTGTGAGAAGCACTGGCATACCGACCGATCTCGCTTCAAGAGCTACGTTGGGGCTGATCTCTGTAAGGGATGGGAGAACGAGAAGATCGTGCTCATGAAAGAGCTTCTGCTTCTCGGATCCATCGCGCTTTCCGATAAATGCAACTCGATCGGCAACTCCATTTGCAGTCGCACATGCCTGCAACTTCGCAAGCAGCGGCCCACTTCCTGCAATGGTCAGTGTCATACGAGAAAGATCCTTCAATGCTGCAATGAGCGAAGGGAGATTTTTAAATCCCACCAATCGCCCAAGGAAAAGGAGTCGCAGCGGTGTGTGCTTTTCATGAAGAACGGGAATGCCGGACGGTACGGCATTTTCAAGGACAGAATAGGCAGGAAGATTTTTGTAGTGATCGATATACAAATCTCGCTGGAATGCTGACGAGAAAACCACATGATCAAAGGGTTTGAGTAGCCAATTTGCAATTTGCAATTTGCAACCTTTTTTTTGGTACCACGCCTGCAATCCCAGTCTCCCTCCTCCATCCGTATATCGCTCCCAGAGAAAATCCCCGCCAAGCCGCAAAATCTTCTTGGGTTTTTTCAGGGAAGCGATTCGCAATGGAACCCCACAGCTCACAGACGAAAATGCATACACGATATCTGCATCCGCTCCATGTTGCTTCAGTGCCCTGCTGTACCGCCACCAGCGCAAAAGCGGCCCGCCGCTTTTGGAGATTCTAACAACCGGCCAAGAATCCGGCGTCTCTGCAACTTGCAACTTGCAACATTCCACATAGGTGATCACCACAATCTCATGACCCAATTTTTGTAACTCCTGAGCAAGTGCACGGGAGTATGTCGCAGGTCCTCCAATGTCAGGAGGATAGATGCCAGTAGCTAGGATGATCTTCACGTGGTCATGATAATGGTCTCATTGGCGAAGATGCAATACGTAATGATTTATGTTATAATAACAATTATGAAAAAGGAGAATATCAAACGTCGAAAAGAGGATGAGACTGCTGCTTTTATTTTAGGCAATCTCGGGCTCGACTGGCCGGATCTTGAAGGTAAATCAGTACTGGATCTCGGTGCTGCGGATGCGAGGCTTGCAAGACCCGGCAGACGCAGAAACATGCACATTGTTTCCGTCGACAACCACATCGAGCACCTCAATAAATACTGGCGACACAAGATACCGAAGGATGTGCCCTATGTTCTTGCTGACGCCAGAAGCCTGCCTTTTCCTGATGAAAGCTTCGACTTGGTAACTGCCCATGCATCTGTTCCACTGATACTTGTAAGGACAAGAGATGACGTACAAACCATACTCTCTGAGAACTATCGGGTACTCAAACACGATGGCGAATTCCGGTTTGGTTGCGGCTATTCATCGACATTGCCAACGAACATACTCAATGGCAGCGAAGAACCAATGATATTACGTATGGATATATTCAACCCTGAAGATAAAAAGATTCCATACGAGCAGCAACGGACACTGGAATTCCTCCGGACACTATTCCCAAATATCGAGCAGCATCAACCTTCACGAAGAAAGTATAACATCCAGCGCTACTATGTGCTTAGGAAACCACCTCAAGAAAAACAATAATCAAACCGCAGGAAACAACGAATAATCCTGTTCCAGATCTTCTTTCCCCTGCCCTCTCCATTTCTCCCCTCTGCTAAGGAAAGCACGCACAAGAGCCTTGCAAACAATCCACGGATGTCGCAGCACAAAGCGCTTCACAATACCCGAACCCTTCCCAGATATCCGCTCACCTTTAAGATACTTTTCCACAGCGCGCGCGAACATAATCTGAAATTGCCGCGTCAGTACTTCCCGCGCGATTGCGCGCTTTTCGGAACTTGGTGCATGCCGCACAAGAGACTCCAGAATACTGAAGCGGTCAAAAAGACCCTTCCCCTCTTTGCGATTACGCGCCGTTGTCCCTTCATCATGAACACGAAAATACCCATTGAGATCCGGCTGATAATACCAATCGCAGCGCTGTAGCATCCGCACCCAGTACTCCGCATCGAGCGACTGTGGCATCTGCTCGTTCCAGAGCCCAACGTTGTCCATCACAAACCTGCGTAGTACGCAGAAGCTCGGCTCGCCGATGAGGTTTGGCCAGATGCCGTTTTTCAGCCAACGGAGGAAAAAATCCTTGCCGGAGATAACCCCCGGCGTAAGCACCCTGCGCTTCCACCGCTCAAGCGTGGTATAGCCAATCGCCGCGTCGAAGTCGCCTTCTATGCGGTACTCATGATCCATAGCAACAAGACCAACATCTGGATGTTCCGCCAATACAGTAACAGCACGCTCAAGGTACTCCGGCGCCCATTCATCATCATGAAAGAGATAGGCAACGATGGGATGATGCGTATTGGTGAGACAGGCATTCCAGTTGCCGCCGATGCCAAGCCGCTTCGGAGATTTCTTGAATTGAAATCGCGGATCTTGAAGGTATGGCCGGACAATCTCCTCCACATTCACTGCATCGGATTCATCATGAATAAATGCCTGCCAGTGCGTATAGGTCTGGGCCTTCAGCGCATCAAGAGCAACCCGCAAGTGCTCGGCACCGGGATTATACGTCGGCATGAGGACATCGACTGTTGTAGGCACGCATATAGATTACAGCGTTCTCCATGCTTCGTTGAGCATTTACGTGAATCTAATGCTTCCGGAGTGCAAACGCATCCGCCTCCTTGCGGAACTGTGCCTTGCTGAAGTCAGCAAGCAACCACTCCGGATGCTCTGTATACCATTGCACAGTCTTTTCAAGGCTCTGTTCAAAAGTTTTCGGATAGGCAAACCCCATATCACGGAGCTTCGTGCCGTCCAGAGCATAGCGCAGATCGTGTCCGGGACGGCTGCTGTGAAAATCGACGAGCTCGTACTTCAATTCTTTACCAATCACTTTCGCAATCTGCTCTGCAAGTTCTAAGTTATCGAGCTCTTTTTCTCCAGTGAAATTGAACTTGTCCCCGATGATCTTTACCCCCTTTTCATGCTGACCGATGAGGAAAAGCATCGCAGCACACACATTGCGAGCGTGGACGTAGAAACGGCTTCCGGCCTTCGTGCGCTCCGGGTTACTGTGGATGAAGATTTTCTCCCCCTGCATCACGGCATTAATCACCTTGGGGAAAAACTTCTCCGGATGCTGACGTTCACCAAACACATTCATAGTGTGGGTGATCACTACGGGAAGGCCGTAGGTGTTGTAGTAGCTGTACGCGAGCTCCTCTCCTCCGGCCTTACTGGCTGCGTAAGGGTTAGAGCTCATATACCGGTCCCATTCCTTGTACGCTGTTCCTTCGGGAGCCGGACCGAAGATTTCGTCTGTAGAAAAGTAGGAAAATAATTCGAGATCGCTAAGTGTCCGTGCAAAGTCGAGAAGATTGCAGGTACCAACGACGTTATCCTGTACAAACTCCATCGGGCACTCGATGCTGCGATCGACGTGCGTGGACGCTGCAAGGTGCAGAATGTAGTTCACCGGACCAATGCGGTTACTGACGTACGGGTTAATCGCAGCACGAAGATCGTGATACACAAATTCAACTCGTCCAGCATATTTCTGGCTCCAGAACTCGATATCCTGAAGCCTATGGAGTGTGCTTGCAGTATCGATTTTGCTGAGGCCCACGACATTCCAGTCAGTATGCTTGAGAATACCCTCGGCAATGTGATGCCCGATGAATCCATCGATGCCAGTCAGTAATACGCGCTTCATAGCTTTGGAAGAATAAACCTTAGAATAGAAGAGGAGCCTGTCCTGAGCCTGTCGAAGGACGTTTCATAGCTTGTCTAGAGTAAAGGATTTGTAGATCTCCGCATACCGATTTGCGATGAGTTTCCAATCGTATTTTGCCGCATGTTGTATTCCGTTACGGGCAATGGTTTCCCGAACCAATGGTTGTGTTAGCGTTTTCAGCTGGCGAACTGTTGCCTCAACGTCATCCGGCGATACAAGTAGTCCCGTTTCATTATTTTGTATGCTTTCTGAAATACCTCCGACATTACTAGCAATCACAGCACACCCCGCTGCCTGCGCTTCGATAAATACGTTACCCAATGCCTCACTACGACTTAGTCCGCAGAAGATCTCTGCCTCGGCATATTCACGATAGACATCTAATGATGTGAGATATCCTTTGAAAGAAACACGGTCAGCGATACCCAACTCATGAGCGAGCTTTTCTAATGCATTGCGCTGTGATCCATGACCAACGATGTGAAGATGGGTGCCTTGTTTTTGAAATTTAGCGAATGCTCTCAGCAACAAGTCGACCCCTTTCATATGCTCCAATCTTCCGACAAACAACATCCTTCCCAGCACTTTCGGATGCTTCTCGCATGCCAATCGAATTGCTGCGTAATCAATCCCATTGGGGATGACCACGATATCTTTGCGCCCTACGTCTTCTGCAATTCTCTGTAAATGCTTGCTGATCGCTGTCACTCTGTCCGCTGACTGAATGATTTTCTGCTTCCGAAATGTCCGGTTCGTCGTCTGTAATGTGAGTATGCGCTTGGCGTTCGGAAGAATTTTTTTGCAGCGCATCAGTGCCTCGCCAGCAAACGTCTCCAATATCGCATGCACAATCTGCGGATCATATTTTTTGGCTTCTATCGGGGCTAAAAACGGATACAACCATTTATCGAACCAGAATCCGAACCCTACGCGCTTTACGGGAATTTTCCCTTGAAGGATATCTTCCTTCGGCAGGTCTCTGCGAAGTCTTGCCGTAATGATCGTGAAATCAAACTGATCGCAAAGTTGCAATGGCATCTCCTCCGCACATGCTTCGGCCCCACTGCGAAACGGAGTTAGAAATGCTGAGAGGATGACAACGCGTGGTTTCATTTTTATGAAATGAATGATGAAAACAACTGATCATACTGCTTTCCGACAATGTCCCATGAGAATACTTTTTCCATTCTCTCGCGTGCTGCCTTTCCGATCGACTGACGTTTCATAGGATCATCCATCAGGCGCTGAATATGACTTCTTAAGGCTTCTCTGTCCCCCACAGGGAACATGAATCCTGAGACGCCGTTTTGGATCAGGAAGCGGTTACCGCCGACATCACTCGCGATACACGCACACCCGCTTGCCATTGCTTCCATCAACGCGTTACTCAATCCTTCGCTGTGACTGGGCAAAACAAAGATATCTGTCTTTGAAAGAATCGCAGCAATATCAGACTGTAATCCTGTGAAGGTGACACTGTGGCGATACTTCTCTACAAGCGGGTGACCCTCTTTGTGCCAGCCGACGACTTGAACCTTCATCGCAGGATTCTTTTCAGCAATCGGAGCGGCAGCAGCAAGGAAATCATCCACACCTTTGATGGACTCGAGGCGACCGACGTAGGTAATCACCACAGATTGCAGATTGCAGATTGCAGAACCCTTCTTGTCGGGATTTTTGCAATCTGCAATTTGAAATTTTTGGATATCTATCCCCGTCGGAATCACCTCACTTTTCCCTGCTATGCGCAATCGCCTGAGCAGCGCTTCCGGCTGGGGATGGAAAAATACAACGCGCGACGCACACAGTAATTCGATCCATCCAAGAGTCCACGCATAAATCGCAGCACACACTTGCGGAATTCGTCCCCGCGGCCACCATGTCATCCCTACAAGCGCATCCGTCAGCTGGATGACACGCACTCCGCGTAGCCGCAGCGCAATTGTTGAGAGTGACGACCAGAAGAGCAACTTATTCACGACGACAATATCCGGCTGTAGCACCTTGTGAAGCTTTGCAACGTATCCCGAAAACCCAAATGCAATGCCGTAGTTCCAAGGATCAGCAAAAAACCAGTCCGGAATCCGGTGGATTTCGAGAGTATCGGAGACACGCTCGATAACAACTCTCTGATTGCAGATTGCAGATTGCATAGATTCATTCTCATATCTTTGCAATTTTGTATCTGCAATTTGCAATGATTTGCCCATACACACCACCACCACCCTGTACCCAAGTCTCTGCCAAAGCTCCGCAAGCTTCAGCGAACTCGCCATCCAGCGATGGTCTTCCTTCCAGTACGGGGAAATCAGCAGAATAGTCTTCACACACAAAGAATGATGCTTTTAGGAGGATCCAGCAATAGAACAATCGGAGCATTATTTCCCCTTTTCTTCACTTAGGCCCGATTCTTTCAGTGACATCTTCCTCACGAGTCTCGTCTGACGCTGCTCCAGCTCTTCGAGGCGCATGACAAGGTAGAAGACAATGAAAAAGAGGATACCAAGGAACGTCACAAGAACGGCATTCTCGCGATCATGGATACCTGTGGCAATGGTGATGTAGTCGATGGAGTTCGGCTCGATGGCGATATAGGCAATGGCACCCCAGAAGAGCGTCCAGAGAGTCGCTTCCCAAAGCGTCTTGCGTCGCCGCATGACAAGATTCCATGCGTAGAGAATCGCAACGAGTGCAATCAGCGGGGCGACGATTTGATAAGGTGTCATCTGAAGAAAGATACAAGAAACGGAATAGAAGATACAAAATTTCCCCATTTCCCTACTTCCCTATTCCCTATTTCCTTCTCCTTCGTCGTATATACGCAATTCCTGAAGCAGCCCCTGCAGCTACAAGAGCAACGGCCGCCGGCCCCGTGTCTCCCGCAGGAGGATGACTAGTAGCGACTGGTTGAATCTGCCCAAGAAGAACAGCTCCTGCAGGGATCTGACCACTTGGGGGGAGCGGGAGGATGGTGCCATCGGGCATGCGG
>CAYYFD010000034.1:0-11115 GCA_964471125.1 uncultured Candidatus Peribacteria bacterium
GTTAGCGTCAGACTTGGTTCGTCCCAAGACAATCTTCGTGCCATACCTGTTTTTCCACCTCCTAAATAATAACTTGCTCCCATATATTCTTTTTGAAGATCAATCGGTAAGTCTCGCCAATATCCTCCTGGGGGAATTTTTGAAAGAATAAACCTTTTACGCTCAGGATATTTTTGTCCTGCTGACTTAGGGCAATCCTTAAGTGCTGCTCTTATTGAGACTGTATAATCTTTCTCTTTTGGAAAGAGAAAAGGAATGTCTAAGTCTTTTCGGATTGCCATTATCACTAGTCGCTCTCTCTTCTGTGGGACATCTAGATATTGTGATTTTATCAATCTATAGGCAACGCGATATCCGATTTCCTCTAGAACACTGATCATAGTTGCTAAGGTTTTTCCATCATCATGTCTCAGCAATCCTCTTACATTTTCTCCCATGGCAATCTTTGGCTTCACCTCCTTAACACATCTTGCAAATTCAAAAAACATCGTGCCTCTAATGTCATTAAAGCCCATTTGTTTTCCTGCATAACTAAATGACTGACAAGGAAAGCCTCCTTCAACTATGTCTGCTTTCATTTTACTAAAATCAACTGAGGCAACATCTCCTTCTATTACATCCCATTTAGGTCTATTTTTTTTGAGAGTAGCTACAGCATTTTTGTCCCATTCAATTAATGAGGAGTGTTGAAGACCTGCATTTTCAAAACCTAATGCAGTTCCTCCTGCTCCAGCAAATAATTCAATTACGGTAAAGTCTGTTACTTTTTTACTCTTCAATACACTGAACTTGCTATCGTCACTTAAACTTAAATGTTTTGAGTGGATCCTTTTTATTTCATCTAAATCGAATGTACGGTAATTATTTTGAGTTCTATGTGCCTTGATTAGCCCCTTTTTTTCCCATCTACGAATTGTGTCAGATGATACTGATATCATTTTCGCCGCTTCGTGAACCGTTATAGTGTTACTCATAAAATTTAATAACCTTTGCATTATGCAGTGGTTATTCACTACCGTAAACTAATACGCCTTTTCAAAAAACTCTTTGTAGTTTGTATCTGCAGTAATTACCCTTGGATCTACCCCTAAAATCATTGCAATTACTTTCGGTAATACATTATAAAGCTCTTTAAGCGCATTTTCACGTCCAGTCACTTTTTCATAGAAGGAATAACCGTCAATTACCCTAATGTTTTTATTTTCCTGCTTTCGACAGCTGGATACGTTATCTGAGGGCGTAAAGGATTTATCGTACCGTTTTTTATTTTTTGGAATAATTTCTACATAATATCCAATGTATCCCTTGTAGTCCCCAGAAAGAAGAGAACTGAAATCATTGTAGATTTCCTTCTTATGGTTGCCTTTAGTAGTGTTAAACTTATTTTTTACCTCTGCAATTATTTTGTATTTTGTGCATTTTAAATCAATAACTTTACCTGTTCCCAAATTTTCCCAATTTGGAGCTGAGCCAAGAATCTCTTGGTGAAAGACCCCAATTGCATTTTGTAGTGTTTTTTGCATTTGTCTTTGCTTCTCTGATTCAATCCACTTGGTTAGTGTAACTCCTTGGCTTACAGCTCCAAATAAAGCAGAAAATGGGTCTATTACATTCTGAAAGAAATTTTTGTCTGCTTTATCAATTGAAGATTTTGCTACTGATAAAACATTCTTCACGGATTGAATTAATGCTTCATTTGAAATGAATGCGAGTAGCTGTTCAGCCATAGAGATAAGATACATTTTCCTTAAAAAATATACCAACATTTGAAAACTGCTATAATAGGCTGCTATGGAACCGATGCAGCCTGAAATGATTCAGGAGGCAATAAACTTCCTAAAAATAGTCATTCAATGGTGATAGTATGTGGATATGCTTGCTAGGCAAAAGGTTAATGGCGATCACGTCTTGTATCATTATCTTCAGAAAGATCTTTTGCAGAGCGACGTTTGGTTTTTTCAGATGTTATCTGCCAAGTTGGTAGCATCGCTAGGTATCTGGATGAAGACGGATTTATATGCACGGATGCCGTTGCTCATTCCATACGCGGTTCGTGATAACTCCTGTCGTAAAAGCAAATCGAATAGTGTTGAACAGTGGGGGTGTCCGGATAATCTTGGTTATTTGAGGGATGACAACAGTTTGATCAAGGACATGCCGAAAAGCTTCAAGATAAGCAGTCCTTTAAAAGAGATATACGACACGAGATACCTTGATAGAGGCTTTGTGGCTTCGCATATTTGGAGAACAACAAACCAGCCAAATGCTTTTAATGCTTCTGCATCAAGGAATCCATGGACTTATTCATTTGTGCCCAACCTTGTATGGCTTCCGGCACAAGTTGCAAAATTGACTGACAGAGAGGGCTCATTCACGCAGATTTATTTGCAGGCTCTTTCATCAAAAATTTACCGCCATGTCCATGTTGAAGAACCCATCAAAAAGTTCACCGAGCAATGCTGGAGCTATCTTCCTGCCCCAAGCGGAATACCTGAACAAGGATTGCCAGAAATAGAGGAACTATCATTTTTTGAAGCAAGTGCCGATTTCATCGAAAAGAGAAACAGTTCAGTAAAGAAAGTAGCGAACGCTCTAAATGATGTGCTAGAGGGGAAAGCTCTTCGTGAAAAAATCATCTCGACAAGATATAGCAAAGGCCTGCCAAACATCGAAAGAAGTGCAGCCAAGAAACTTGCAATCCTTCTTGAGGAGTATGCAAGTGCGGTAGGAAATTGAATACATGATTTGATTTTACTAAAAGCTGTCCTGTTTAGGCAGCACGGTCGGGTGCACGTGTTGGCCACGTAAAGCTCGCTCTGCTCGCCACGTGGCTGAACACGTAGCATCTACAGAAACACGTTAGCGCTTTTTGGAGGGTTGTAAGAGTGCTTTTAGAAGTTCGGGAAAGGCATGTGGGTATTGGGCTGATCCAATAAACTTATTGAGCCAGAATCTGTCTATAAATATTAGAATTACACCAGCAACAACCGCAGCTGGAATACTTCCTATCAAAGCAAAGATAGCAATTTGCCAACCTTCTGAGAGAGAACCCCACATTGGAAGAATTTTATATACAACTTCGCCAAACGGATTTCTCAAAAACAAAAACCAGAAAAGAATAGAAAATATGAAATTGATTGCATAAATAATCGACTGCAGAGTTATAACTAAGTATCTAATTATAAAAACAGAATCCTTCTGGATCTCAATAGTGCTATCTATCAATTGCAGCATTATGTCCAATAAGTCGGCGGTATTTTTATCGACCTTAAGCCCATTCTTCATTATTGAATCGACTGCTTCTTTAACTTCAGCTTCATTCTTTATATCCATAATTAGAAAAGGTATGTGGGCTATTAATACGATGCAAGAATGCATCAAAAATTATTTTCAACATCGCGAAGAATCTCTTCGCGTGTCGCATAGGCAGAGAAAGAATATTTGCCATTAAAAAAATCATTAATGTCTTTTACAAGATCCTGCTGCTTCAGATTGGGGCACTGCTTTTTCACAGTTTCTAGAGAATATTCACCCTTAATGTAGTCTGTTGAACATGAAGTTGCTGTAGTCAACTCCCCACCTGTTATATAGCTCAAAAAATACAATCCGGCGATAAATAATAAGATAATGAGAAACGAGCCGGCATTCCTTAGAAAATTTTTCATAGGCACCTGGGTGTCTATTAACACCAGAACTAGTGGCTGGCCACGTCAGCTCAAGCTGACAGTGGCTGGGGAGGAGGGATTCGAACCCCCGTATGACCGCTCCAGAGGCGGTTGCCTTACCACTTGGCGACTCCCCAATGTTTGTGGAAACAGTTTATGTGAGTAGCGGGGTAAATCCAACTACTCTGCAAAAATTTCACCACCATTCGAGTCCCAATGCTTGGCATGGTACGCTTAACACCACTGTCCCCTCCTTTATGATCCACCTCCTCGCCATTGCCAACTACGTCCAGACGCACGTTCACAGCATCATTATTGCTCTTATGGTCTCCTATGCAATCGGCTTTGCCTGGCATGGACCGGTCTTTGGAAAGCTCTGGATGAGCTATAACAAGCTGACGCCGCCGAAGAAAGAGGACATGAAGTTCTCCATGATGCTTCCCGGTCTTGGCGCGAACCTTGTGCTTGTGGTGGTGCAATCAGCCGTCCTCGGACGCACGTTCCAGATTGTGAGTCTCGCCAATATCGGACAGGCGCTCGTCATTGCTACGGTCCTTTGGCTCCCCTTCACTGCTCTCACAATCGTCAATAGCTACGCGTGGGAAGGAAAGAAACTCGGTCACATGTGTCTGGACGCCGGATATTACCTGGTCTCGATCTGGGCGACAGCTGCGGTGCTCTACTACACGCTGTAAACCTTACCTCTGGATATACACAGGCATTCCTATCTCCGCCCAAGCATAGATCTCGACTGCATCCTCAGGAAGAAAGCGTACGCAGCCGTGGGAAACAGGTATGCCGATGTGTTCCTGTGCTTCGTTCCAGTACGCAGATTTCTCTGCAGTGTTCCCAAGGTACGGAAGACCATGAAGCCCGAACGCATAGCTTTTTGTAAATGCCATGTAGTTCGGCATACGATAGCGCACCTCCTGACTGCTCACGCGCAAATCCTGCTTTTTATAGATCTGAAATTCCCCTTGTGGTGTAGGAGTGTCGGCGGCACCGGAACTGATACGATACGTTTTTACTACTGTTCCGCTTTCGGTAAGAAATGCCTGTTGGGCTCCAAGGTAAATCCGGATGGCCTTCGCACCGGAATATGCCAAGGGATCGACCCCTTGGAGCACACCCGTGATGATGGTGACGCTCTCTTCCATCACCGGTACGCTGTCGGGATGATACTCAGAAAATACCGCTCCGGAATGCCCGCTCAGGAAAAGAGTGATGCCCATAGCCAGTGATAGGCCCGAATGTGTCATGCACCGATGGAGACGCTTGAACCATAACCGCCTTACAAGGACATATTTTTCCGGTGAAACAGGTAAGGATTCTGCCCCTCATACGTTTATAGCTATGCCAGCAACTCTCTGGAGTCCGGCTTTATTTACTCGCTCACCCCATACCCATGAAACGTATTGCATCTCTAGGAATCACCTTTGCGCTCTGCCTCATCATTATTGCCCCGTTGGCATCTGCCGCTGCACTTGCACGCATAGAACCGGGTAATGGCTTTCTGCGCGGTGAAGAACCTGAATGGTCCGCCGCTCACCAGACAACGTTATCGACTCCCGAGCACCGGCAGCATCACCGTGATGCCGAAACCCTGCACATCCAGTGGCATTCACAGCACACAGCGCAGCGCGACGCCGCTTCTTTTGTTGCTGCGCATCGACTGATGCACCAAGAGCGAAATCTGCTCCACCGTCAGCATCATATGGGGAAAATTCCTACGGTGCGTTCTTCATCTTCATCCAAAATCAGTCGCTCATCCGTACGCACTTCTGCATCAGTAACATCTTCTTCTGTGCGCACCTCTGCATCAGCAGCATCTTCTCTGCAACCTTCATCGAGTTCCCGTTCCAACTCCTCGGCATCTGTGACAACAAGTAGTGCCATTTCATCCAGTTCCACAGCGACAAGTGCAAGCCAATCCCCTGTTTCTTTGGGAGGGGCATCAGCCTTCGCTGTCCTTGCAGGATCAACGGTGACGAATATCGGCCAGACAAGGATTACGGGAAATGTAGGCGTCAATCCGGGATCTGCAGTCACGGGCTTCGGACCGGGTGTTGTAACTGGTGGCGCTATCCATACAGCAAACACACTGACACTGGAGGCGCAAAATGCTCTTACAGTTGCCTACAACAACCTTGCCGGTCGTACACTGGCTCCAGTCAGTGTCTCAGGAAATATTGGAGGATCTACTCTCAGTCCGGGTCTCTACAAATCCACATCCGGAATCGAAGTGAGCTCAGGCGATCTCACGCTCGATGCAAAGGGTGACAGCAATGCCATCTTCATCTTTCAGATCGCATCGACACTGAATGTCTCTACAGGTCGCCAGGTCGTACTCAGCGGCGGAGCAAAGGCATCCAACGTCTACTGGCAAGTGGGCACCTCTGCAAACATCGAAGCAAATGCTTCCTTCAAAGGAACGATCCTTGCAGACCAGTCCATCTCTCTGCAAACGGGAGCCAGAGTCGATGGGCGGCTTCTTGCACGCATCGGTGGAGTCACACTGCAGGAAAACATCGTGATCGTACCGAACTAATACGACTGACTACATAAGGATTACTGCATATCACCGTCGTAGCGGTGGAAGGACATCATTCCACCGCTGAGAACGTCGAGGAAACGATCGATATAGCAGTTCAAATCATTGCTATAAGAACAGGATAAGAGTAAAAAGGAAGGCTACCCACACTCATCATATGTATAGATTCCCCACTCTCCACCAAATCATCCCCATGCAGGAGGGCTCTCTGCGTGTGCGGTGCTTACAAGGAATCCTCCCCTTGCTCCTGATCGCTTTGACGCCTTTTGCTGCGCACGCAGCAACAAATCCACCCCTTGGGGCTGCCTCTACCTACGCAATTCTTGGGAGCACCTTCACGAATACGACTCCAGGAAGCCTTATTACCGGAGACATAGGATTTACCTCTGGACCTGCAGTTGCTCCCGCAGGTGTACATAACAACTACGGGCCCGGTGCTCCTTATGCACTGGCCGGATCAAACCAAGGCACTGCCTTGTCTATGCTTGCTGCAGAGCCCTGCACATTCACGTTCCCCGCCGGAGCGGTCAATCTTTCTACAGAAACGACACATGGCGTTGTAGGCGTCTACACCGCAGGTGTGTATTGCAGTTCGGGCGCCATGAATATCGGAGGCCCACTCACACTACTCGGGAATGGGACATTCATCTTTAGAAGCAATGGCGCGCTGACATCGACGGCTGGTGCCATCGTTTCTTTGAGCGGGGCATCGGCGTGCAACGTGTTTTGGACACCGACCCAAGCGACGACACTCGCTGCAAATACAAGGTTTGTCGGTACGGTCATAAGTGATGCAGGCATAACCGTAGGTGCAAATACCATATGGTCCGGCCGGGCACTCGCATTTGGCGGAACAGTGACAACGGATACGGTCACCATCGCGCTCTGTAGTGCCTTTGTACCAGCATCGTCTATTGCAACAAGTTCTTCAGGATCATCTGCCATCTCTAGCTCTTCGTCTTTTTCATCTTCAATGTCGTCATCTTCATCCTCCCGATCAAGCAGCAGCGCTATTTCCTCAAGTGTTTCACGAAGCAGCATACGATCCTCATCTCTCCGGTCGAGCAGTTCTTCCTCCAGATCGTCCTCTTCCCGTTCCAGAGTAATGGCTCCTGTAGTTCGGCCACCGGATCCCCCTGCTGCCGTCCCCCCTCCACCGATGCCCGAAATATTCATGCCGGTGACTGGAGTGGATCTGGGTCCGATCAGCGCTCTCGTTGGCTTACTTCTTGCTGTCACCTTCGCTCATCTTTCGTTGGTCAGAAGATAGCTACTCCTTGCTTCCCTCTTCCAATGCTTTGGAAGCCTGCTGCTCCAATGCATGACGGCTGAAAGCACCGCTCTTTACCTGCTCTTTGACCTCGGGAATAAGCTGCTCGATAAGTGCACGCATCTTGTACTGCTCGGATGCAAGATCGTCTCCTGAGTACCAGGAATAGCACAGAGTTGTGGCAAGATCAGAGGCCGTATTGGATGCAAAGGGACCTGGTGCGACGATCATCTGATCGACATCAAATCCTCCCGTCTGATCCGGATGCTTGAGCCTCCCTTTGATCATTGCCTGAAATGACACCGTGTTAAACATGCGGCGAATGATGTGCGTAACAGGAGCGAGAATTTTAACGCCGATATCCTGATTATACTGTGGTTCAGTAAGTTCTTCCGTCGGAAAGAGGCGCAAGAGATCGATGGCTCGTTCGTAGAACGCAACTATTGCCCCCTGCTGTTCCGCAGGAATACGGTGTACGAAGCGATAGAAGTACGAGAGCAAACCGTCACGAGTGTTACACGGATCAGTAATGGCTCTGTCCAGCACATCGTCACTGATGCGCTTCGGGAGAGGATTTGGCGTATCGATAGAGCGCACGAGACTCAGCTCCGTACCGGATGAAGGCACATCCGTACCACCACCCGGAGGCAATCTCGGAGAATCCGGCAAGGAAACTGCTGCGGGATCGGTTTCGCCTCCACCGGAACCAATGCGATCGAGAAACTCGACAAAATCGAAAAGAAATTCGCGCACTGCGGCCTTGCGGTCAGGAGCTTCGACGATATCCGTGGAATCGGATTCGGGAATGCCGGTTTGCTCGGCAAGGTAACGACGCTGAAGAAGATCGCGAATGAGCAAGGTGTTGAACTTACGCTCATACATGTTGCTGAGCTTCACTGTTTCCATCCAGTCAAGAATCGGTTTGATTTCTGACGAGGGAATCTTTGGTAAAAGCGTCTCCGCGATTATTTCCGTCCTGATGGCAAATTCATCGGACGCAAAGAAATCGATCACTTTCTGCGCGGTGATATCTGAATCATGTGTGAGCTCTACAAGTACTGATGCAGGAATAATTCTGATGATAATCGGCTCACGCTTTGTATCATCAAAACCAAGTGTAATGGTGTTGTCTGCTTCATTATGAGTAATCGTTGTGACGGCACGGAATGTCGCCTTGTCGATACCGCGTAGTCCATCCACCGGCCGCCATCCGGCAATGGACTTAATCTTGTCAACCTTCTCTATATCTTCCTGCAGCTCCCGCACGGAAGTTTTCGGATCCACCGTCGGCTCCGGATAGTTTGCCGTCACATCATCGGCGTAGAGCGTGTAAGCAGCGGCATAAGCATTTTGATCTGGCTGACGACCATCAAGAACATCGAGCAACCTGCCATTGATATAACCGATAAAACTTCTCAATTCATCAAATACGCCAAAACGCATCTGCTCTTGGCTATGATAAATATTCACATGATGGTCGAGCACCACCCGTTTTAATTCTCCCAAGTACGCCGCTTTTGAATACGCCTGAGGCATTGTTTGTATATTGTACTAATAAATTTTATTTTGTCAAATATATGCAAATACGACAATAGATACTTTATTCATATTCTATAGGCATTTTTACTGATATTTATTACTCCCCTTCTGCCCTGATCACACACCGCACCAGACGGAGGGTAGTATAGGGAACATCCTGCTGCAGCGCTTCAAATACCGGAGCTAATCTCAGTGTACCGTGCTCGGAAAATGCATCGCGGATGACATCGGCATCGGGGATATCCGCAATGAGATACGTCAGTGAAAGATCCTTTCCCTGCTCCAAAAATTCTTCGATGTAGAGAAGCACACGATCTTCTTTTACTCCGCATGCGGCAACGATCTCGGAAAACGATGCCTCGCGTGCAAGGAGTGCGAGGATCTTTGCGGCACGCCACTGCTTTACGCCCTGCGTGGGAGTATCACCTCTGCTTTTCTTCTCCGCTTTTTCCCGTGGAACGATCACTGGCTGATAGAGAGGACGAGGCATGTAGCTCTTCATCTCCTCGGCAAGTCCATCGTAGAGCTCTGTAACGAGCGGTTCCGCGCGGATGGAAGACGGGCTCCAGCGTTCGACAAATACTCCGTCGGCACTTCGCACGCGACTGAGGGCAACGTAGGCATGACCGGGTTCCCACAAACGCGACAGGTCGACGATCATACGATCCATCGTTGCCCCCTGCGCCTTATGGATGGTCGTCGCCCACGCGAGCGTTACGGGAAAGTTCCACGCTCCGAGCACTTCATTGCCGTCGCCATCGAGGCACGTGAACTTCTGCTTTTCGACTTCAATACTTTCACCGGAAACAAGTCCTATATAGAGGATGTCATCCGTAATCGCCCGTACGTGACCGAGGCTTCCGTTCACATAGAGCTGCTCATGCGAAAGATCATTTTTCCGTAGCATCACAAGAGCACCAACTTTGAGCTGGAGCACTTCGGGAATGGGAATGGATTTTTTCCCCGAAACCGCCGCACGTTCATCGCCCGCGTACTTCGTCTCAAATGTATAGAGCCGACCTGGAATCGCATCCAGTCGTTCCTGATTGTACCGTTCCGCCTGATCCCTACGCGGGTAGAGACGGGGGGCATCGATATCCGCCGACGGACCGACCGTGCGCTCATCGAGAAACCTGCGGACATCGTCGTTTACTTCCCCTGCGCGGATGAAGTTTAAGACATCCAGAAAATCCGTGTCTTGGGTGCGCATCACTGTAGAGAGAAGTGCAGGCTGGAACTCGCTCTCCTTCCATACTGGATGCGCAAAGGCCCAGTCTTTATCGTCGAGCCCTTGCGTGACCGGAGGAAGCTGCGCGAAGTCCCCTACGGCAATGATCCGCAGCCCTCCCCATGGCTCGTCGCAGTGTCTGGCCTTGCGTGCGATTCTGTCTGCAACGAGGAGAGTGGTACCCGGAAGCATGGAGATTTCATCGATGATCACACAGCACGCACGCTGAAGACGCAGCGTCACCCGGCGATTGCGCATGGCACGATCAACTGTCGCCTGTATTCCCCCTTCCATAATTCCGAGACCAAAGAAGCTATGAAACGTGCGTCCACCGACGATCACCGCAGCAGCACCCGTACTCGCAACGATGGGAAACTCTTCCGTGGGCTTGCGTGCGAGGTAGTGGTCGAGAAGATAGCTTTTGCCTGTACCTGCTGCTCCCGTAAGAAAGATATTTCCTTCACGGCTCAGCATATCGAATGCTTTTTGCTGGCAGGATGTGAGGGTAGTGGGGGCGGCGATTGCTGAGAGCATGAGTGATGCAGTGTCCTCTAAAACACAGTGCAGTGTATAGGTGTATGATCGTACACCTAAAATATTGCCACAAGCAACGCGGGTGTAGAGTACTGGGCATGATCTTCTGCCCGCTTCCCGGTACTCCTCTCATCACGCAAGGCTTTGGCCAAAACCCAGACCGCTATGCGCCTTTTGGGTTGAAGGGTCATGATGGCATCGATTTTGAGACAACGGACGGTACGCCTGTGTATGCGCCGCATGATGGAATCGCAACAGTGAAAGATGATGGAGCAAATGGGATGGCTCCCATCAACCACGCTTTTTGTGATTAGAACTTTTAACTTTG
>CAYYFD010000035.1:0-10807 GCA_964471125.1 uncultured Candidatus Peribacteria bacterium
TCAATGGTGCGCATGGCGGACTCCAGACTCGTGGTGTTGAGGTCAGGCATCTTTGTCTTTGCGATCTCCTCAAGCTGCTTTCTCGTGATCTTTCCCACCTTTTCCTTGTTGGGCGTACCGCTGCCCTTCTCGATCTTGGCATGCTGCTTGATGAGCGCGGAGGCCGGTGCCTGCTTAAGGATGAACGTGAAACTGCGGTCTTCGTAGACCGTGATGACAGCTGGAACCACCTGTCCGCGGCGGTCTTTGGTCTTTTCGTTGAACTTCATGCAGAAATCCTGAATATTGATACCGGCCTGACCGAGGGTAGGACCGAGTGGCGGGGCAGGATTTGCCTGTCCGCCTGTTGCCTGCACTTTGATGACTTTCATAACTTTCTTTGCCATAGCGGGGAGAGTGTATTGATGGGTTTGGACGTGGTCAATGGATTAGAAGAGTTTTGGAGGATTATTGCGTCAACGCATCCACTAGTTCAAACATCACATCATCATTGCCTTCAACAATGCGTAGTTCATAGAGACGCTCGCGGACTCTCAGGAAAACGATACGTTCGCTACTCAAGCCTTCGTCAAAGAATGTGAGGAAGTTGCGTGGGGGTTTTCCGGGAATGCGCTGGGATTCGTCGAGAAGATCTCTGACATGGGGGGAGAACGATGCATGTAGAGCCTCTTTGAGCGCGAGGAAGAACTGCTTTACCTTCGGAGAGTCTGTCCATGCGATGAGACCGGCACGGTCTCCATCGATAAGCAGCACGTATTCGTGGACGGTTGCTACCGCTTCGGGGATGACTGTGCGCAGGATGGTGAGCTCATCACTTTCCTGAATTTCCATTTGAAATGTAGCGATTGTTTGTAAGACATCCGGACCGGAGGCTTTGCGTACGCCCACGGAAACAGAGGATGTTGTCCCATTGTCCGATGACGGTTGGTCCGTTTGCGGAGGATTGTCCTGCGTGTTGCCTAAGGATTGCGCAGTGTTGTCGACATAGGGCGTATCGGGGAGAACGGCTTTCGGCAGGCCTCCTTCCACAAAAAGAGCATCGGTGACGCCGAGGCCAATTGCTACGACGAGAATACCGATACTGGCGATAGCCTTATGCATGGATTGGTGGGTAGTGTAGCGCATAAGCTGCCTGCGTGTGAGGAGGGGAAATCATGCTACACTGCACTCCCATGGTGGTGAGTCGTAAAGAGCGTTCCGGCGTACAACTGCGGTCCTCCCAGACTGCGCGGGACGGTGATGTCTTCGAGCAGACTCTGCGACCGAGAAAGATTACCGAGTACATCGGTCAGAGCGAGATTAAAGGGCACATTCTTGTTCATGTGCAGGCGGCGCGTACACGTAGCGAGCCTCTCGGCCATACGCTCCTGCACGGGCCTCCAGGACTGGGAAAGACCACGCTTGCGTACATCCTCGCGCAGGAGATGGGCAGCAATCTGCGGATCGCGAGCGGCCCGAGCATCGAAAAGCCCGGTGATCTCGCATCACTTCTGACGAATCTTGCACAAGGCGACGTCCTTTTTATCGATGAAATCCACCGGATGCGACCTGCTATAGAGGAGGTGCTGTATTCCGCAATGGAGGACTTTGCTCTTGATCTTGTCATAGGGAAGGGTCCTTCCGCGCGGTCCATGCGTCTTGATCTCAAGCCCTTCACCCTCGTCGGGGCGACAACGAAAATTGGCTCGATGAGTGCGCCGCTCCGTGACCGCTTCGTGCATCAGTTCAAGCTCTCGTTTTATGCACCCATAGAAATGCAGCAAATTGTGGAGCGCACATCGGGGATCCTCGGTGTGGATTGTGAGCGTGCAGCGATTACGCGTATCGCTGGTTCCGCGCGTGCAACCCCGCGCATCGCGAACCGTCTCGTGCGTTCCATCCGGGACTTTGCTCAGGTGGAAGGGGAGAAGACCGTCACGATTAATCGTGTGGAACAAACACTGACAGCACTGGGGATTGATGCCCGTGGACTCGACCGTACGGATCGTTGCATTCTCGAGTCGATTATTACCAAATTCGCCGGAGGACCTGTAGGTCTTTCGACGCTCGCTGCGGTGACTGCGGAAGAAGAGGACACACTGGAAGATGTCTACGAGCCGTACCTGCTCCAACAGGGATTTTTACAGAGAACATCAAAGGGAAGGATTGTCACGAAGCACGCGTATGAAGTCCTCGGGATGCGGGTGCCGGAGGGAGTGCAGGGGGCGATGTTGTAAGAGTGTGAATCATTGAGGACTATTCAAGTTCGAGTGCATGAGGAACATGAGGATCAGAACTTCATCTCTACATGGTGAATACGACTACATGGGGCAGGAAAACGAGTTCCGGTATCAAGAACGAGGGGTCGGGATTTGGATTCTTGTAGACCGCCATAATTTCCAATCCATTCACAGCAAGGGAATGCAACTTTGGTAATACGGAAAATTTCTTCTTGTAGTCGTTACCACGGAAGTTATCGACAATGTACATAGCTGATTCCGGATCCTTTAGGATCACTAGCCGTGAACGGAGTTCAGGTGCCAGCAAGTTATGTGCGCTCCAGCCGGTACTGGAACTAGGGTAAATCGAGATGAGTTTGCTCTGGTCATGTTCGAGCACCCACTTCATGCCATCGCGCATCGATAGTCCCCAGTAATCCAGTTCAAATTTTCCTTCGACCAACCTAGAAGGAATTGAAAAATAGAGGCTTTGATAGGGATGGTTTTGTACCATCCACACTAGTGTAGAAAGTGATTGTCCGGCTATAACGAACCATATAGCCATAAGCATTATCGCAGGTTTTGCGTTTTGACACGCAAAGTTATGAAGAACTCGGCTTCCTTCTGTTGCCAGTAGCGCAAACGCTGGGTAAATGAAAAACATGTGTCGCCAATCGTCATACATACCTGCCCTCATCAGGATCACGCTGGAGAGTGGGCCAAAGAACCAAGCAAGGATTATTAGCGATTTGTAATCATGAGCGAGCATCGCTTTCGGATGATTCATAAACCGCCACAAAAGACCTCCGGTACCTATGAAGAAAAGCAAGGAAGTAATTTTTGGTGTTGTTATCAGGATCCACAAAGGCACCCAGTACCATAGGAATGTCGTCCTAAACGTTCCAAGAAAGTAGCTGCCAAATGCTCGTTCGCTCATAAAGGAGTAGGCTTTGAGAAAATGTTCTATGGGGTTTTCCCAAAGATATGGCCAGAGCATCACCGTGAACATCGCTACCAAAGAAGCGAAGAGAAGGCCATGGATAAGTGATTTCTTGACGCATTGTCGATCAACATTTTTTTTAACAAGCTGGGTTGCAAATACGGCGATCGTGAGGGGCAACATAAATATGCCAGTGAGACGGATGGTGATGAGAATGGCACACGCAAATGAATGTATGGCAACATCGCGCTTGCGTTGATGTTGCATAGTGCGCATCAGTGTCCATATACAGGTGATGAACATTGCCAATGCGGGGATATCTTTAGAGTTGTAAAATGCGTGACCGTAAATACGTGGGCTCAACACAAAGAACAGACATCCCAGCAGTGCCCATCGAGGATTTTTCCACCATGAAAGACCAATCCTGTAGAGAAAAAAAGTACCGAAAATATATGAGAGAAATGTCATAAAATGTCTCATTGTGAAGATATCCTGAGATGCTGAGTAGCCGAGAACTTTTTGCAAATATGCAAGCAGGATTTCGAAAGTGGGACCAAAATATTTAAAATGCTCTTTGCCTTGGAATTCCATCCATGGCGCACCTTCAAAGAATTGTAATCCGGTCTTGCCGATGATGTATTGCATCTTCTCGTCCCAAGTAATTCCGTAGTCCTCGGCAGTGCGTATGCCAATGATGACCAGGACTGTTAGTAGTGTGAAGAAAGTACAGGCAAAAAATCTGTCACCAATTGGTTCCCTAAATTTCAGTTGTAACATAGTACGATCATACAATGCTCACTTGTGTGTCGCAATTCACGCCAAGATTTCTTATGCATCCATTGTCTGCAATGTAGAGTTCTATCGTGATTAGGCAAACCATTATTTCATCATTCATTCATGCACAGAGAGCACCCATTCTTGGGTGCGATTTTCTGTGATACATGCCGACCGCGCACCTACAAATGGGGACGCTCAAAAAATCAGGGTCTGTCGTCGATCGACGACAGACCCGTGCTCATTTGAGCGCCCAAGTAATACAACTGAGGGTCATACCGAGCAGTATGAGTCCTCCCACAAGGAGGAGAAGGAGGGTTTGGATTTCTCCTAAGCTCATTGCTGTATTCGGCATATCATCCGCGATGAAGTCATCGAGCGTCTCCTCGGAGTGGGGGCACACGACCATCGTGCGCTGAAACTCTTTCGGAGTGCCGCATTCGATGAGTGCTCCGTTGCGGCGGGCAACCCGAACACCATGGTCGTCATCGAGCTTACGAAACATTCTTTCCTGTCCATCCGTGAACAGTGCACCTGGGCCGATGTGCTCAAAGAAACAGGTCTCTTGCGTCATGATGCACCTCCTTTCCGTGGTGAAAAAAACGCTTGTGAGACACCAACACCCTATCAGTCTTTTTGCCTTGTGCATGCACTATTCCCCAGAATTTTCCCTACACGGAAACGCACATCCCCTCGGGAAATGCCGCATGCGGCGGTCGGTCCTACGACTCCACTCCGCCATACCACGGTGCGTGCGTTGCGTGAGATCGGTACCCGGCATCTGCGGCTTCATGGATTTGGCTGCGTGATCCATGCGCAGAGAGCGATACCAATAGGAGGATTCTCTCGTTCCCTTTCGACGGACCTGTTCGGGGATTTCCTGAAATGTCCGTCGCATCATTCGTCGTTCCATGCCAGAGACATCTGCACGAATGATCGGTTCGTTTGCTTCCTCTTCCATCATAGGCATGTGCTCATGGACAGAGATTGCTGGAGGCTCATGCATCGGCATCATTGCCGGCTCGTTTGTGTGCATGAACGGTGCAAGAAGAAGAGGGAGGAGGGAGTTGAGCATGCGGGGAGCGTACCGATGGAAGAGAAAAGAGAAAAGAGCCTGCCTGCCGGTAGGCAGGAAAAGTGAAAAGAGTGCGGGGTATCTGCGCTTACTTCATCATGAGATGATCGATCTGCGCATGAATATTTTTTTCAAATGCTGAGCGTGAAAACTCTGCTGCGCGTGCCTTGCACGCATCTATTGAATACAATTTTTGATCATACTTTTGTATTACTTTTTCAAGAGATTTGCTGGTTGGATCCATAAAAAATTCACCGGTTTTCCCTTCAGCAATTGTTTCCAGCGGCCCGCCTGCGCCAAAGGCAATCACGGGAGTGCCGCATGCCATGGATTCCAATGCGACGAGATTGAAATCTTCGTCACCCGGAACGATCGTTGCCTTTGCACCGGTGTAGAGGTCTCTCAGTTCGTCACCTCGCCGATATCCGAAGAATTCGATGGTGGGTCCGGCAAGTTTTTCCAGTCGCTTGCGGTCGGGGCCTTCTCCGACGATTTTGAGATGCGCGCCAAGGCGGTTGCATGCTTCGATGGCGAGATCGATTCTTTTATAGGGAACGAGGGTGGAGACGACGAGGAAGTAGTCGGGGTGCTGCATTTGCTCACGAATATGTTCCTTGCTCATTCCTTGCTCTTGGAACCAGAAATCATCGATGGGTGGATAGACGACAGTGCTTTCCCGTCGCCAGTAGAGCTCCACTCGGCGTTGTACTTCTTTTGAAGAAACAATGATGCGGTCAGCGCGTGCAGCAGATTCACAGTCCCAGATGCGGAGTTTGTGAAACACACGTTCGAGATACATGCGCTTGAGTGGACCGAGCAAGCCTTTACCCGCTTGATCCAAAACATCATGTGTACGGTCCCAGAGGTAACGGGCGGGGGAGTTTACGAACGAAAGATGCTTGGGCTTTCCATTGGTGATGATGTTGTGGGCGAAGGCGGAGGAGGAGGAGATGACGAGATCGAATTCGCTAAAGTCCCACGCTTCGACGGCGGTAGGGAAGCGAGACAAGTACAGATGGTGATTGTATTTTAGAGAGACGGGCAAGAGTTTGCAGATCCGACTTCGGCTGCGGCCTCCGCCGAGACGAGTTGCAGATTGCAGATTACTTGTGCGGACGCGTTGCTTTGGAAACCAGTCGCCGAGCTTCTTCTCGTCGTACAGAAGTGTGTAGATCGGCGCATCCGGAAACATGTCTGCGAAAACCCTTAGCACGCGCTCAGCGCCGCCTTTCATGGTTAGGAGCTCATGAACTAAGGCTACTTTCATGAAGGCCAGTATTGTTGATATGGGGCATTTTTACCATGAAATCCCGTTGTGCAGGTGCCCTATAAACGGCTACAGTGTCGTGTCTTTCAAGAAATCTCACACTATGGACATTCGAAACATCGCCATTATCGCGCACGTTGACCACGGTAAAACCACGCTTGTGGACGGTCTTTTGCGCCAAGGTGGCGCGTTTAACGATCATGAGGAAGTGGGGGAGCTTATCATGGACAGCAACGTTCAAGAGAAGGAGCGTGGCATTACGATCTATGCAAAGAACGCGGCGATCACGTACAAGGACTGCCGCATCAATATCGTCGATACGCCGGGTCATGCCGACTTCGGTTCCGAAGTGGAGCGCGTTCTTGGGACAGTCGATAGTGTGCTTCTTGTCGTCGACGCACAGGAGGGGCCGATGCCCCAGACGAAATTCGTGCTCATGAAGTCTCTGGCGATGGGACTGAAGCCGATCGTTGTAATCAACAAGATCGACAAGCCCGCAGCGCGGCCGACAGAGGTAGTCGATATGGTCTTCGATCTCTTCGTGAAACTTGGCGCCTCAGACGCACAGTTAGATTTTGCCTACATCTTCGCTATCGCTCGTGAAGGCATTGCCAAGCGGAAGCTAGAGGATGATTCAAAAGATCTCACGCCGCTTCTCGATCTTATTTTAGAAAAGGTTCCTCCTGCTGAGCAGAACATTACCGTTCCTTTCCGCATGCAGCCGGCGAGTTTGGATTACGATAACTATGTCGGACGTCTCGCTGTCGGTCGTGTGACCGAGGGGCAGCTCAAGGTGGGTGACAAGGTGTTCATGAAGGCCGAAGGTGCGCCTACCCGCACCAGCAAAGTCAGCAAGCTCTTCCGCAATGAGGGAGTGGCCCGGGCGGAGATCACGGTCGCCAGTGCAGGTGACATCGTCATTATTGCAGGCATTCCCGATATCAACGTCGGTGAAACCATCACAACCAGCGAATCTGCCGAGCCTCTTCCAGCTCTTCGCATCGACCCTCCGACGATCTCCATGAATTTCCTTGTGAACAACTCTCCGTTTGCGGGAAAGGAAGGAAAGCTTGTGACCACCCGTCACATTCGCGCGCGTCTCGATAAGGAAAAGGAGACCAACGTCGGACTGCTCGTGGAAGACATTCCCGGAACGGATGCCTACAAAGTTTCCGGCAGAGGAGAGCTGCATCTTTCCGTTCTTCTCGAACAGATGCGCCGCGAAGGGTTTGAGCTGCAGGTTTCGCGTCCGGAAGTCATCGTCCGTGACGGTCCGAGTGGAAAGGAAGAGCCGGTGGAGCAGGTCATCATCGATGTTCCGGAAACCGCCATCGGTACCGTCATCGATATGCTCACGCGCCGCAAAGGTGAGATGGTCGACATGAAGACGGAAAACGGTCACACGCGTATCGAGTTCACCGCGCCGACACGGGGCTTGCTCGGTCTTCGCGGGGATTTCATCATCGAAACCAAAGGGGAGGGAATTCTCTCGCACTCGTTTATCCGCTATGAACCCTGGAAAGGAAATCTGCCGGGACGGACGCGCGGTTCCATCCTCTCGATGCTTCATGGAGTGGCAACCGGATACGATCTCTGGAAGCTCGAAGAGCGCGGCAAGCTCTTCATCATGCCGGGTACGGTCATGTACGAAGGCATGATCATCGGCGAAAGCGCGAAGGATCAGGACATGGAGGTAAATGTGACCAAGGGAAAGAAGCTTACAAACATGCGTGCTTCCGGAACCGACGAGGCAACGAAGCTTACGCCGGTGCAACCGATGACACTGGAGCAGGCACTCGAGTACATTGCCGATGATGAGCTCGTGGAGATTACGCCGCTCAATATTCGCCTGCGTAAAAAGCTCCTCACAGATAACGAAAGACGGAGGACGAGGAACTCAGCGAAGTCCTAAATAATAGGACAAAGGAAATGAGGAAGTACGGAATGAAAGACGGCGAGCCTTATTTCCGTAGTTCTGTATTTCCCTATTTCTTCATTCATGAGCAAAATATCAAAATGGCCAATGGAGCCATTTATTTCAGTCCAAAATCCCCTAGTATTCCGACCGTGTATTTGGTATACTATTATTGTCATCGGTTGATTGATTTACTTCTGTTGACCGCTGACCAAAAACAAACACCGTCCCTAGGAGCAATCCTTGAGGCGGTTTTGTTTATGTAGCCAGAGATTCTTTCTGTAGCTTGGAAAGCTTTTTCACTAGTGCCTCTCTCTTCCTCGCCTCACCAAGTGTCGAAAATTCTTCATGGTAGACGATCTTCACCGGTCGTCTGCTTCGTGTGTACTTTGCACCTGTTCCATCATTATGTTTTTCCTCCCGTGCCTTGAGATCGATGCACGTTCCTGCATAGAGAGAGGCATCGCTACAGCGGGCGAGGTAGAAGTAATGTGGCATCAGAGTGATTATCGCGGAGCCTGTACCCGCATCGCAACGCGAGCGGCCCATATACGCGGAATGAAGCGCGTCATGAATGCGCCGAAGGTATTGAGTTTTCCTGCGACAACAAGCGGTCGCTTCGTTTCCAGGGCTCTGTATCCGATGCGGGCTACGGTGGCCGCATCCATTGTTTTCCTGCGAAAGAGTTGAGAACTTCCCATGTGTGCATTCTTTTCAAATCCCGTCTTCGTCGGGCCCGGGCAGAGACAGGTTACGGTCACGCCTGTTCCCCGCAGCTCTTCCGAAAGTGCAACGGAGAAATGCATGACATAGGCTTTACTCGCGTAATACACAGCCATGAGAGGGCCCGGTTGGAATGCGGCAGTCGATGCAATGTTGAGGATTCCACCGGTTTTGTTCACCACCATAGTGGGCAAAAGCATTTTAGTGAGATCCGTGAGAGTGGTGATATTCACCTGAAGCAACTGTTTCTCCTGCTCGTATGTCGTCTCATGGAAAAGGCCGTACGCACCGAAGCCTGCGTTGTTCACAAGTGTGTGAACCGTGATGTTTCTCTTTTGTAATTCCTGAACCAGCACCAATGCGGCATTCGGTACAGAGAGATCGCAGGGAAGAATGTGCGTTGTAATGTGGTATTGGGCTTCCAGCTCTTTTGCGACTGACTGCAATCTTTCTTGGTTCCGCGCAACAAGGACAAGGTCATAGCCGTCCAGTGCAAAGAGCTTTGCGAATTCCTCGCCAAGGCCTCCGGAGGCGCCGGTAATGAGGGCGGTAGGCATGGCTTTAGGATGTAGCTATGACTTTTACGGCGTCACCTATAAATTTGCGAAGGTCTTTCTCATGGTGCTCGATGTAGTAATGCATGTCTGCTGTAAAGCGTTCAGGAAACTGCGTCATTTCTGCAATGAGATCATCCAGCTGATAGAGAAGCACCCCCTTAGACTCGCGATCAATTGTTTTTGTGGATCCGTTATACATACCCAGATACAGGTACTTCTTGTTCGTGATGACAACGCCTTCTCTATCGAAGATCTTTTGTAACGGTGCGACAAATACGCTTACGTTTTTGATGAGAGCGATTGTATCTAGATATCCACTCAAGAGACGTAAACACTTTAGGTAGTCCTGCTCACTGCGTAGGACGATGGACGGCACATTGAGCTCCTGCACTGTTTCTACCATCACCGTAAAATCTGGATTGTCTCCGGATGCAACATGGCCCCCGATGGATTTGTCGAACAGATCCGGATTGTGACGCTTTGTGCCGCTGCGTTTTTGCACAAACATCTCTCCATTCACATCAAAAAGAAGTACGTCGACGATACTGATCCCCTTCGTTGATTTCCCCGTTTTTTTGAAGATCGCAATTTGTTCGTTGTAAAACTCCTCCCTATCCATGGGAAACGTCAAATCCGGCTTATCGAGATCAAACGCCGTGATTTTTTCCGATGTCGTATGGGCATTCATCGCTGTGAGTATAACACTCCGGCTTATTTTTTCAGGAGATCCCGGATCTCCGTAAGAAGCAGTACTTCCTTCGATGGTGGCGGAGGAATGGTGGGAGTCGCATCTTCCTTCTTCTTGAGGCGCTGAAGTTGCTGAATCATAAGGAAGACACAGAATGCAACAATGATGAAGTCAACAATCGACTGCATAAAGAGCCCATACTTGATGCTGGAGCTTCCAATGGTGATCGAGAGTGTTGAGAAATCCAGCTGTCCCAGGATGAGCCCGATAGCGGGCATGAGGACATCGTTCACGAGTGATGTGACGATTTTCCCGAAGGCACCACCGATGATCACGCCCACGGCAAGATCTATGACATTGCCGCGCATTGCGAAGCTTCGGAATTCTTTGAGCATGGAAGAGTGGAATGGTGGGTCGGGCGGCCCGGCTCCGCTTGTGAGCTACGCCGTGGCAATGGAGGGAAATCTCGGCGAAGTCCGCAGACGAAGACGGATGGTGGGTCGGGCGGGATTTGAACCCGCGGCCAATGCCTTAAAAGGGCACTGCTCTACCAACTGAGCTACCGACCCATATTGCACACCGATTATTGATCGTTGCGGCTGTAAAGGGAAGGGGAATGCCGGATTGTTCATGTTTGAAAAAAGCTTTGTAAGATGATTCCCTTTCGACC
>CAYYFD010000036.1:0-10733 GCA_964471125.1 uncultured Candidatus Peribacteria bacterium
CGACGTCAGCGAAGCGATTCAGGAATTCCGGTGAATAGGTTCCGGTTTCGATGATCGCATCGATGAGTTGTATATGAAATTCCTCTGCAGGCATTGCAGGATTTTTTTGTAGAATCTGATGGACGGCTTTTGACCCCGCATTACTTGTCGCGATGATCACGGTCGAGCGGAAGTCGGTCTTTACGCCGTCGCTATCGATCAGATGTCCTTCGTCGAGAATCTGCAGGAAAAGATTCAGCACATGCGGATGCGCTTTCTCCAGCTCATCGAGAAGAACCAGTGACGCAGGTCTCTGTTGCACCTGCTTGGCCAGTACACCCTTGTCTCCGGCCCCTCCGCCGATAATCCGGTCCACCGACGTACTCTCGGAAAATTCATTCATGTCCAGTCGGATCATATGATCACTTCCGTCGAAGAGAATGTCGCACAGTGCTTTCGCCGTTTCGGTCTTTCCCACGCCTGTAGGTCCGAGCAGCAGAAATGTTCCGATGGGACGATTGCGACTGCCAATCTGCAGCTTTCCGCGCTTAAGCGCATTCGCGAGAGTTTTTACGGCATGATTTTGCCCGATAATCCGTTCCTGCAGACGCACTTCTGTCTCGAGGTACCGTAGCCTGTCATCCACATCAAGTGCGGAGACATCCTGATGCGCGCGCACGGAAATCGCCTGTAGGACCATCTCTTCTGTCACTGCACACAGCCGTAGCGAGCGGGCCTGCGCGACGACTTCCCGCAGTACCTCCACCGCTTTTCCTGGAAAAGCCTGCAACCCTACGTAGCGTCCTGTCGCTTCGATGATCTTACGTAAGAGCCGGTATGGGACAGTGATACGACCGGATTTCTGAAGCTGCGTACTTTCCTCCATAAGCACCTCCATAGTCTGTGGTTCTGCTGGCTCCTCGATCGTTACGCGTTCAAAGAGCGCATCCACTCCTGCATGCTTTGCAATTCCCGCGTGGTACTCCTCAGGATCCGCAATGGCGACCACACCGACATTGGGGCTTTCCAGAAGCTTCATCAGTACACCCTGCAATCTCGCATCGCCGCCACTTAGAAGCAGACCGAGGTCGCGGATCACAATGATGTGCCGGCCGCTGTCCCGTCCCTGAAGTGCTTTGAGAAGATCATGATCGGGATGATCCGTTCCCGAAAGGAGACGTTGTGTTTTGAGAAGAAATACACGCGAAAGCCGCAAGCCTTTAGAAAGTTCCCGCATGCGCAATGCAGCGGTGAAATGCATAAGCAGTGTCCAGCGACCCGATCCCCTGCGACCGAGCAGCAGCGCATTGTGATGTGCGCCGCGCCCCAGAATTCCGGCGATCGTTTCGCGTTCACCGTTGTGGTAAAGCGTTCCCCTCTGCGCAATCCGCATCGCCTCATGCGTAAGGTCCTCTGTAAGTTCATCAAGAATGCTGTTGTAGCCCATCACCCAGCTCTGCCCCATACCACCGAACGATGCTATGACTGCCTGTGGTGTCCATGCGGAAACATGTGCGGAATGCCGGACCATAGCTTCCCATCGCACCACAGCGTCGAGATCTGCCTCGGCGATGTCCGCATGATTCATTGCATCGTAAAATGGGCCTGCAGTACTGCGCAGGAGATACGCAAGAATATGTGGAGCAGCAATACGAGAAGCTTCGTATCGGGAAAGAAGCCCAGTAGCTCCCGCAAGAATCCCCTGAGGATCCACCCCCTCCAGTGCACTGCTGCACGTCGCAGACAGATGCTCTGGATCCATGCCAAGTTCCCGCAGAAGAAACATGCCGCGCGAAGAACGCAAACATGCACGGAAAAGATCTGCGGCAGTAACATGGGCGGAGTTGCGCATGCCCCGCAGAAGATCAGCATCCACAAGTTCACGAATATCAGATGACGGTTTTGTATCTCTATCCGATGCATCCACGATGAACCGGTGCAGAACGCCTAACGTGAAAACAAAGAGAAGCGCCGCTTCCACAAAAGCGATCTCGTTCTCTGCTGCGAAAATGCCAAAAACAATTCCTGCAAAGAGGATTACCTCAAGCATCAGCGCAAGCGGTCCAAATACACTTCTCCGGAGCGTCTCGATGCGGTCCATACGTGTGCCGGCGAGGGAGAGTGATGCCGGCTTCATGCGAGGGAAACGAGGGTGATATGCGCGACAACAAAAAGAAGCACGGGTGGATAGGCGATCCAGAGCAAAAGATAGGAGATCGTACATGCGAGCACGGCGACCTGCACTGCAATGGCTACAATGATCGCGCCGATACGCACGACAGCGCCGACTGCACGCGAAATCAAGTTCAGAGCAAGGACGGGACCCATATTGACGATGGTGAGCTTCGCAGGCCTCTCGATGATATTTTTCCACGGGGCAAACAGTGTGCGCAGAAGAAACGGTATTGGGAGGATGACATTGCATGCTTTGGCGTATGCAAAGCCACATTGTGGAATCCTTAGGATCTCTCTCAAGTACCATCCCAGAAACTCGCGCATCAGCGGAATTGCTATGTCCGGCCGCAGGAGCGTCAGCGCACGCATAATCTCATAATTATAGCAGAAAACGCTGTTTAGCGCGATATCGTGAATGGCTTCATTTTCTCTATTCTCTTTACTCTTTCCTCTTTACTCTGCATCCATGCCCCTTATCGTCCTCGAAGGCCCCGACGGCGCCGGTACCACCCGCCACAGCAAATTCCTTGCAGATCGTCTTATAAAAGAAGGGCATGATGTCGTCCTCACAGCAGAACCGACGGACGGCCCTATAGGCAAGCAGATCCGCACCATGCTCCAGGGCACCGGCATGCCAGACCCCAAAGCAGTGCAGCTGCTCTTTTGTGCCGACCGTGCGGATCACGTTACACGGCTCATTACTCCCGCACTCGCAGCAGGAAAAACCGTTATCACGGATCGCTACGCGCTTTCGACAATTGTCTATGGTACAGCACAGGGATTGGATGCCGAGTGGTTGCGAAATATCAATAATATTTTTCCTGTGCCGGATGTCGTATTTCTTCTCCTTCCTCCGTACGAAGTGTGTGCCGAGCGCGTGGGAAGACGTACTGTAAAAGATCAGTTCGAAATCGATACGTTTCAGAAAAAGGTATATACGGCATATCAGTTGGCACGTTCATCAGAAATGCATGTCATTGATAGCTCCGGAAAACTGGAGGAAGTTGCGGAGGAAATATTCAACGTGCTAAGAAATCACATTTGACTATTGAAGGAAGTAGAGGAAAATAAACGTTAAATTTCCTCCCGTTTTTCAATGGGCAGACTGACCACGGTATTTCTCACATTTATGTTTATCGGCGTTGCGGGATTTTTTGCGACGCAAAAATATATTATCGAGCCGCTGAATGGAACAAGTCTACTTGGACAAACCCCTCCGCCGGCTCCTGCCGCATGCCTTCCTCCGATTTCCAACGGATGCGCATGTGCAACAAGTATTAACTGTGCAATATCGGGAAGCTGCCAAAGAGCATCGTGTACGAAAGACTTTTACAATGGGAATTGTGTCTATCCGACAACACAAGTTCCTTACATCGCATGGTGCTATCACTCCATGACTCAGTGCAGTAATACAGAAAAAGATACCCTGTGTAACTGGAAAGCGTGTAGAGCGCCAGCTCCTAGTAATGCCTGCAGCTGTGCATTGGATTATCCGACTGGTGGTGCGTGTGCCGGAGGAGCAACCCGCGTTGGCGGTGGATTTCAGACAAAGGCTGCGTGCAATACGTTCTGCTCCACATTACCTCCACCACCAACACAGTGTGGAGGTACAGGCACTTCATGCAATGGTGGAACATGTCCGACAGGGAGCACCTGTTCCGGCGCCGCCGGAGTTGCATGCTCATGCGTAGCTACATCCCCTCCACCGCCACCACCTACGTGTGGAGGTCCGGTTACAGCATGCGGTGGACCATGCCCTATCAGCGGACAAACATGCAGGAATGTGAATGGAGCATGTGCATGTGCAGCTCCACCAAATTGTAGAGCTACAGGTCTTACCTGTACCAACACCGGAGGAGCTTGCCCAGTGGGTACTAGCTGCAGAAGGCAAAGTGGGTTATGCGGGTGTCATAGCAATACCCCTCCTCCCCCACCACCACCTACGTGTACAAATAAAACTGTTGGACCGGTTGATTCTTGGGGTGCTTCAGGACCAGCTATGGCTCCAGGATGGCAAATCGCGCCTAATCCTGTTGGTACTTTTATCACAGATTTAAATAATGCAGCATCTGCAGCAGCCCTTAGATTCTGTGAAATGTCCGCGATGCCGCCTCCATGTGACACCGGTTGCAAGCCCGATACTGTTGGACATCCAACATCAGGAAGGGTTACTACGTTTACTCCAACATTCGACCCGACAGACGTACCTGATAATGGGAGAATTTCCTTCCAGGGGACATCGATTCAAATAATTCCTGCTAAAGTGGCTCCGCCACCAAAAGCTCAGCAAAGAGCGAAGTATGTACGAGGTACATGTAATGCAACATTGTACTGCATTCCAAACTAAAGTTGCTTATTGGATGGAGGGCGGTATGACTTGTATGATCACTATATGTCCGCCCTCCTCCTCTCCGGCCGCGAAGCCTCCGCAGCAGTACTAGCGTCACTGAAGCCGAGGATTGAAAAACTTAACCCCAAGCTCGTCGTCGTACAAGTCGGCGATGATGCGGGAAGTAGCAGCTACATCAAGCAAAAGATCAAAAGCGCAGCCGAAGTCGGCATGCGCTCCGAGCACTGCCATCTGCCTTCATCACTATCTCTGGAAGACTTGCTCTCCAAGGTAGGTGAACTAAATGCCGATCCCGACGTTACCGGCTTCATCGTCCAGCTCCCGCTTCCGGAGCATCTCCAGTCGCATGTTCCTGAGGTCATCCGCGCCATCGACCCAAAGAAAGACGTCGACGGTTTCGGCGCCTATAACCTCGGCAAAGTTTTCCTCAGCAAGGAATTCGAGCATCTTCCTCCGGCAACACCCGCGGGGATCATCATGCTTCTCGAGCACTACAAGATTCCCGTTGCAGGAAAACATGTAGTAATAGTGGGTCGCAGCAACATTGTCGGAAAACCTCTCGCAGTAATGCTCCTCAACCGAGATGCAACAGTGACCGTCTGTCATAGCAAAACAAAAGACCTCGCCACGATAACAAAGCAGGCGGACGTTCTCGTCGCAGCAATCGGCAAGCCGAAGTTCATCACCGGAGACATGGTGAAACCTGGAGCCGTTGTCATCGACGTCGGTACCAGCCGTATCGATGGCAAGCTCACGGGCGATGTCGACTTTGATACGGTCTCGCAAATCGCCTCGGCTATCACTCCTGTTCCGGGGGGCGTCGGACCGATGACAGTATGCTCATTGATCAAAAATTGTGTTCAATCTAAAGAGCGCCAATTGAACTAAATTCCTCAAGTATATTGCATAAAACCAAGTGGCAAGTATTGTTAGTATTGTCTCTCTTCCACACTCAAGAAAGGAGTGAAATCATGTTCGAAGATGATGACAATCGATCCTTTGAAAAGCTGCCCATTGGTACGGTCTTGCTGAGGGATGATGACGGTGAACTCTTCGAGAAGAGTTCAGACACGGAAGTCACATCATTCTTCTTCACGGGCGCAGGTCAGCGTTACGACAACGACCACCCCACGCCATGGATAGAAATGGTGACGCGGTGGGACTGGGTCGTACTCACCGCTGAGGAAGTGAACGAAACTCAGCAAGCGGCAATGGCCACTACACGGCCACTGGAGTTCCCATGGGGGCTGATCGTAACTGCAGTTGTTGTGATTGCAGTCCTGTATGCCTGCTTCGGCGGGTAACACTAAAGACGTCTGGCTTTCGAGCCAGACGTTCTTTCTCTTGCGATTATGCATATTTTCCGTAGAATCTCTTCATGGGAGCCCACTCCACTTCCCTTCTGCCACTCACGAAAGTTTCGTGTAGGGCAACTTTGAGTGTAAAAAAATCTGCAACCTTCTAACTATGTGTGGAATAATCGCCGCCTCCGGCTTTCGTAACGTCATTCAGGATCTGTATGACGGTCTCATTGTGCTCCAGCACAGAGGTCAGGATGCAGCAGGCATTGTCACCTACAACGACCAGTTTCACCTGAAGAAAAGTAACGGTATGGTGCGCGATGTGTTTCATGCCAAATCCCTGCAGCGCTTGCAGGGTCCTATGGGCATCGGGCATGTGCGTTACCCGACAGCAGGATGCTCCAGTGAATTTGAAGCGCAGCCGTTCTTCATCTCAACACCTTTCGGTATAGCACTCGCTCATAACGGCAACCTCACAAATACTGCGGATTTACGACGGAAACTGATGGAAAAGGAGTACCACCACCTCAATACCAATTCGGATTCCGAAGTCCTCCTCAATATCTTTGCCGTAGCGCTTCGTCACCAGCATCCGAAAAAACTCACGCCCGAGCATGTCTTCGGTGCTGTCAAAACACTGATGGGCAAATGTAAGGGGGCCTACTCCGCCGTTGCACTCATCGGCGGTCAGGGAATTCTGGGATTCCGTGACCCGCACGGTATCCGACCACTGCAGCTCGGGAAGAGGCGTTACGGCATGAAAGAGGAATACATGATCACCTCAGAAAATACAGTCTTCCACGCTCTCGATTACGAGTTTGTACGGGATATCCGCCCAGGAGAAGCCGTCTTCATCGACAGAAAGAATAGGCTGCATAGCAGGCAAGTGGTAAAAGGTCAGCTCAACCCTTGTATGTTTGAATGGGTCTACCTTGCGGCTCCGGACTCCACGATCGATGGCGTGAACGTCTACAAGGCACGTATCCGCATGGGTGAAGCACTCGCAAAGCAGATCAAGAAAGCAGGCATCCGTATCGACTCCGTTATCCCCATTCCCGATACAGGGCGTCCTGCAGCTGCTGGCCTCGCAGACAAGCTCAAGATCCGCTACCGCGAGGGCTTTGTGAAGAATCGCTACATCGGTCGTACATTCATCATGCCGGGACAGTCCGTGCGCAAGCGCTCCCTCAAATTTAAGCTTCACCCGATCGAGCTCGAGTTCCGGAACCAGAATGTCCTTCTTGTAGATGACTCGATCGTCAGAGGAAATACTAGCAAGAAAATCGTGGAAATCGCACGCGAGGCAGGAGCTAAGAAAGTCTACTTCGCATCCGCGTCACCACCGATCATCGGACCGGATCCCTACGGCATAGACCTTCCCACAACGAACGAGCTTATTGCCGCAAATATGAGTATCGAACAGATCCGAAAGTTTATCGGTGCCGACGGCCTCTTTTACAATTCCGTAGAAGATATCCGCGGAGCCGTGCAGTACGGTAATCGCAACATCAAGAAATTTTCTGAAGGATGCTTCACTGGTAAGTACCCCACGCCAGAAGTAAACGCCAAATTCCTGAAGGCCCTAGGCCAAGGTCGCAATGAAACACGGGATGCGTTTGACGCAGAACAAATCGCAGAGGACAACAGTAGTGATCAGAGGATGATGGCATTGGTATAACAACATCCAATTCTAATCACATTTCGAGGCATCCGTAGAGACGTACTTTTGGTGCGTCTCGTTAAAGATTTGAGACGCACGATACGTGCGTCTCTACGGATGCTGATACAATACCCTCATGAAGGTTCTCCTAGTCACCTCCTCGGCCCGCGGACATGCCATCGCCGAAGCACTTGCCCGAAGCAGACACAAACCGGAGATCATTGCCATCAGTCCCAACGATAATGTTGGTATTGCACGTATTGCAGACCTGCATCAAGCACTGGACATCATGGACTTTCCTGCAATCGTAGAACTCGCAAAAAAGCATAAGCCCGACTTCGCATTCATCGGTCCAGATGATCCGATTGGTGGAGGACTTGCAGATGAGCTCGAAGCGATAGGCATACCATGCATTGCACCGAAGAAATCACTCGCACGTATAGAAAGCTCAAAAGCATTCGGGCGGGAGCTGATGCAGAAATATGGCATCAATGCATATCCAAAGTTTATGGCTTGGGAAAGGGCTGATGCTAAATCTATTGATGCATTTATAAGAAACGATTGCCACGGGGATTTTGTTGTAAAGTACGACGCACTGCGTGGAGGAAAAGGCGTGAAAGTGAGTGGTGAGCACTTGCAGAGCGTAGAGGAAGGCGTGAGCTATGCACTCGAGTGCATTGCCGAATGCGGCAGAGTGGTCGTGGAGGAAAAACTCATTGGGGTGGAGTTCAGCTTGATGAGCTTCGCGTCAGGAACATCCGTCGTGGATATGCCCGCAGTGCAGGACCATAAGCGTGCGTACAACGGAGACACGGGTCCGAATACCGGTGGGATGGGAACATACTCCTGCGCCGATCACTCACTGCCCTTCCTTGAAGACTCAGATCTACAGTCAGCAAAAGTTATTAACCGCCAAATCGCTGCTGCACTTCTTAAAGAATGCAGCGAGCCGTACAGGGGAATTCTCTATGGGGGCTTCATTGCGGTAAGGGATGGTATTCGCGTCATCGAATACAATGCGCGCTTCGGCGATCCCGAGGCACTGAATGTATTACCCATTCTTGAATCGGATTTTGTAGACCTCTGTTTAGCCATGATCGAAGGAAATATCACTGACGATATGGCGCGATTCTCACACAAGGCAACGGTGTGTAAATACATCACGCCGAAAAGTTACCCCGAGGCTAAAGAGGAAAAGGGACAGAAGGTCACTCTCCCCATGCAGGCAAGTAATCAAGACTCCCATATCTACATGGGCGACATTACGAAGAATGCTAAGGGAGATCTGATGCTCGGCGGATCGAGATCTTTTGGAATAGTTGGTATTGGTTCAACCCTGAATGAAGCGGAAAAAGTTGCACAAAAAATTTGTTCAGATGTTCAGGGACCTGTGCGTTTTCGTTCCGATATAGGAACAGAGGAAGTCGTGAACAAGCGCATCAGCATGATGCAATCATTAAGAAAGTAGCATGAAGAAATTTGATCTTACGTCGGCCCTGATTCCCTTCGTCTACTTCATCGCAGGAGCAAGCAGTCTTGCTGGAGTAGCGACAACATTCTTCTATAAGGACGAACTCGGACTGACATTGGAACAGCTGGGAATCCTGAGCTCGATCGCAATCATTCCGTGGAGCATCAAACCGATGTACGGCATTCTCTCGGACCGCGTTCCGGTATGGGGACTACGGAGAAAGCCGTATCTTATCCTCAGTGGAATCCTCGCAAGCATGGGATATCTGTCGCTTGCAACTTGGGTAACGAATTTTTGGGGAGTGCTTTTTGCAGAGACTATTGCTTCATTGGGCTTCGCACTGGCAGATGTCATTGTCGACGGGATCGTAGCTGAGCGCAGTAAATCACATACAGCTGCTGGAAAAATCCAAAGCATCTGCAGAGCGGCAATCATGTTCGGTGCGCTGATCGTTGCCTATAGCTCCGGCATTCTTACGGAATCCATCGGAGCACGGCGCGTTTTTCTTCTGACAGCAACTTTGCCACTGCTGACGTCTCTCATTGCTGTATTCCTGAAAGAAGTTCCTGCACAAATCAGCGTATGGAACTGGCGGAAGACATGGGCAAATTTTAAAAGTGCGCTTTCCCCGGCAATTCTCTGGTCTGCCCTCTTTCTCTTTATCTGGAGAGCGACGCCGAGCAGTGGGGGAGCGCTCGGGTACTACATGATCGATGAGCTGCACTTCGATGCGGAATTCTTTGGGCGCCTGAGTGTCATCAGTCGCTTCATGGGCATCGTCGGTGTCCTGATTTTCCGCAAATGGCTCATTGCAGTTCCCATGAAAAAACTTCTCTGCGGCATTGTCTTTGCCAGCGTATTTCTCAGTCTGCCCACACTCGGACTCGTATACCGGTGGTATGAAATTCTCGGTGTGAGTCCGAAGTTTTTCGCTATGGCAGATACCCTAATCTCCGGTCCTCTTACGGAAATAGGATTCCTTCCCCTTCTCGTTCTTGTCGCGAGAGTATGCCCGAAAGGAGTGGAGGCGACGGTCTTTGCCGTCCTTGCCAGCATCATGAATATCGGCCTTGCCATCAGTGACATCGGTGGAGCGTCACTCGTGCATTTCTTCGATATTCATCAGGCAACGGAAACTCTTGCAGCGAATTATACAAATCTTGATAAGGTTCTCTGGATCGCCATCCTCAGTAGCTTTCTACCGCTACCACTCCTTCCGTTCCTCCCGGAAACACGAACGACAGAAGAGCTTCTTCCTGAGCCTTCACCTTCAGCTATATCGAATCAAATCCTGGGAAAGGAGATAGTTTAGAACGAGCAAAGAACTTGCTTATTTATATATATATTTTATAATGTAATTAGCCTGAGCCCTTCGCGGCTTACTCACTTGAGCTGCGTTCCTCAGGCTAGGACGCGCTCTTTGTAAATCATGGGGTCATGATGTCACACATTGAAATTCTGTCCGCTGTTTCTGCTGTCGTGCTGATCATTGCAACCGTCGTTGCATGGAACAGCAAAAAAACTCTGGAGTACCTGGGTGCAATTGGACTGGTCACTGCACTCACGCTCTGGGCGTACTTCCTGTGTGAAGGGTACGACTTGTACCTCAAGCATAGCGATCAATTGCTGGGAGCTTGTCTCCTGGGAAGTATCGTGTGCGCAATGGGAATCCATTTCGGCCCCAGCCGCACATGGAAGAGAATTGCGTGCGCGGGCGGAGCATCATGCTTCATGGTTGTTGCCTTCGCTGTAGGCTGCAACTTCTCATGGTAACGCATGAGCTCGTCCACCAAGTCC